>JBGSQD010000137.1:0-16165 GCA_041738275.1 Geobacterales bacterium
AGCTTGAAGTCAAGCACGACGTGATCGCCTTCCTGACCTCCGTGGCCGAATACGTCGGTCCCGAGGCGCGCTTTATCCACCAGGGGATGACCTCTTCCGATGTCCTGGATACCTGCCTGTCCATGCAGCTGGTACAGGCCGCCGATGAACTGCTGGCCGATCTGGACATGGTCCTGGAGTCGCTCAAAAAACGGGCGCTGGAGCACAAGGACACGGTCTGCATCGGTCGTTCCCACGGCATCCACGCCGAGCCCGTCACCTTCGGCCTCAAGCTGGCCTCATTTTATGCCGAGATGCAGCGCAACCGGGTCCGCCTGGCCGCTGCCCGTGAAAACATCGCCACCGGCGCCATCTCCGGCGCGGTCGGCACCTTTGCCAACATCGATCCCTACGTGGAGGAATACGTCTGCGCCAAAATGGGGCTCATGCCGGAACCGGTCTCGACCCAGGTTATCCCGCGGGACCGCCACGCCGAGTACTTCTGCGCCCTGGCCCTGGTCGCCTCGTCCATGGAGCGCATCGCCGTGGAGATCCGCCACCTGCAGCGCACCGAAGTGCTGGAAGCGGAGGAGTTCTTCAGCAAGGGGCAGAAAGGGTCGTCGGCCATGCCGCACAAGCGCAACCCGATCCTCTCCGAAAACCTGACCGGCCAGGCCCGCTATATCCGTTCCCTTTGTATCCCGGCGCTGGAAAACGTGGCACTGTGGCATGAGCGTGATATCTCCCATTCCTCGGTCGAGCGCTACATCGCACCGGACGCCACGGTGGCGCTGGACTTCTCCCTGCGGCGTCTGAACGGGCTGATCAGCAATCTTGTGGTCTACCCCGAGAACATGCTCAGAAACCTCAATCAGATGAAGGGACTGGTATTTTCCCAGAAGATTCTCCTGGATCTGACCCAGGCCGGGGTTTCACGGGAAGATTCATATCGCCTGGTCCAGCGCAATGCCATGAAGGTCTGGGAGCAGGGGGCGGATTTCCAGACGGAACTGCTGGCGGACCAGGAGGTGGTTGGGGTGCTTGGTGAGGACAAGATCCGCGAATCATTCGATCTCAGTTATCATCTCAAGCATGTTGATACCATCTTCAAACGGGTCTTCGGTGTATAACGTGCTGCAGTTAATTCTTGACAGATTGCTGTTTCCACAGGATGGCGACGGACCACTCCTGTTCTGGGCCAAGGAGATCCTGGTCGCCCTGCTGATTCTGGCTGTTTTCTGGATGGTGGCACAGGTGGCGGTGCTTTTCCTGAACAAGTGGGGGAAACGCCTGGCGACATTCACCAACAGCGAACTGGACGACAGGATTCTGCAGCGGATCATCCCCCATGTTTCACGTCTGCTGTTCATGCTGGGGTGCTATCTGGCTATCCGCTCTCTGCCGTTGCATGAAAAGCTTGTTCTGGTGTTTTCAGGAGTTCTTTTCGTTGCCCTGGTTATCATCGTATTCAACCTGTTTTACCATGCTTTGGATGAACTGCTGCAGTGGTACGTGAAAGGCCGTCAGGAGGGCCGCGATGAGCTGATCTCGCGGAACATGATTCCGATTGCCGAAAAGCTGGCCATGCTGTTTCTGATGAGTACGGCGCTGATCATCATCCTCAAGCATTTTAATTATGATATCTTTTCGATAGTTACCGCCCTGGGCATCGGCTCTTTAGCCATCGGCCTGGCGGCCAAGGACACCCTGGCCAATATGATCTCCGGCTTCACCCTGATGTTGGATCAGCCCTTCCGAATCGGCGATCGAATCCAGCTGTTGAGTGGACAGATCGGTGATGTGACCGCCATCGGCCTGCGCAGCACCAAGATCAAGACCCTGGACAACCAGTTGATGATCATCCCAAACTCCGATCTATGCAATACCATGCTGATCAACCAGGCCTTTCCCGATACCCGCGCCAAAGGACGCATCAATATCGGAGTAGCCTATGGCAGCGATGTGGAGCAGGTTAAGGCGGTCCTGGTGGCAACGGCACTGGAAGTGGATGATGTATTGCGCGATCCGTTGCCGGAGTCTTATTTTGTCGCATTCGGCGATTCTGCCTTGAACATGTCCCTGTTTTTCTGGGTCGATGAGTACATAAAGGTGTTCGCAACCACAGACAGGATTAACACGTTGATACTGCGCCGCTTCAATGAAAACGGCATCGAGATACCGTTCCCCATCAGAACGGTGATAATGGAAAAAGGACAGGACTGACATGCCCAACAGAATAGAAATAGCACTGAAAGACGGTGTCCGCGATGCACGCGGCGAACGGATCAAGCGCGAGATCGAACATTTCCTGCATCTGGCGGTGGACGAGGTCCGCACCATCGATGTTTATACAGTCGATGCCGACCTTTCAACGGGTGAACTGGAGCAGGCGGCGAGCGGCCCTTTCAGTGATCCGGTTATCCAGGTCTGGAGTATTGATCGCCCCCTGGCTGCCGGATTCGACTTTAGCGTTGAGGTCGGTTTTCGCCCCGGAGTGACCGACAACGTGGGGCGCACTGCCCGCGAGGCGGTCAGCTACCTCACCGGCCGACCCTTTGCCGACGGCGAGGGGGTCTATTACGCGGTGCAGTACCTGTTCAAAGGCAAACTGTCATTGGCTGATGTGGAGAAAATCGCCACCGGCCTGCTCTGCAACACCCTGATTCAACGCTACTCGGTCCTGCCGGCCCCGGAGTTCGTGGCCAGGCGCGGCTTCCCGGCAATTGCCCCCAAGGTGACCGGCCAGACCAAGGCCGAGGTCCTGGAGATCGATCTGGAGGTTGCCGACGAGGAGCTGATGCGCATCAGCAAGGACGGTGTGCTGGCCCTGACCCTGGATGAAATGAAGATCATCCAGGCCCACTACCGCGATGCCAGGGTTCTGGAAGGTCGCAAAAAAATGGGCCTGGGTGCCCGACCGACCGACGTGGAACTGGAGTGTCTGGCCCAGACCTGGTCCGAGCACTGCAAGCACAAGATTTTTGCCGGCACGGTGCAGTACGAGGATGATCAGGGCAACAAGCAGGAGATCAAATCACTGTTCAAGTCCTTTATCCAGCGTACTACGAAGGATGTCCGCGCCAATCTGGGGGATAACGATTTTTGCCTATCCGTATTCAAGGACAATGCCGGGGTGATCAAGTTCAACGACACACACTCGCTGGTCTTCAAGGTCGAGACCCACAACTCGCCATCGGCTCTGGATCCCTACGGCGGGGCTCTGACCGGAATCGTCGGGGTCAACCGCGACCCGTTCGGCACCGGTATCGGCTCAAAGCTGATCTTCAACACCGATGTGTTCTGCTTTGCCGATCCGTTCTACGACAAGCCGCTGCCGTCGCGCCTGCTGCACCCGCGCCGCATCTACGAGGGGGTTGTGGAAGGGGTAGAGCATGGCGGCAACAAGAGCGGCATCCCCACGGTCAACGGCTCGCTGGTCTTTGACGAGCGCTTCGCCGGCAAACCGCTGGTATTCTGCGGTACAGCCGGCCTGATGCCTGCCGAATTGAACGGCCAGCCGGCCCATGAAAAATCCATAAAACCGGGCGACCTGATCGTCATGACCGGCGGCCGCATCGGCAAGGACGGCATCCATGGCGCCACCTTCTCCTCCGAGGAGCTGAACGAAAACTCCCCGGTCACGGCAGTGCAGATCGGTGACCCGATCACCCAGAAGCGGATGTTCGACTTCCTGATCCGTGCCCGTGACAAAGGTCTCTACCGCTTCATCACCGACAACGGCGCCGGCGGACTGTCGTCCTCCATCGGCGAGATGGCCGGAGAGTGCGGCGGTTGCCGCATGGACCTTGCCAAGGCGCCACTGAAATACCCAGGTCTCAATCCCTGGGAGATCCTGATCTCCGAGGCCCAGGAGCGCATGTCCCTGGCCGTTCCGCCCGAGCGGATCGATGAATTCATGGCCATGGCCGCCCGTTTTGGTGTGGAAGCCACGGTGCTGGGCGAGTTCACCGACAGCGGCGTGTTCCACATGCTTTATAACGAGCGCACCGTGGCCTGGCTGCCGATGGAATTCATGCACGAGGGTCTGCCCCCCATGCAGCTGCCGGCCAAATGGACTCCACCGCAACACCCGGAACCGGTGCTGGAGCTGAATGAAGATTACACCGACGACCTGAAACAGCTGCTCTCGGCGCTCAATATCTGTTCCAAGGAGTCGGTGGTGCGGCGCTACGACCATGAGGTGCAGGGCGGTTCGGTGGTCAAGCCCTTCACCGGTGTGGCCAATGACGGCCCTTCCGATGCGGCCGTGGTGCGGCCGATCCTGGAATCCTTCGAGGGGGTGGTGACAGCCCACGGCATCTGCCCGCGCTACTCGGACATCGACACCTACCACATGACCGCCAATGCCGTGGACGAGGCGCTGCGCAACTACGTGGCCGTGGGTGGTTCGCTGGATCTGGTGGCCGGTCTGGACAACTTCTGCTGGTGCGACCCGGTCCTGTCGGACAAGACCCCGGACGGCCCCTACAAGATGGCCCAGCTGGTCCGCTCCAACCAGTCGCTGTACGACATCTGCATGATCTACAACCTGCCGCTCATCTCCGGCAAGGACTCCATGAAGAACGATTTCTATGACGGCACCACCAAGATCTCCATCCCCCCCACCCTGCTCTTCTCGGTGATCGGCAAGATCGAAGACGCCCGCAAAGCCGTCACCATGGATGTCAAACGCCCCGGCGACTATGTTTTTCTGTTGGGCTGCACCGCCAATGAGCTGGGTGCTTCGGAATATCTGACCATGAAAGGGTTCGTCGGCAACAAGGTGCCCAAGGTTGATGCAGCCAGCGCCTATGCCCGCTACCGTGCCTACCACGGCGCGGTCCTGCAGGGACTTGTGGCCTCATGCCATGACCTTTCCGACGGCGGCCTGGCAGTAGCAGCAGCCGAGTCGGCCTTTGCCGGCGGTTTCGGCATCTCCATCGACCTGTCCCGCGTCCCCTGGAATGGAGAAGAAGAAGAGTGGGCCGATGCAGCGCTGCTCTTCTCCGAATCGGCCTCGCGCCTGCTGGTTACGGTACGACCCGAAAACGCCGAGGCCTTCCTGTCTGCCATGGGGGACGACTGCTGCGCCAGGATCGGTATGGTAACCGAGGAGTCTGTGCTTTCTATCGAGGCCATCGAAGGTAACACCATTGTCAGGGCCGATCTGGCCGAACTGAAGGAAGCCTGGCAATGTACGCTGCGGGAACTGTAGTCGTTTGAATGTGACCGATACCATCCACCATACCCTGAAAACCGTCTTCGGTTTCCACCAGTTCCGCTCTCCCCAACAGGAGGTCATCGAACGTGTGGTGGCAGGAGAGGATGTCTTCCTGGTCATGCCGACCGGTGGCGGCAAGTCGCTCTGTTATCAGATCCCTGCCCTGCACCGCGACGGTGTTGCCATTGTTGTCTCACCGCTGATCGCACTGATGAAGGATCAGGTCGATGCGCTGCTGGCCAACGGAGTGCGCGCGGCCTGCTTCAATTCGTCCCTATCAACCGATGAGGCCCGGTCTGTTTCGCGGCAGATGGCGAGCAATGAACTGGACCTGCTCTATGTGGCGCCGGAGCGGCTGATGCAGCCCGAATTCCTGGAGCGGCTGGCAACAATGAAGCTGGCACTGTTTGCCATAGACGAGGCCCACTGCATCTCCCAGTGGGGGCATGATTTCCGTCCCGAATATACACAGCTAGGCAGGGTTCGCCCCCTTTTTCCCGGCGTGCCGATGGTGGCCATGACCGCCACGGCCGATCCCGAGACCCGTAAGGACATCATTCGGCAGCTGGGGATCGAGCAGGCCAGGGTTTATGTGGCCGGTTTCGACCGCCCTAACATCACCTACACGGTCATGCCCAAGCAGAAACCACTTGCCCAGCTTGGCGCATTCCTGAAAGGCCGGAAGGATGAGGCCGGCATCGTCTATGCCCTTAGCCGCAAGAGGGTGGATCAGGTTGCCGAGCGCCTCCGTGCAGCCGGATTTGCTGCTGCAGCCTACCATGCCGGTCTGCCCGACGCGGAGCGCCGCCGGGTACAGGATGCCTTCCGGCGCGATGACCTGCGCATCGTCGTGGCCACCGTGGCCTTCGGCATGGGGATAGACAAACCCAATATACGCTATGTCGTTCATTACGACATGCCCAAGAGCGTGGAGAGTTATTATCAGGAAACCGGGCGTGCCGGGCGGGACGGACTGCCGTCCGAGGCTCTGATGCTGTTCGGCATGGGCGATGTCATGACCGCGCGGAAGCTGGTCGAAAACAGCGACAATGCCGAACGGATCCGGATCGAACTGCAGAAGCTGAATGCCATGGTGGCCTATGCCGAGGCGCTGACCTGCCGCCGCCGGGCGCTGTTGGCCTATTTCGGAGACCAGCGCGATCAGGACTGCGACAACTGCGATATCTGCAATGATCCTCCCCAACGCTTCGACGCCTCGGAGCTTGCCAGAAAAGCACTTTCCTGCGTCTATCGCGTCGGTGAGCGCTTCGGCGCCCGGCATGTCATCGACGTACTGCGCGGCGCAAAGGGGCAGAGGATCATGGATCTGCACCATAACGAGCTGTCCACCTACGGCATCGGCGCCGAGCTTTCATCCGTGGAGTGGGACAATATCTTTCGCCAGCTGATCCATCTCGGTTATCTGGTGCAGGATTTTTCCCGTTTCGGCGCCCTTGGTCTCTCCCCGGCCGCGCGTCCAGTGCTGAAGGGTGAGGTTCAGGTCACGCTTGGCCTGCCCCGGGATGTGGCAGTAGTGGAGGAGAAAACGCGGCGGAAAAGCGGTGCCGGAGAGGGTGCCCATCGCGCCCTGTTCGAGGAGTTGAGCGCCTTGCGTAAGCAGATCGCGGATGCAGCCTCCGTGCCCCCCTTCGTGGTCTTCTCCGACGCCACGCTGGTGGAGATGGCCAAGAGCAGGCCACGCTACGAGCAAGAACTGCTATCGATTACCGGTGTCGGCGAACACAAACTGCGTAAATATGGGAAAGCATTTCTGCAGGTTATTGATACCTATTGTCAGGAAAACGCATAAATAGACAGTAATTATATTGTCAGAGCCATCAAATAATGTAAAATATGATTATCATATTTTACGGAGGCTGTTATGCAAACAGCAATCAGTTCAACCGAGGCGGTCAGAAATTTTTCGGAACTGCTCAACAACATTAAATACCGTGGAGACCGGTATACCGTTATCCGTGGCGGAAAACCGGCCGCATCCCTGGTTCCGGTAGAACCGGCCCGCAGTGGCGCGACCCTGGCTGACCTGCGAAAGATTATGCAAACCCTTCCCCATCTCGACAGCAGCGATACCGCCTTTGAGGCTGATGTCATGGCAGCTGCAAATTTGCAGCCTGCAATGCCCGAGGCTCTGTCATGGGAGTGATGCTTGACTCCAGCGAGATCATCGCACTGGAAAGAAACCGAGGGGCAGTCGAGAGCCTGGTGGTTGGTCGCGAAGATGAACCGTTCGGCATCAGCGTGGTAACAGTGGCCGAACTTCTCCATGGAGTCGAACGTGCCGACACGGAAACACGAAAAATCAGACGTCAGGCCTTTGTGGAAAAAGTGATCGAGATGATCCCAGTGTTTCCGTTTGATATCGGAGTTGCCCGCATCTACGCCAGAATTTGGGCATCTCTGGTACAGCGAGGCTTTACGGTTGGAGCGCACGATCTGATCATTGCAGCGACAGCCATTTCCTTGGATTACACGGTGATTACCGCTAACCGTCGTGACTTTGAGAAGATTGAGGGCTTACGACTGGAAGTGCGGCAGGTATAAGTAAAGATATTCTAAAGGACAGATAGTCCACTATTTAGTAAGATAGGTTCCCAAATAGAAGGAGAATAGGAATAGATGGCACAGACACGAGCAATCGTCATAACCGGCAATGGCACCAACTGCGAAATGGAGGCGGCCCACGCCTGCCGTCTGGGAGGCTTTGATGATGTGGTCATCGCCCACATCGCCGAGATCCTGTCCGGCGAGATCCGGTTGGATGATTTCCATTTCCTCAACCTTACCGGCGGCTTTCTGGATGGCGACGACCTGGGGAGCGCCAAGGCCCAGGCCAACCGCTTGAAGCACGCCTCAGTAGAAGGCAGCAACGAGAAGCTGGTGGCACAGTTTACCCGCTTCATCACCGCCGGCAAGCTGATCCTGGGGGTCTGCAACGGCTTTCAGCTGATGGTAAAGATGGGCATGCTGCCCGGTTTTGACGGCGATTATCTGGCCCAGTCGGTGACGCTCACCCACAACGATTGCGGTCGATTCCAGGACCGCTGGACCTACCTGAAGATTGATCCGGCCTCGCCCAGTATCTTTACCAAGGGGATCGAGCAAGGCATCTACCTGCCCATGCGTCATGGCGAAGGCAAATTTCTGTGCGACTCGGATGCAACCCTGGGCCGTATCGAGCAGGAGCATCTGGCGGTATTCAAATACTGCGGGCCGGACTATGCTGTGCCGACCATGGAGTTTCCCGCCAATCCCAACGGCTCACAGAATGCCATTGCCGGCATCTGCGATCCTACCGGACGCCTGATGGGGCTGATGCCTCACCCTGAAGCCTTTGTCCACTACACCCAGCACCCCCGCTGGACGCGCGAGGCGCTGCCGGAAGAAGGTGACGGTCTGATCCTGTATAAGAACGCCGCGGAATATGTGCGAAAGAACCTGGTATAACCTGTTGTCTTCATGCTCAAGGAGCTTAAATTCATGAATTTGTCCCGTCCCCAAGAAGAATGCGGTGTTTTTGGCGTTTATAATCACCCTGAAGCATCCAACCTGACCTATCTCGGTCTTTATGCCCTGCAGCATCGCGGGCAGGAAAGCTGCGGCATTGTTTCATCCGACGGGAACACCCTGCATGCCCACAAACGGATGGGATTGGTGGCCGACGTGTTCGGCAATCAGGATGTCTTCAAGAAGCTGCCCGGCAGATCCGCCATCGGCCATGTGCGCTATTCCACTGCCGGCGCCTCGGTGGAAAAGAATGTCCAGCCGATCATGGTGGACTATTCCCGCGGCTCCATTGCCGTGGCCCACAACGGCAACCTGGTCAACGCCCAGCTGCTCAAGGCGGAACTGGAGGCCTACGGCTCCATCTTCCAGACCACCATGGATACGGAGATCATCATCCATCTGCTGGCGATCGCCCGCCAAACCTCGCTGGTGGACCGTATCGTCGAGGCGCTCAAGCGCATCAAGGGGGCCTACTGCCTGCTGTTCCTGACCGAGAGCCGCATGATTGCCGTGCGCGATCCCAACGGTTTCCGGCCGCTCTGCCTGGGCAAACTGGGTAAGGGGTGGGTGGTGGCCTCTGAAAGTTGCGCCCTTGACCTGATCGAGGCTGAATTTGTGCGAGAGATCGAGCCGGGCGAGATGATCGTCTGCAACAGTGACGGCGGCATCGAGTCGCTGTTTCCCTTCAAAAAGGTCGAGCCGACCCCCTGCATCTTCGAATTTGTCTACTTTGCCCGCCCGGATTCCTATATCTTCGGCAAGAATGTCTACATGACCCGCAAGGAACTGGGACGGCAACTGGCCCGCGAGTACCATGTGGATGCCGATGTCGTTATCGCCGTGCCGGACTCCGGCGTGCCGGCAGCCATGGGCTATGCCGAGGAATCGGGCATCCCCTTCGAGCTTGGGTTGATCCGTAACCACTATGTGGGCCGTACCTTTATCGAGCCTGCTCAGGCCATTCGCCACTTCGGGGTAAAGATCAAGCTCAACCCGGTGCGCGAACTCCTGGAAGGCAAGCGGGTAGTGGTGATCGACGACTCCATAGTGCGGGGCACCACCTCGCGCAAGATCGTCAAGATGGTACGCCATGCCGGCGCCAAAGAGGTGCATATGCGCATCTCGTCCCCCCCCACCAGCTACCCCTGTTACTACGGCATCGACACCCCCAACCGCAAAGAGCTGATTTCCTCATCCCACACCATCGATGAGATCTGCCGCTATATCACCGCCGATTCCCTGGGCTACCTGTCCGAGGACGGTCTGTTGAAATCGGTCGGGCTGGGTAATACCAATTTCTGTAAAGCATGTTTTGCCGGAGATTATCCGGTTGCATTCCCCAAACCTGTGGAAATTCCGCAGATGGGACTTTTTGAGGAGGAGCAGAGCAAATATGAGTGACCGGGAAAAACTGAAACAGATCATACTGGAGTTGTCCTACGAAAAAAGGCTGGTAAAGCTGGCTTCTGGGCGTGAGAGCGATTTCTACTTCGACGGCAAACAGACCACCCTGCATGCGGTCGGCGGGATTCTGACCGGCAAACTGTTCTACGAAGCCATCAAGGACGTGGAAGGGGTCGAGGCGGTTGGCGGTATCACCCTGGGAGCCGACCCGATAGCCACGGCAACATCCATTGCCGCCTATCTGGCAGGCCAGCCGCTGCACGCCTTTATCATCCGCAAGGAACCCAAGGGGCACGGCACCGGTCAGTGGCTGGAAGGGCGCAAGAACCTGCCACCCGGAACCAGGGTCATCATCGTTGAAGACGTTGTCACCACCGGCGGCTCATCCATGAAGGCGGTCCGGCGCGCCGAAGAAGAAGGTCTGAAGGTGCTGGGCATCGTCACCCTGGTGGATCGCGAAGAAGGCGGCCGGGAGAATATCGAAGCTGAAGGATACTGGCTGCGCTCCATATTCACCAAGTCCCAATTAGTTGATTAATGGCTGAAAAGCAGCGCCTCGACAAACTGATGGTAGAACGGGGCCTGGCGCCTTCGCGAGAGCGGGCCCAGGCCTTGATCATGGCCGGTCAGGTGGTGGTGGGTGACCACGCTGTCAACAAGGCCGGCCAGCAGGTGCCTCTGGATGCCGACATCCGCATCAAGGGCGATGTGCTCCCCTATGTCAGCCGGGGCGGTCTCAAACTGCGCCGTGCGCTGGATGAATTTGCCGTGGATGTCAGCGGATTGGTGGCCCTTGATGTAGGCGCCTCCACCGGCGGATTCACCGACTGTCTGCTGCAGGCCGGAGCGGCCAGGGTTTTTGCGGTCGATGTCGGCTACGGCCAGCTGGCCTGGAAGCTGCAGCAGGACCCACGCGTGGTCAGCATGGAGAAGACCAACATCCGCTACCTCACGCCGGAGTTGCTTGGCGCTGTGCCTGACCTGGCAGTAATCGACGCCTCATTCATCTCCCTGGCCAAGGTGCTGCCTGCCACCGTCGCCCTGGTAAGGCCGGGAGGTCGCATTATCGCCCTGATCAAGCCGCAGTTCGAGGTCGGCAAGGGAGAGGTCGGCAAGGGCGGAATTGTCCGTGATCCGGCCGCCCATGAAAAGGTTGTTGCCGGGATCCGTCAGACTGCAAGTGACATGGGTCTCACGGTGGCCGGGCTGTGTGAGTCGCCCATTACCGGTGCCGATGGTAACCGTGAGTTTCTGATTCTTCTGGAGATACCTGAAATACATCTGAATCCGTGAAGGTGTTTCGGATTCAGGATACAGTGAAGGAGAATGACATGGAAAATTGTATTTTCTGCAAGATCATACGCGGAGAAATCCCCTCAAAAAAGGTGTTTGAGGATGACCAGATCCTGGTCATCGAGGATATTACCCCCCAGGCGCCGATCCATTTGCTGATCATTCCCAAAAAACATTTTGTCAACAGTCTCGACATGTCCGCCCAGGATGACGAAGTGGTTGGGTATGTTTTCAGAAAAGCTGGTGAAATCGCCCGGCAAAAGGGGGTCGACGAGTCCGGTTTCCGCCTGGTTCAGAATAATGGCGCCGGTGCCGGCCAGTCGGTATTTCATATCCATTTTCACCTGCTGGCCGGCCGCAACCTTTCCTGGCCTCCGGGCTAAGCGGTTAGGCGTTATAATCTGCTGGTGGTGTCTGCCAAAAAAACCGGGGTTCCGATCAATTCTGGAAAATATCAGGTGATGCATAAATTAAAATGCCCGTCGGGAATCCCGGCGGGCATTTTTGTATTTCAATCACAGATGCTTGCTGAAAAGCTGCATCCAAAATCATTGTCGTATCGTTAATCTCTGATCAGCGTCTCGCCGGATTCCGTTTCTCAAACATCCGCAGAGTAATGTAGGTAATCCAGGCAACGGCAAACAGCCCCACCGTAAAAATGAAGTATGAAATTGGCCAGGGGATATTCTTGGTCATCATCGAAAATTCAGACATTCCGCCTATTCCTGCGATCACATTGAGCGGCATGAAGATGACGCTCAGCACTGTCAAACGGTAAATGACCCGGTTCTGGTTGATGTTGATGAAGCCGACCGTTGAGTCCATCAGGAAGTTGATCTTGTCAAACAGAAAAGCGGTGTGCCCGTCCAGTGATTCAATATCCCTTAATATCTGCTGGGCATCCTCAAGTTGCTCAATGGATAGAAGTTTCCTTCGAATCAGGAAGGTAAGCGCACGACGGGTGTCCAGCACATTTCTTCGGATTCGGCCGTTCAGATCCTCTTCTTCGGCAATATCTGCCAGGGTCTTCGCCGCATCTTCATCGCTCATGCTTTCACTGAGCACCTTTTTACCCACATTGCCGAGCTCGGAATAGATGTCTTCCAGTGATTCAGCGGAATACTCAACATCAGCTGCGTACAGATCAAGCAGCGTATCCATTCCGTCCGAGACAGAACCTATCTGGTGGCGAGCCCGGAGGCGTTGAAGCCGAAAGACCGGCAGTTCTTCCTCGCGCACCGAAAACAGGATGTCCTTGAAAAGAATTAATGCCACCGGGACGTTACGCGACTTTCCTTCCTTGTCCAACAAGAAATCGGAATGGAGATGAATCTCGCTGTTCTCCTCAACGTAAAAACGGGCGCTCGATTCGATGTCGGTGAGATCTTCCGGGTCGGGGAACTCCAGGCCAAAATATTGTCCTATCTTGCTCCGGTCAGACTTGGTGGTCCCTACCAAATCGACCCATATTGGCTTGACCCCCTCTAGATCTTCCACAGACTCAATCGTCGTCTGGGTCAAACGGCCATGAGCCAGTTCAAAGGCGTTTACCACACAGGCTGATCCGAGGTAACTGCTCCGGCTGGCCAGGATATCGCGGGTGGCATCTGAAACATCATCAAGGAGCTCATCAAGCCGGTTTTCGTCAATCTGTCCCCAGACCAGGAGAAGATCATCCGGGGAAAGTGCATCAAGAATTTCCACGATTTCTGCTGTGTCAAGTTTGGCAAGCAAATCGCGCAGCTCGGTAATGTGCTGCTTAGCCATCAGGTCGTAATTCGGTCCTTCTTGTCCGGCATTCATAATTTCCGTACGCCGGTGTTGTGAAATCATATTTTGAATATTTTGGAGTGACATTGTACACCCCCTCCAATCCGGTCAGGTACATAACACAAACCTGTCCTGTGAAAATGAATAGTGCGAAAATGGAGAGAATCCGGAATTAAGGAACTCCCTGTTTTGAACTTGTGTGCCCATCCCAATGGGACGGCACCATTCAAAGCAGGCAGAAGGGGAAGTGACTTTGAAAGGAAACCGTCATAAGGACGGGATGGGTAACGGATATTCACTACTATGACTGTCCAATTTGGATTACCACCACCTTTCCGCTTCTAAGTACGCACAACAAAAAAAGCCACGGGGAACCGTGGCCTTTGAAACAGCATGCCTAAATTCCCCACTCGTAGGTTTTCAGCAGTGCACAACGTAGGTTTGGACCAGCTGCATTGGATTAAGCCTTAATCCGGCAAAACCTGTTAACCGCATTGGCGTCTTTCGACGTTTCTGGGTAGCAGCCTGTGTTTGTGCAAACGCCTCATTCTAACGAGGAATATGTGTTTTATTTTTATAGACGCCCACAGATTTATTGTCAAGGCCTGAATGGTGCCAAACATGACAAAACTGGTCGCAGATTTGTGCTATTTGGCTGCTGTGCCTTATTCATTCCCTTTCAAGCTGATATCTGGTATTGTATAGAAATGGGTGAGAAACTGATCTGTAATAACAAAAAAGCATATCATGACTATTTTATAGAGGATAAGTTTGAAGCCGGCATGGTGCTTCAGGGAACCGAGGTAAAATCCCTGCGGGCCGGCAAGGCCAGCCTGAATGAATCTTTTATGCTGGTACGCGATGGTGAGGCCTACCTGCATAATCTTACGATATCGCCCTATGACTTCGGCAACCGCCAGAATCATCAGCCTGACCGCAATCGTAAGCTGTTATTGCATCGCAAGGAGATCGACAAGCTGTATGGCCGCATAAGGGAACAGGGCTACTCGGCAATTCCTTTGCGCCTGTACTTCAAGGACGGCTTGGTCAAGGTTGAGATCGGGCTTGGCAAAGGCAAGAAGATGTATGACAAACGGGAAGACCTGAAGAAGAAGGATACCCAACGCGAGCTTTCGCAGGTAATGAAGTCACGCAACAAAGATTAGTTCTGTTCTAAATTCAAAGAAAAGCTTTATTTTTTCAGGGGGTGTAAAGGTTTCGACGGGGAAGTGATTTTCTGGATTGCACCGGGTCGGGGCAGGTGGCCGACCTTAATAAACCTGCAACGGCTTAATTGCCGACAATTATAACACTCCTATTGCACTAGCTGCTTAATAGGCGTCCCCAATGAAGATGCCGGTGGTACAACGGGGACGTCATTCACTACCGGATTGGGATGCGCGACGCCCGTAGCGCAACCCGAAATCAACGGGACCGCTGATTAGCTGCCTTGTCAGGTGCGCAGAAAATCGGTTAAATCGAGCAACTGACTAACGGTGTAGTAATTCAGATTGTAGGTTCTTCGGACGTGGGTTCGATTCCCACCACCTCCACCATACAATAGTCCGGCACCATCCGGACAAGACCGAAAGCCCTTGAGAAATCAGGGGCTTTTTCTTTGTGTTGTCCATCTATGTCCATTCTGATACAACATAGCAACAGAGACGACTGATTCCACTTGAACTGCTTTTTGCCTGCCGATCCCAGTAATAGAGGCTCCCCTGCTGCGACACCAGCATCTCCTGTCCCACAATGTTCAGCCATGGCACCGCGATAGATGGCAAGCCGATCCCCCCTGGCATATTCAATGTCGTCCGGCATACCGGACAGATAGCGCATCAAACCCAGATCAAGCATGTTCGATGGCGATCTTAACGCGGCGCGCATCTGCAATTTGCGAAGACCTGCGGAGAGCATTCGGCACACACACCCGGTACACTTAATTCACCAAGATATGTTGACATACATAAAATCCATGCCATTATAAACCAAACGGTCGGTTTTACTGGAGGAGTATGTGAAAACCAAGGGCGAAATTACTCGAGGGAAAATACTTGAGGCGGCGCGAGAACTCTTCAATAGCAAAGGTTTTAACGCTACAACGATCAATGACTTGATCACGGCAACCGGTATGCAGAAGGGAAGCATATATTTCCATTTCTCCGGTAAGGATGAAATTGCACGTGAGGTCCTAGGCGAAGCGACTGCCGAATTCATGGCTTTTCTGACAAAGGCTCTTGGTGGTGAAAACCCCGGTGCATGTATTGATAATTTCTTTCGGAGCGCATTGGAGAAACACCTGGGTACCGGTTTTGTCGGTGGCTGTATTTTCGGCAACACCGCCCTGGAAATGAGTGACTCCGACCCTGAATTTGCCGGTGCGATCGATGCTGTTTTTGATGAATGGATCAGCAGGGTTGAAGCCGTTGTCGTTGCGGCTCAGATATCAGGGCAAATCAGAAATGACATCAGCAGTGAAGCCTTGGCAAAACACATTATCGCCACTATAGAGGGCGGCATCATGATGTCCCGACTCAAAAAGGATGAGCGCCCAATGAAAGAGTGTCTTGAGACCTTACGAATCACGCTTGATTTACGAACTTGAACAGAGAGGCTGCGCACCGTCAAAATTAAAATCACGGAGAAACACCATGGCAGCGGATGTTGAAGTATTACCCCATGATATGCACAATGAAACCCTGGTCGCCAATGTTCACCCTTCAGACTGGGTCAATCCCGAGCCTGCGCCATGTTATAACCTTGTGGTAATCGGTGCCGGCACAGCCGGTTTGATATCGGCTGCCGGTGCCGCCGGATTGGGGGGAAAGGTTGCCTTGATCGAGCGGCATCTGATGGGTGGCGACTGCCTTAATGTCGGCTGCGTGCCCTCCAAGGGGGTTATAAGGGCATCCCGCGCCGTCCACCATGCCCGTAACTCTGCTCAGTTCGGAGTTGTGGATGGCCAAAAGCTGG
>JBGSQD010000158.1:0-13172 GCA_041738275.1 Geobacterales bacterium
TTTCCCATTCAGCCAGTTCTTTTTCGGATAGTTTAGCCATTTTCAAAAACCTCCTTGAGGCGTTTTAGCAGGTTGGGATCGATATTCTCCTGTACGTTCTTTGCATATATTGTAACAAGCACAATTTGTCCTGAATTGAGCCGCAGGAAATAGATAACACGCACACCGCCTCTTTTCCCTCGTCCCTCATTGCCCATCGCAGTTTACGGCAACCGCCTGAACGAGGGATAACGTCTCCAGCGTCAGGATGAGCGACAAGATAATGCTGAAAGACGGTGAACTCGTCATCATTCAGATACTTGTCGCGAACCGTTGCAAATGGGTGCAATTCAATAAATGTGTGCATAATTATAATGTACGTCCCAAGCGTATAATGGTCAAGTGTTATATATGTCTTCCTTTTTAACGTCGGCGAAATGCTCTTACCGCACCAAAGACGCAACCGATTATGACCCCAAGCGGCCCTGTGATGAAAATGCCTAACAAAGGACCTTGCGGTGAACTCGGCTGAAACACAATCGGGCCGAAAAATCCGCCTATGAAACCCACCATACCGCCAATGACACCCCAGAGCATTGCAGGGAGGAATAAACCTGCTACGGAAAGGGATGGTAGTCTTGATGTTTCGGCCTTCTCGTCTTCATTGATTTTTTCGCTTTGATTCATCTTGTCCGTAATTTCTTCGCCACCAGTGAAAAAAAGCTACTGATGTCAAACACGTAGGAATAGCCCACATTGTCCATGTTCCTGCCAAGATAATTGACCAACCTAATGTCCCTTCTCCCGATGTTGAAGGGCTCAGCCAGTTAAGAATGCACACCGCAACTACTGATAATATTGCAGGGAGTATTACTGCGAGAAATAGCTGTAAAATAATCGGCTCAATTTTTCTGATTATCCATGAAATCAAAATCGAAACTGAGCCTATAAGAAGAAACCAGATTGGATCGCCCATTGTTCTTTCTTATCTTTTCATTTAATGGTCCAACGTCGTGGCGCTTGACCTGCGCGGCGTTGTTTGCCGCGTCATGGTCCGAGCGTCTGGTTGGACATTTATTTTGTGAACACCTTGTCGATCAATTTCCCTGTCTTAATATCGATCCTGCAATCGTAAGAAGCGAAATTCAAAACCCACAGAGGGTCGTCTGAAATGAACTTCACGTAACAATCAGTTTTTTTGTCTGTTGGATGTTCAGCAGTCCAGAGTTGATTTCCATCTTGGTCATACGCTAAAAGGTTGCGAGCCTGCTTTTCTAAGGGATAATCCATGTAGTCGTAAATGATCAGTATTCGATCGCCAATCTTTCGTGAGTCAAGAATAGGGTGCGGTATCTTCCGTACCCCGCCTCGGAATGTTATCTGATTTTCCTGGCTCTCCGTCATGTCTGCGCTCTCCTATTTGGTGAACAGCTGTATTTCCGAAATCACGTCCGTAATATCTTCGATTGAAAATGGGAGGTCTTCGCTTTTCTCGATCATCTTGTTCTCTATTTTCACAATAGTCCTTCCCCATGCCAGCAGTACATGCTGCACGCGCCTGCCATCCGCAAGAAGTAGAGTGACTTTGTTCGCGCCGTATGAATATTCAGGGAAACCACATGTCTTCTCGCAAAGATTTTCGGGGAGATCTAGTTCCATCTTTTTTCCTTCTGTCCAACTCGTTCATCTACGGTTTCCCTATATAGGTTCCTCATATAAGACCCCGGTTGAGATGCCTATATGAGGCTCCTTTGCCAATGCTACTACGGTGTAGTGATTCTTGATTCGAGTAGAGTCCCGCGAATCAATCGGTATGGCACAAACCAAACTTTTGATTGTGCATCCCATCTTGCTCGCATGCTTCGCAGTTGCTCGCGTAGTTCAATTTCTTCAAAGCTGACGAATACCGGGACTATATCACCATCTTTATGGTGTGATGAACTGACTGGACTCTCTTCCACGATAATTTCAACTGTTTTGATTCGACTGCATCGCTTTTCATCGTATCGATAACGTACGCAAAGAAGTGCATCTCCGTATTTCTCAATGAGTCGGAGTGTCCCTTTCTGACCAGGTTTCAGATGCTTATATGTTTTCATGTCTTTCAGCATAAGACTCGCCCTGTCGTTAATCGATGACGTAACCTCTCAGATATGAAAAGTAAGCAGACATTGGAAATCCGCTCGAAAATATACGCATACTTTGGTAGGCTGTAAATTAAAATATTCAAGTAAAGGACAGGCGATGATACAGCTTCCGGGGCAGGTCGTTTCAGGCTATCGGTCACACCTTATGAAACGCAGGGTGCAAGAAGAAGACTTCAACGATTATCTGAAATGGCTTCGTTATTTTCACGACTTTTGCGAAAAGTATCGTGTCAATGAAGAAGAATCACACCATGTTCGCTCGTTTTTGGATAAATTACGGGAAAAAAAGCAGTCCGAGCAACAATGTCGCCGGGCTTACAATGCTGTTATGCTCTATTTCGAGATGTTGAAATATGCGCAAACACCATCTGAAGCTATCTCATCATCTCAGGCAGAAGAGACATATAATTCAGGCGAAATCCGAGCGGCAACTACACAACATTCCGTCAATGTGCCCCGCAGGTCGTTCTATTCCGAAGCTGGTTATCAGGAAAAATCGGATTCACCGGAGTGGGATGAGGTCCTTGCTGCCATGGCAGCAGAGATCAAGGTCCGTCATTATTCCCGCAAAACGCTGAAAACCTATGCTGTCTGGTCACGCAAGTTTCAGCGGTTTTTGAAAAGTAAACGACCACAGGAACTGTCTGGTGACGACGTCAAAGAGTATCTGACCCATCTGGCGATTAAATGCAATGTGGCCTCAACAACCCAGAATCAGGCGTTTTGTTCAGGTGTTTAGACTGAAGGCTGAAGACTGAAGGGAAAACTATGCGCGATCACACAAAACTGAAGGCATTTGAACTGGCTGACGAGGTAGCGCTATTGATTTATAAAATTACTGCGGAATTTCCAAAGGAAGAGTTGTATGGTCTAACATCTCAAATGCGGAGGGCTGCGGTTTCAGTCCCTTCAAATATCGTAGAAGGCTGCGCACGTGACAGCCAAGCGGATTATCTCAGATTTTTAACCATTGCCTTTGGGTCATTGAGAGAATTGCGTTATCAGCTGAGCTTATCTGTACGATTAGGTTTCTTGGATGGGCAGGATTCTTCACAGATAGAAACAAAGGTTATCGAAACCGAAAAAGTTCTGAATGGCTTGATCCGAGCATTAAGGGAAGGTTAGCTGCTTTACCTTCAGCCTTCAGCCTCCAGCCTGGCTACGACATCCGGGTGATTCAAACCCTGCTTGGACACTCAAGCCTCAAGACCACCATGATCTATACCCATTGCGTCCCGGTCAGGACAGTTAAAGAGCCGAAAAGTCCGCTGGATTTCTGAGCAAAATCACCTGCCAGTATCATCTTGAATGGCAAAAAGGAATAATAACGCATTGGCACTGCTCGGGTCACTTGCCAGCGAAAACCGCGCTGATGATGCGGGACGATGAGCCGTCCACTCTGGCGAGCTGAGAGGTGCGCAGACCGCAGATCCAGATCAGGGTGTCGTTGCAGAACACCAGGGGGATCTGCCTGCGTTGGGGAAGGGGGATTTTGCCATTGATGAAGATCTCCTTGACCTTCTTGCTGCCGGTCATGCCGAGCAAGACCATGCGATCTCCGTCACGGAAGGTGCGCACGTGCCAGGGGAAGGGGGCCTTGTCCAGATCGAACCAGGCAATATCGGCTGCTGAATCTGAAAAATCTATCGGGACAGTGACAAATTTCACTGTAAGGGAACTGCCGTCCGGGAGCTCGTAACGGCCCGGTTTATCAATTGCGAGTTCATATGCCATGGCAGCGGAGGCAGCACGTGGGAGCCGGAACTTGAGCGTATCATATTCCCGCAGCGCAACCACACCCTGGGGCAGGTTCAGGGTCGCGTTGGGCCGGGGTGAATTAATAAGGTGTTCTAGGGAGGCGATATGCGTGTTTGAAAAGTGGTCAAGGGAGCCGGCCAGTTTTCCGAGTACCTGACGGAATAATCTCCTCCGCAAGGGTAGCGGCTCTTCCTGCAGGATACGGATGTCGCAGACAGCTGTGTCGCCATCGAAGCGGCAGGCACGGACCACGATCTTCTCCGTGAGCTGGTTCAGAAGCTCGTTTTCATCTGCAAGCAGCGCGGCTGTGGCGGTCAAGCGCTCCCGGATTGCGGGATTATATTGCTTCAGCAGCGGCAGCAGTTCGTGGCGGATGCGGTTGCGCAGGAAGGACGTGTCCTGGTTGCTGGCATCCTCTCGGTAACTTAGCCCGCGCAGCTTCAGGTGCTCTTCAATCTCGGCACGGCTGATGTTCAGCAAAGGGCGGATGATGCCGTGACCGTTTTGGCAGGACATGCCTGCGAGACCGGTCATGCCTGAACCTCTCAGAAGGCGCATCAGAACGGTCTCGGCCTGGTCGTCGCCATGGTGGGCCAGGGCGATTGCGGTTGCCTGCCGACGTGTACGCACCTCGTTCAGGAAGGACAGGCGTGCCCGGCGCCCGGCATCCTCCAGGTTGAGCCCCTGTTTTTTGGCCATGTTCTTGACATCGATACGCCGGGACTCCATGGGGATGTCATAGCGTGCCGCCAGGCCGCGGACGAACTCCTCGTCGCTGTCCGATTCCGTGCCGCGCAGACAATGGTTGAGATGCGCCGCCACAAGGCGCGGCGAGAATTCAGGCAGGTTGGCAAGCAGGTCCAGCAGGGCAGTGGAGTCTGCCCCGCCTGAGACCGCTACGATGATCGTGTCGCCGGGAGTGAACAGCTTGTGCTCACGTATGGTTCGGCTGACCCGTGCGTTAAGTGGGCTGGATTTCACTTCTGGCCGGTAATGGTGGTGATTTCTGGAATGACCTGCTGTACGGCATCCTGCAACGACTGGAGCATGATCTTCTCCTGTTCTTCTTTTGAAGTAGTAAGAGGGAGTGTCTTGCTGTTGCGGGACGCCACCGTTAATGACTTGGTCTTGAACCCGTTCAGGAATATATCCACGTTGAACTTCAGTTCGTGCCTGACATCCGCGCTGACCGTGCCCTGATTGACCCGTAACAATGAGTTGATTTCGCTGACAAGTATGCCGAGTCCTGTGCTCGAAGGGATCTTGGCGATGTAGCTTACGGTATAACCGGCATGTTTCAACTCCAGCAGGAGCGCGTCGGTTATCCAATCATCGACTCTGCGGTCGCTGAGGATGTCGGCCTGATGCACACCATGCACATTGTTGAGCGAACCGACGATCCACTCACCACTGCTGTTTTTGGAAATATTTTGCGCATCAACCCGCGAGACAACAATATCGCCGCTGTTGCGTCCGAAAGAGCGGTCAAACCGGGTGTAATTCAGATCTATATTCTGGTCGATCGTGGCGCAGCCCGAGAGGTTTGACAGGATGATGAAGCCACTCAAAAGAACAACCGGCAGGCGCAGGGATCTGATTGTCATGGGAAATACCTCGCTGGTCTATAATGTAAAAACATATATGGATGCAATCCCGAGAAAACATGTTGCGAGTTTTCTCGGATAGGTTTACATTTTAATGAACTTAAATAGGAGCTGAATTCGGATTTATGTCGTCTCTCATCAACAGTCCCCGCCAGACTCCTGCAGATGTTGTAACCCAGGTACGTTCCCCTTCTGTCAAGAAAGAGGCCCTTGCCGGTAAAGAGAACCCTCGATCCACCGCTGCTCCCATCACCCTGCCTGAAGACGTTGTGACTCTTTCGTCGGCAGTTAAAGGCGAAGATGCGGCAGCCACCAAAAAGATACCCTCTGTTGCCGTCAGCAATGCCGAGAAACAGGCCCTGTTATCTTCAGTTTTTACCCCTAAAGGTTTTTCCGTGTACGGTTAGCTCTTGTCGGTTCGAAAGAGCATGTTGAGAATGAAGCTGAACAGGCTGAAAAACAGTGCCGCCACGAAAGAGGCAAAAAAACCGGTCACATGAAATCCGCTTACCAGATTCGCGGCCAGGAAGAACATCAACCCGTTGATAACCAGGGTGAACAGACCGAGGGTAAGCACTGTTACCGGCAGGGTCAGCAGGGTGATAATGGGCCGGAGAAAGGTGTTTAACAGACCTATCACCAGGGCTCCTGCCAGGAGATCCTGAAAACGGTCGATCTGGATACCGGGGACCAGTTTCATAACCAGGAACAGGGCAAAGGAATTCAGCACCCATTTCAGAATCAGTCGCGTCATATTTTCCCCTCGCAAATGTACCTAAAGCCACCGCTTTTTTTTGAAATAGGCGATCATGCCCACGGTGATCAAAATCATGAATATCCACAGGGCATAGTAGCCGTTGTACCACTCCAGTTCCGGCATATGTTTGAAATTCATGCCGTAGACTCCCACCAGAAATGTCAATGGAATGAAGATGGTGCCGACCACGGTCAGAAATTTCATCACCTCATTGGTGCGGTTGCCGGTATTGGAAAGATACAGGTCCAACATACCCGAGAGCAGGTCGCGAAAGGTCTCCACTCCATCGATAACCTGGATGGTGTGATCGTAGATGTCGCGGAAGAAAATACGGGTTTCAGCGTCTATCAGGTTTGATTCGCCCCGTTCCAGCGCAGAAGCCACCTCGCGCAGCGGCCAGACCCCCTTGCGTAGAAAGATGATCTCCCTCTTGAGTGCTATGATCCTTCGCAAAACCAGATGAGAGGGGTCACCTGACAGTTCATCTTCCAGATCCTCCACCAGTTCGCCCATCCCTTCCAGCACGGTAAAGTACTTGTCCACAATGGCATCGATCAGGGAGTAGGCCAGATAATCGGCGCCCAGGGCTCTGATGCGGCCCCGACCAGTGCGGAGACGCTCCCGGACCGGTTCAAACGCATCGTCTTCAACTCCTTCCTGAAAGGAGAGCACAAATCCCCGGCCAAGGATCAGGCTGATCTGCTCAGTCTCTATGCTCTGGTCCTTATGAAGGTCGATCATCCGGGCGACAATGAAGATGTAGTCGCCGTAATCCTCAATTTTTGGTCGTTGATTGGTGTTGACGATGTCTTCCAGCACCAGGGGATGGAGCCCATAACAGTCACCTACGCGCTTGATCAGCTCCAGATCATGGATCCCCTCGATATTAATCCACCTGACCCCGGCTGTCTCTGCAGCTTCGACACACTTTTCAAGGATTTCCGGGTGTTCTTCCCGAAAGTCCTGAGAGGTATAAACAAAGCTGCTGATGGTGGCTGTACCGGTAGCCGGCACATCGCCGATGTGCACCAGGGTTCCGGGGGGCAGGCCTGTCTTTCGCGACCTGCCGCTATACAGCTTGCTGCGGCGCTTCATCTCAGATACCCAGGATATCTGCCATGTGCAGAATATCCTGATTCAGTTTTTTCTGACCACCGTTGACAACCATTTCCAGCAGTGTTGTCGTCAGGGAGTTGGCGGACAATCCGACCATGACACCTTTTGTGCCGGAGAGCAGAAGTTCCACTGACTTCATTCCGAAGCGGCTGCCGAGCAGCCGATCAAAGACCGATGGCGCTCCGCCCCGCTGATAGTGTCCAAGCACGGTTACCCTGGTTTCAAAACCAACGGCATTCTTGATCCCGTCCGCGATCTCCTGCGCATGTCCTGCACCCTCTGCCATGATGATCAGGGCGTTGGTGCGCCCCTCGTCATACCTTTGGCGCAGTTGGTGGCACATCTCAGCCAGGTCCAGTTCCACCTCAGGCACAATGGCAAACTCGGCCCCGGTTGCAATGGCGGTTGTGGATGCCAGATAACCGGAGTTGCGGCCCATAACCTCGACAATAAAGGCCCGGTCGTGAGAGCTGGCCGTATCCTTGATACAGTCAACGGCATAGATGATGTTGTTCAGGGCCGTATCAACACCCAGGGCCATGTCGGTATAGGCAATGTCGTTATCAATGCTGGCCGGGATGCCGATCACCGGGAAACCCATCCTGTCAAGCGCCAGGGCACCGTTCAATGAACCATCGCCGCCGATCACGATCAACCCCTCAACCTTGTCAGCGAGCAGATTGTCCAGCGCCTTTTTACGCCCCTCTTCAGTACGGAATTCCGCTGAACGGGCTGACTGCAGAAATGTCCCGCCACGCTGCAGCGTTCCTGATACGGCCTGGGAATTGAGGACGATGAAATCATTTTTGAGCAGACCGGCATACCCCTTCCGAAAACCGATCATCTCTATATCGTTGGCGATAGCGGTGCGAGCTGCGGCCCGTATGGTGGCATTCATACCGGAGCAGTCACCCCCGCTGGTAAGAATTGCGAGTCGTTTCATCTGTTGCCTCCTGAAATCGCCGATAGCGGCGGAATTATATGTTGTCGGTTTTATGCGGGAAGATTTCTTGCAATGCCGTGCTGCGGTAATCGAAAACCCGCTTGAGGCGCGGCGCCACGAACAGACGGTTGACCAGTCCGGCCAGTTGGTCATGCTGTAACAGGTAATGCACCAGATCGTGCATCTCAACACCGCCATCCACCTGGGTGAAGCGGTGTTGGTGGTGCCAGAAACGATACGGTCCGAAACGCTGCTCGTCAACAAAGAAAATGGGGCGATCGACATGGGTGATTTCGGTAGTCCAGTTCACGGCAACGCTGAAAAGCGGTCGTATGGTGTAGGTGATGATCTGGCCGGCATAGGTTTTTTTCTGCGGTGCCGATGTAATGCGGAAATCCATACTGGGCGGAGTGATCCTGGCCAGATTGCCGGGATCGGAGAAGAAGTCCCACGCTTCTTCCAGGGTGATCGGCAGGACCTGACGGCGTTCCAGGGAAAACGGTTTCATTTGGATCTGTCCCTCCTCCCTTTCAGCCATTCCATCCGTTCAATGATATTCTTCTCGTAGCCATGACCCTTTGGTTCGTAAAACTTCCGTCCTTCAAGTTTTTCCGGCAGACAGTCCTGTCCCGAATAGCCATCTTCGTAGTCATGGGCGTACTGATACCCCTGGTGATAGCCCAGCTCCTTCATCAGCTTGGTCGGGGCGTTGCGGATCTGCAGCGGGACCGGCAGGGCTCCGCTCCTGCGGACCTCGGCCAGGGCAGTGTCGATGCCGACATAGGAAGCGTTGGATTTGGGAGCGGTGGCCAGGTATGTCACTGCCTGGCCCAGGGTGATGCGCCCTTCCGGCATGCCGATCATCTGGAAGGCCTGCAGAGCCGCGACCGCGACCTGCAGGGCGCGCGGGTCGGCGTTGCCGATGTCCTCCGAGGCCAGGATGATCATGCGCCGCAGGATGAAGATCGGATCCTCGCCAGCCTCCAGCATGCGGGCCAGCCAGTACAGGGCGGCATCCGGGTCGCTGGCGCGGATCGATTTGATGAAGGCGGAGATGACGTTGTAGTGTTCCTCGCCCCCTTTATCGTACAGCAGCGCCTTTTTCTGCAGCGCTTCCTGAACTGTATTCAGGGTTATGATGCCGTTTGACGCCAGACTGGACGCCACCTCCAGTGTATTCAAGGCAATGCGGGCGTCGCCGTCGGCTTGAGCGGCCAGAAAATCCAGGGCATCATCGTCAGCCGTCAAGTCAAGCCTTCCCAGGCCCCGTTCCCGGTCTGTCAGGGCATGCTCCAGGATGCTGCGGAGTGTGGCCGGTTCCAGTTGCTGGAGCGTCAGTACCCGGCACCGCGAGAGCAGGGGGGCGATGACCTCGAAGGAGGGGTTTTCGGTGGTGGCGCCGATAATGGTGACGACACCTTTTTCCACATAGGGAAGAAATGCATCCTGTTGAGACTTGTTGAAGCGGTGGATCTCGTCCACAAAGAGTATGGTGCGCGTGCCGCGCAGGGCGTAGCCTTCTGCCTCGCGGAAGATCTCGCGGATCTCCTTGATGCCGGACAGGATGGCCGAGAAAAAGATGAAGTGGGATTTTGTTTCAGCGGCGATGATGTGGGCTAGGGTGGTTTTGCCGCAGCCTGGCGGTCCCCAGAGGATCAGCGAGGAGAGAGAGTCGGTCTCGATCATGCTTCTCAGGATACGTCCTTCGCCCAGTAGGTGCTCCTGGCCGATGAATTCCTCTACCGTACGGGGGCGCATGCGTTCGGCCAGCGGTGCATGCGCGGAAACCTCCGATGTCTTGTTAACCCCTGTTGTTTGATCCCACAGACCGGGTGTGCTGGAATTCGACATAAGTCCTCAGGTCAGATCACGCCGACTGTGGCGGCCGACCTTTTCAGGCTGGATGCCCCAGATTTCGCGGGCGTACTCGGCAATTGTACGGTCGCTGGAAAATTTTCCCATGCCGGCTGTATTGAGGATCGATTTACGCGCCCATTCATAGGGCTGCTGATAGAGCCTGTCCACTTCATCCTGGCAGTTCATGTAAGATGCATAATCGGCAAGGAGCAGATAGGTGTCGCTGCCCAGCAGGTTGTCGATAACAGGCTTGAAAAGTCTTGGATCACCCGGCGAGAAGGTACCGTTGCCGATCTGATCAATGGCTTTCTTCAGTTCTTCGTTGCGGTAGTAATAGTCATGAGGACGATAACCGGCGCTCTTCAGGCTGCCCACCTGCTCGGCATTCATGCCGAAGATGAAGATGTTTTCCCGGCCGACCTCCTCCATTATTTCGATGTTGGCGCCGTCCAGGGTGCCGATGGTCAGGGCGCCGTTCAAGGCATACTTCATGTTGCCGGTGCCGGATGCTTCAGTGCCGGCGGTGGAGATCTGCTCGGAAAGGTCTGAAGCGGGGAATATTATCTCGGCCAGGGAGACATTGTAGTTGGGCAGGAAAACTACCTTGAGCAGATGGTTGACTGCCGGGTCGTTATTGATGACCGCACCCACGGCGTTGATCAGCCTTATGGTCAGTTTGGCCATGAAATAGGATGGGGCTGCCTTGCCGCTGAAGATGATGGTGCGCGGAGCAATGTCCAGGCCCGGATTGGACTTGATGCGATTATAGCGGGTAATGACATGCAGAACGTTAAGGAGCTGCCGTTTATATTCATGGATGCGTTTGGTCTGGCAGTCGAACATGGAATCCGGCGAGACCTGGACGCAGTTCTCCTTGAATATCTCCTCGGCCAGTCGCTTCTTGTTGGCCCGCTTCACTTCAATCCACTGCTGCTGGAAGTCGCGATCATCGGCCAGTTCCCGCAGTTTCTTGAGTTCATCAAGATTTGTGACCCAGGCGTTGCCGATTTTCGATGAGATCAGGTCTGCCAGCCAGCGGTTGGCATGTTTGAGCCAGCGCCGCTGCGTAATGCCGTTGGTCTTGTTGTTGAAGCGCTCCGGCCACATCTCATGAAAGTCGTGGAAAAGGTTGTCCTTGAGAATCTCGCTGTGCAGGGCCGAGACGCCGTTGATGGAGTGACTGCCCACAATGGCCAGATAGGCCATGCGCACATGTTTCTCGCCCTCCTCGCCGACGATGGACATGCGCCGCATCCGGTCGTCATCACCAGGGAAACGTGCTGAAACCTCGCGGAGGAAGTGATCGTTGATCTGGTAGATAATCAGCAGATGGCGGGGCAGGATCTGTTCCATCATCCGCACCGGCCATTTTTCCAGCGCTTCAGGAAGAATGGTGTGGTTGGTGTAGGCAAAGGTCCGCACGGCAATATCCCAGGCCGCATCCCAGGACAGTCTTTTTACGTCCAGAAGGATGCGCATCAGTTCCGGGATGGCCAGGGTCGGGTGGGTGTCGTTGAGCTGGATGGCAACCTTTTCCGGCAGCAGTGAAAGATCGTTATGTTTCTTTGCGAAGCGGTAAAAGATGTCCTGTACCGTGGCAGAGGAGAGAAAATACTCCTGTCGCAGGCGTAGCTCCTTGCCCTCGGCCATGTGGTCGGCCGGATAGAGCACCTTGGAGATGTTCTCGGTCTTCATTTTTGATTCTACTGCGCCAACATAGTTGCCCTGATTAAAGGAGGTCAGCTCAAAGTCGCGGGTTGATTTGGCGCTCCAGAGGCGCATTGTATTGACGGTGTCGTTGCCGTAGCCGGGAATAGGGACATCATAGGCCAGGGCCATGACATCGTGGGTGTCGAGCCAGGAGTGACATTGCCCGCCGTTTTCGTCAGTATATGCCACCACCCGTCCTTCGTACTGGATCTTGTGGAGATGCTCCTGGCGTCCGAATTCCCAAGGATTGCCATAGCGCAACCAGTTGTCAGGCAGCTCGATTTGACTGCCGTCCACGATTTTCTGGAAGAACATACCATACTCGTAACGGATGCCATAGCCGTAGGCCGGTAGGCTCATGGTGGCCATGGAGTCCAGAAAACAGGCGGCCAGGCGTCCCAGTCCTCCGTTGCCCAGACCGGCATCCCACTCGGATTCCGCCAGGTCCTTGACGTCGATGCCCATCTCCTTGAGCGCGGTCTCCCACTCATCCATGATACCCAGGTTGATCAGGCTGTTGCTGAGTGTGCGGCCAATCAGAAACTCCATGGAGATGTAATAAACCCGCTTGGCATTATTGATATAATAGGACTGCTGGGTGTCGAGCCAGCGCTCGACCAGCATGTCGCGCACGGCATAGGCCAGCGCCAGGTAGAGATCTGCCTGGGTGGCGGAGTATTTGTCCTTGACCAGGGTATACTGGAGGTGGCGCAGGAAGGAACGCTGCAGATCAGTAGTTGCAGGTTTTATTGTGCTGCCGACAGATGTTTCAGCGGAGTCCATAGTACCAGCCCTTAAAGAAATGAATTTTTGAACGATTTTGTCTGGAACTATATAGATTGCTTTAGCCTATTGCAAGAGGACACTGATTCGTGCGCCAAATACCTATTGCCCGCATTCATACTTAAAGGAGCGTTTTCAATTCAACCAGCTTGTATTGAATCAAAGAATCTGATATCTTGCCGCCATGAGTATGCTTGAAAAACATAACCGCTGCATACGTCTCATAGTCCTCCTTATTCCGTTGTTTCTGGTTTTCGTGGGAATGAGGGTGCCTGACTTTTCCCGTCCCCACAAACCCAAGCCCATGCGGCGTGCTGTCCTGGACAAAACTCCTGTCCGGACAGTACTGCAATCAATCGTAAAGATTTATATAGACCCCGTTATCGCAACCCCGTTGATCGTCGTGTATGCTCCCGCGGAAGAATATTCCCCTGAAGCGCCCCCCATTCGTTCGTCAGTACCGCTATTGGCGCTGAACCCTTTACCCCCGAGAGCTCCCCCGGCAAATCCTCGCGCAT
>JBGSQD010000181.1:0-4736 GCA_041738275.1 Geobacterales bacterium
CCCTGACCGCCTCGCGCAGCAGCGAGGCGCCGCTGCCGCTGCACAGGGCCACCTTGTGGATCAGGGTGGCTGGATCACCAACATAGCGGAGCAGCGGTGCCTGGAGCTGCTGGCTGAGCTGTGCGGCAAATCCCGCGAGCGGCGCAGGGACGGCAAGACGCCCGATCCTTCCCAGCCCCAGCCGGTTTCCTTCATTAAGCAGGGGATAGATGTCAAAGGCCGGCTCCTCATAGGGATGGACGCTCAACAGTGCCTTGATGGTCCGCGGCAGGTTGGCCCGGTTGATCAATAGTTCCAGCCGTTTTTCCGGCACACGCTCCAGCGAGCCGACCTGTCCCAGGAACGGGTTAGCTCCCTCCAGCGGGGTAAAGGTTCCTTCGCCGGCTGCAACAAAAGAGCAGTCCTGGTAGTTCCCCTGTCTCTCGATGTGGGGGAATAGGGCTGCGCGCACCTGTTCGAGGTGATCTTCGGGCACAAAAACCGTCAGCTTGACCAGCTCCTGCAACGCTGTGGTCTGTAGCGGCACACATCCGGAAAGTCCCAGCCGGTCCGCAAGCAAGTCGTTCAAGCCTCCGGTGGCAATATCGTAACTGGTGTGGATGCTTATTATGGCCAGCCCGCCCTTGATGGCAGCATGGATCAGCTTGCCCTGGGTGGTTGCGGTAGAGATGTTTTTTTGTGGTTTGAAGATCAGGGGGTGATGGGTGACGAGAAGCTGGCAGGATGAGGCAAGGGCTGAATCTATGACGCTCGGTGTGGGATCCAGGGCTACCATGATGCGGTTGATGAATGCGTCCGGGTCGCCTACCTGCAGTCCTGAGTTATCCCAGGATTCAGCCAGCCCTGGCGGTGCAATTTTATTAATGATTCCAAGTATATATGAAAGTTTCGCGTTTTTCATGCGGCACAAACAAAAAGAGTGCAACCTTGCGGTGTGCACTCTCGTGGGAAAGTTATGCTGGGTTGCCCCATTCGTAATATTGCCGGCATCCGGCGTATCTACCTCTGTCTGAGAATTGGTGGGCCCACCAGGACTCGAACCTGGGACCAACCGGTTATGAGCCGGTGGCTCTAGCCAACTGAGCTATAGGCCCGTGGGAAAAAGCACTATGAAGGAAAAGTGGCATTGCTGTCAAGAACTTTTGAATCCTGCAAGGTATTTCATTGTGCATTATACTGCGGTGAAACTAGGCCCGTGAGATGAACCTGCCGTCGCGGGTGTCCACCTTGATGCGCTCGCCAGCCTCCAGATAGGGAGGCACCTTGATCTTGAGGCCGGTCTCCAGAATGGCCTCCTTGGTTTCGGCGGTGGCAGTGGCATTTTTCATTGCCGGAGCGGTCTCTGTCACAGCCAGCTCAACGGTCAATGGCAGATCGACGTTGACCATGCGTCCCTCGAAGATCCCCAGGACAACCTCGGCCCCTTCCAGCAGGAAAGGCGAGACTGTCTGAAAATCTCCCTCCTCCATCTCGTACTGCTCGTAGTTCTCCAGGTCCATAAACATCCCCCGGTCGCCGTCGGCATACAGGAACTGCCCTTTGTGGCGCTCGAAGTCAGCTTCATCGACCTTGTCGCCGGATCGGAAGGTCTTCTCCAGCACCTGGGCGGTGATCAGGTTGCGGTACTTCGTCCTGACCATGGTATTGGCGCCGCGGGCGGTGGGGGAACTGACGGTTACATCGACAATCAGGCAGGGTGCGCCGTCCAGCTGGATGACCAGCCCTTTTTTGAAATCAGACGTGGTAAACATTGCTTCTCCTTGTTATAAAATATCGTTTGCTGCGTATTTATCCCGTTTATCGGATCTTGAATTATTATGCTATTTCCTGCTGTACTCCGCGGTTGGCCAGAAGGGGATGCCGCCGCGGGGGGTAAACTCGCCCCTGACAGTCAGCCAGGCCGGATCAATCAGCGCGACCAGGTCGTTGCAGATACGGTTGACACTGGATTCATGGAATTCGCCGTGCATGCGGAAAGAGCCGAGATAAAGCTTGAGGCTCTTGCTCTCCACGCAGAGTTTGTCCGGCTGGTAGTCGATCACGATTTTGGCGAAGTCGGGCTGGCCGGTCATGGGGCAGAGACAGGTGAACTCGGGGCACTCGATGTGCAGCGTACCAACGGCGCCGGCCGGGTTCATGTCAGGCTGGGCAAAAGGGCTGGGAAACGCCTCCAGCAGCGTGGCGTCGGGCTGGTCATAACGATAGGCAGTTGCGCCCGTGCCAAGCGATTTCAGGTTTTTGTGCAGCGTCATATATCATCCCCCTTGTGGTCAATCAGGAAATCTGCGATATCATAGCATCGTATCTGTTGGCAATCAATTTATTGCAGGGCGAAAGGGGAATCAGGGTATGTCCGCAGCCGACGACCTGCTAGCACTCTACCAACCAAAGATCGGCCAGGAGGTCCACTGCGGCCCATGGCTGGAGATCGACCAGCAGCGAATCGACGCCTTTGCCGCTGCCACCGGCGACCTGCAGTGGATCCATACCGACCCGCAGCGGGCAGCCCAGGAATCGCCCTATGGCGCTACCATCGCCCACGGCTACCTGACCCTGTCGCTGCTGCCGCTGCTGACCGAGAGCAATGCCCCCGGGTTCTTCGAGAAGAACTATCCCGGTATGCGCCTGCGCCTCAACTACGGTCTCAACCGGGTGCGTTTTCCTGCACCGGTACTTGCCGGTTCCCGTATCCGCAGCCATATGACGGTCAAGGAACTTGAGCGGGCCGGCGAGGGGGTTCAGTTCACCTACCTGATCACCGTCGAGATCGAAGGCAACGACAAACCGGCCTGCGTGGCCGAATTCCTGGCCCGGGTTTATTCGTGAGTATCCCATTCTCACCCCATATCCGTGCGGTCCATTTTCCTCCTATCTCCGAGGTCAAGGGGTGGCTGGCGACCCGCCCGGACACCGGTCTGGAGCTGATCGACCTGTGCCAGGCCGTGCCTGACTATCCCCCTGCTCCGGAGCTGACTGCCCATCTGGCCACGCTGCTGGATGATCCGTTAATGTCGAAATATTCGCCGGATGAAGGACTGCCGGAGGTTCTGGCGGCGGTCTGCAAAGCATACCTGCATAAATACGGGGCACAGATCGAGCCGGGCAACCTCTGCCTGACCATCGGTGCCAGTCAGGCCTTCTGGCTGGCCATCGTGACCCTTTGTCAGGCCGGGGATGAAGTTGTCGTGCAAGCGCCCTACTATTTCGACCATGCCATGGCGCTCGACATGCTGGACATCCATGGCGTCTATGCCCCCTTTGATGAGGCTTCGGCCGGTTTGCCCTCACCGGAGGTCATGGAGTCGCTGATTACCGCCAGGACCCGGGCCATCCTGCTGGTCAGTCCCAGCAATCCCACCGGCGCCATCACCCCTCCCGATATTCTCCAGGAACTGTACGATCTGGCGCAGCGCCATAATATCGCCCTGATCCTGGACGAAACCTACAACGAGTTCATCCCTGGCGGGGCATGCCCCCACGATCTTTTCACGCGGCCGGGATGGGGCGAGCATTTTGTCCAGATCGCCTCCTTCGGCAAGACCTTTGCCCTGACCGGCTACCGGGCCGGTATGCTGGCGGCATCCCAACAGTTCATTCACCACGCCCTCAAGGTGCAGGACACCATGGCGGTCTGTCAGCCGCGCCTCACCCAGCATGCCGTCCGTTTCGGCCTGGAACGCCTGGACGCCTGGGTGGCGGCCAATCGCGAAACCATGGCTCGCCGCCACGACCTGTTTCGGGCCGAATTCGTGAAACCGGGCAACCCCTTCCAGCTGGCTGCCAGCGGTGCCTTCTTTGCCTGGGTGCGCCACCCCTGGCCGGATCTGACCGGCCGCCAGGCTGCCAAGCGTCTGGTGGACGAGGCCGCCATCCTCTGTCTACCGGGCGAGGTCTTCGGCCCCGGCCTGGAGGGGTATCTGCGTCTGGCCTTCGGCAATATCCGTGAAGATGCGATCCCGGTCGCGGTGGAGCGATTCAGGGAAATGGCTGTCTGACAGTCCACCGGTTGTCGTGAAAGCGTCGGATGGTTTTCCTTTGACGTTGCCGGTGAGATGAGGTCAGGTTGGTTTTGCTGCTGTTTTTCCCATTTAACAGCAGCATCTGTTACAATAGTAACGATGCAGGCACAAAGGAAAATCAGTTTCGAGGGGAGAATGTTATCATGGACAAAGCCGGGCAAAGCATAAGGATACTTTGTGATGCGTTATGTTCGATAAATTTCGAAGGGAAAAATTATCAGGGGATAATTGAAAATGTATCGCTTACCGGCGCATTGATAAAAATGGACGCAGCAATCCCCGCTGCGCTTTGCCCCGGAGTTACCTGTAATTTGATGTTTTATAGCGAAATGCCAGGCAGTTGTACCGAGTACAAATGCCTGGTAGTCCGTATCGATTCAAACCTGATTGGTCTGAAGTTTCTCGAAATAATTATTGCTGGATCTGCAACATGATCTTTGCATCTGATTCCGTCGTATATTTTTGATTGGGTGCGGAGTTAGTCAACCCGTCATCAACGCAGCATAACCCTTTCCCGCGGAGCCCGGACGACGCTTCGTGATCACTGTTTGACCAATTCCACCCGCCTGTTCTTTGCCTTTCCGTCTTCCGTGCCGTTGGAGGTAACAGGTGCCAGGGAGGCCACTCCATGGGGCTTCAGACGTGAGGCAGCTATCCCGTGTTTCCCGGTAAGCGCCTTTACCAAAAGAATTTAATCGCTAAACGACCAAATGGCGC
>JBGSQD010000197.1:0-11537 GCA_041738275.1 Geobacterales bacterium
TGCGGCCGCCGTTTGCCCCGCCGCGCTTGTCTGAGCCGCGGAAGGTGGATGCCGACGCCCAGGCCGCCCCGACCAGTTGGGATATGGACTGCCCCGCGGCGAGGATCTTGCCCTTGAGGAAGGCGATATCCTGCGCTTCAATCAGTTCATGGTTGACCACTGGGACCGGGTCTTGCCAGATCAGCTCTTCCGCAGGCACTTCCGGGCCGAGATAGCGCGAGCGAGGTCCCATGTCGCGGTGGGTCAGCTTGAACCAGGCCCGGGCGAAGGCGTCCGCAAATTTATCGGGGTTCTGCTGGTAGTTCCGCGCGATCGGCTCGTAGATCGGATCGAAGCGCAGGGAGAGGTCCGCCGTGGTCATCATCGGCCGGTGCTTCTTTGACGGGTCGTGGGCGTCAACCACCATGTCCTCTTCGGCCACGTCCTTGGCCAGCCACTGATTAGCGCCGGCCGGGCTCTTGACCAGCTCCCACTCGTATTTAAACAGCACTTTCAGGTAGCCCATGTCCCATGTGGTCGGGTTCGGTTTCCAGGCGCCCTCTATGCCGCTGCTGATCGTATCGCCCCCTTTGCCGCTGCCGAAGCTGCTACTCCAACCTAGGCCCAGCTCCTCGATAGGGGCCGCTTCGGGCTCAGGCCCCACATGGGTCGCCGGTCCGGCGCCGTGGCATTTGCCGAAGGTGTGCCCGCCGGCAACGAGCGCGACGGTCTCTTCATCGTTCATCGCCATGCGCGCGAAGGTCTCTCGAACGTCACGGCCCGACGCCACCGGATCCGGATTACCGTCCGGCCCTTCCGGGTTCACGTATATCAGACCCATCTGCACGGCGGCGAGAGGATTCTCCAGATTCCGTTCACCGGAGTAGCGGCTCTTGGGTTTGTCGCTCGTAGCCAGCCATTCCTCTTCGCCCCCCCAGTAGATGTCCTCTTCGGGCTCCCAAACATCCTCACGCCCGCCGCCGAAGCCGAACGTCTTAAAACCCATGGACTCCAGGGCGCAGTTGCCGGTGAGGATCATCAGGTCGGCCCAGGAGATTTTTCTGCCGTATTTCTGCTTGATCGGCCAAAGCAAGCGGCGTGCCTTGTCGAGGCTGATGTTGTCCGGCCAGCTGTTGAGCGGTGCGAAACGCTGCGAACCCGAGGAGGCGCCGCCGCGTCCGTCGCCGGTGCGGTAGGTGCCTGCACTGTGCCACGCCATCCGGATGAAGAGCCCCCCGTAGTGCCCCCAGTCAGCCGGCCACCACTCCTGGGAGTCGGTCATCAGCGCAAAGAGGTCCTTCTTCAGTGCACCCAGGTCTAGTTTCTTGAATTCCTCGGCGTAGTTGAATTCCTCGCCCATCGGGTTGATCAGGTTGGAATTCTGATGAAGCATCTTCAGGTTCAATTGGTTCGGCCACCAATGTTGGTTCGACGTGCCTCTGATGGCAGTGGGTTTGTCGGTTCTGCCCGTTACCGGGCACTTGCTGTCTTCATCCATCTCAGTTCTCCTTTCGACTCTGCTTTGGTTTTGTAGAGTTAGCCAGTGATCATGTTACTAGCCAGTATACCTCAAAACAGGTCGGTATGTTGCCGGCAGCCGTAATAATCACCCAAACTCAGGAGATTTTGGTGCATTGAGGATAATCAGCCTGCTTCAAATACAAAGAGGCCAAGGGACACAACGCCCTTGGCCTCTCAGCTGTTTATAACAGAAGTGGCAATTACAGTTTCACATCCAGCTCATTCTGGACAAGCTGCTCACGAATCTGCTTCTTTCTGATCAGAACCAGCTCGGAAGTGCGTGTTCTCATGACGGCTGGCGGCTTGCGGTGCGAGTTGTAGTTTTCCGGCGACATGCTCTCGGAATAGGCTCCCGTGCCGCCAATGACCACATAATCGCCGATTTCCGGTTCAGCAATCAGCACCGGCACGATGTTGCCGTCGTTGTCCAGACGCACCGAATCGCCGCTTTCGCAGCAGCGCCCCACAATCCCGAACGATTTCAAACTGGCCGGTGGCTTAGCGTCATACTCGCTGGAGAGCAGCGTACCGTCCTGGCGGACGATGGCGATGGGATGCTCGGAACCGTACAGCAGCGGGCGCGTCAGCAGCTCCATGCCGCCGTCAACGATCAGGAAGTTCAGCTCATTGGTGAGCTTCTTGTCGATAATTCGGGTGATGATATGGCCCGAGTTGGCCACCACAAAGGTTCCCGGCTCGATCTCCATCTGCAGTTCGCGCCCGGTTGCCTCCTTGAACTCCTTGATCCGCTGCGCGGCATAGGCGCCCAGTGACGCGATATCGGCCTGTTTCTCCCCCGGCATCCTGGCGACCTTGAGCCCCCCGCCGAAGCTGACCGTGGTGGCATCCGGGAAGTAGGCCTTCACAAAGCCCAGTTCACGGTCGATGTTCTCCCGCCACTTTTCCGGGTCGCCCCCTGAACCGATATGGACATGGACCTGGGTGAAGCGGAGGCCCAGTTTGTCAGCAAGGGCCTTTACCTGCGGGACATCGTTCAAGTGTACGCCGAAGCAGGAATATTCACTTCCAGTATCGCGGGTAGCGCTTTCACCGCCGCCTGTGGCTCCCGGATGAACCCTCATGGACAGGTCTATGTTGTTGTTTTTGGCAAAGTCGGCAATCAGTTGAAACTGGGTCATGGAGCAGACATTGTACTTCAGTCCGGCACGGATCATCTGCTCCAGTTCAGCGCGCTCCTCACCGGACGGCACCTCCTGGGTCGTCAGCATCATCCGGCTATACGGCACCCCGGCGCTAAAGGCACGGGCCGCTTCATCAAGAGACGAACAATCCAGATCCAGTCCTTTATTGGTGACGACCCGCAGTACGGTACGGTCCGAGTTTGCCTTCATGGCGTAGCGTACATGCAGGCCGTACGCATTCGGCATGTTCAGCAACTGTTCACAGCTGTTTTCTATGAATTCCTGATCATGAAGAAATACCGGTGTTCCCCACTGCCGGGCTATTTTCGGGATGAGCGTTGCGTCCAGTTTTGTCGGACCAAAGTGTTTCATTGTCATGCTTTCAACCTCACAAATTTGATATGATTCCGCATTCAGGACAACGTGAAGAGGGTTGCATAATGTAGCATTTTCAACCGTCGCGGCGCAACATCTCTGTGGTGTTTTGTTTGCATACCGTCCATTTGTGCTGTGTTCGGCAACGCATTTGTTGTTGAGCTGAGCTCATAAGCTTCCGCTTTTTGGGCCAATGTTGCGGAAACTGTCATTGCTGATAGTATTTCATACAGGACAGCAATCAACTGACAAGGGAGGAATATCCATGAATACGTTCGATTTCGCCATGAAGATGGAGCTGGATGGAAAGGCTTATTATGAGAAGCTGGCAGCAGAAACTACCGATGGCGGGCTGAAAAGTGTCTTCACTGATTTAGCGGCGGATGAGCAGAAACATTACGAAATCATTCAGGCCATTAAATCTGGTACGAATCCGAAAATGGCCGACAGCACGGCACTAGAAAAGGCTAAAAACATCTTTGAGGTGCTCATGGGCGACAAGAATATTGCCGGCAGCCTGAAGAAGACTCTGGACGGCTACGATCATGCCAGGAAACTGGAAGCCGACAGCGTCAAACTGTATGAGGATATGGCGGAAAAGGAGGACAACCCGGAAACAGTCCAACTCCTGCTCAAAATTGCCAACGAAGAAAAGAAACATTTCAATATCCTCGACAATCTTTATGATTATACCCTTGCCCCGCAGAACTATCTTGCCTGGGCTGAGTTCAGCAACCTGAAGGAATACTAGGGGAAATTGCGGGACTGATTTATTTTGCAACGGAAACAGAAAAGGCGGCCGATCGGCCGCCTTTGTTATTCTGCAATAAACAATAAAGCTTATCGGCTCTCCCCGGTCAGCCGGTCAGAGCAGCTTCAACACCGCCCGGGCCGCCGGTTCCGACGAGGCGGGGTTCTGGCCGGTGATCAGGTTGCCGGCGCTGATGACATGGGCCTGCCAGTCCGCCCCTTTGCAATACTTGCCGCCGGCCTTTCGCAGTTCATCCTCCACCAGGAACGGCACGACGTCGGTCAGACCTACCGCGGCTTCCTCGGTATTGGAAAAACCGGTGACCCCTTTCCCCTGCACCAGCGGCGCACCGTCACCCGCCCGGGCATGGCGCAGCACCCCGGGAGCATGGCAGACCGCGGCGACCGGTTTACCCTTGGCATGCATGGCCTCAATCAAAGCGATGGAATCCGGATCTTCGGCCAGGTCCCATAACGGGCCATGGCCGCCGGGATAAAAGATAGCGTCGTAATCATCCGCTGAAACCGTACTCAACGCTACGGTCTGCGCCAGGGCAGTCTGAGCCTCGGCGTCGTTGTTGAATCGTTCGGTAGCCGCAGTCTGGAAATCCTTCTCGGCACTCTTCGGGTCCAGCGGTGGCTGTCCCCCTTTGGGCGATGCCAGGGTTATCTGTGCACCCGCATCTTTGAAGACATAGTAGGGGGCGGCAAACTCCTCCAGCCAGAAGCCGGTCTTCCTGCCGGTGCTGCCAAGTTCGTCGTGTGATGTCAGTACTAATAGTATCTTCATGATCGTATCTCCTCGCGTGTGGTGTAACCGGCGGCACCGGTCCGTGCCTGCCGGTGATTACATTATACCTCATGGGGCGATCAAAAAGGATGGTGGCCGCTTACTTTATATACGTAGCATTTCCCTTTTTGCTCCTAACTTCATACCCCGTATCTGTGCGGTTTCAGACCATCACCCGACTACATTTATAATTTGATCCCAAAATCATATAGGGGAGCATACCAATCAATGGCAACAGAAGTACCAGCAGCAGCCAGACGGTTTTATACGAGGTTGTTATAAACTCGCTTCTAACGATGTCTGCAATGGTTACCACCCAGACAACAAACAGGAATCCCCCAAGCGCTAACAATATTTCTATATAAAATGCCAGCGATTGCAATGTGTTCTGAAAGTCCAGCGAGTGTAGTTGTTTCTGTTTAGTCGCCTCTGCAGTACTCCTTTTTTGTTCCAGATTGGCCAGTCGAATCTCTTCCTTACTTTCATGATAAGCATCAGGTTTATTCTGCCGGTACATCATGACTTTGATCGGTGGAGTAGTGCTCTCAGACTGGACATCGACCGCTGTAATAATCTTTTCACGAAATTTCTCTGGCACTGAGGTAGAATCATCCGTGAAGTTAACCCCGTTTGCATCTTCCCAACTGAATATTTCAGCGGATGCAGCGCAGGCAAATGAGTTCACCATCAGAAACGTCAGTAACATAGTGATTGCCCGTGACACCATTGGAACCGCCTCCTTTACGCTTCGTCGGCAAGATTCTGATACAGATGAATATTACAACTATCGTACCAAGACGGTATTCGGTTAATCAGACAATAACATACTGATATTGCTGGATATGATTGGAAGTGAATTTTGTACGCAAAGAGAAAACCGTCATAATTATCCGCATCTTTTAACAAGACCGTCAAGTATGGCGGATCGTAAGGAAGAATAGATTATTCGGGTACTGCATACTTAATAGACAAGGCTACCGATCACCGCAAAGTACATACGCGTATATAAAAAAGACTTCCCACACCGTGATCCGTCACATATGGCAGTCTTGTACTATTGTACGGATTCCGTTGGCGGTTTTTACTTCACCGTACACACGATTCTTTTAACTTACCCTTTACTTTCAGCATGTTAAGTTCTGAATCTTCCCGTGTCCTCTTTGGCGCGCTAGTTGCTCTGTATTATCCGAAGTGAAACATAAATTTCAGGAGGAATCGCATGAAAAAAATGATCTTAGCAGTAATTTGTGCTGTATTTGTGTTTGGTTCGATAGCAACGGGATTCGCACAACAGGGGGATTGGCGTGGAGGCATCCGCTCCAGAATTCAGGAATCAAGGCAAAAGATTGAACAGGGTATCGAACGGGGAACTCTCAACAGGCATGAAGCAAACAAGCTCAATTCAGAGTTGGGCACAATTCTCAACAAGATAGACCTGATGAAAACAGATGGCCATTTTAGTCAAGGGGAACGGGAAAATATAAAAAATGACCTGGATAGACTGGACAGGGATATTTTTAAAGAAAAACATGATTCCGTATCAACAGTCCACCCGGTGCAGTTAGATTGGCGTGGGGGAATTCGCGCCAGGATTCAGGAATCAAAGAAGAAGATTGATCAGGGGATTCAAAGAGGAACTCTCAACAGGTATGAATCACGCAAGCTTAACAAAGAGTTGACCAAAATCCTCAACAAGATTGAGCGCATGAAATCAGATGGACGTTTTAGTCAAAAGGAACGGGAACATATAAAGCGTAACCTGGATAGATTGGACAGGGATATTTCCATAGAAAAGCGTGATGGTGACAGAAGACGTTAAGATGATAGAGATCATCACCAGGGCATGATCAGGGGAAGGTTCCTGATTACAGTTGAGATCGAATACAGAAGGCGGCCAATCGGTCGCCTTCTTTTTTACGGGCAATGCAAACCCCTCTCAATGCTTGTTGTGATTGTGAATTGTTGCACCTCCACAAAGTACGCTATTGACGATAATTACCCTATGAGTGAAGATAGCTCATGATCAATAATACAGTCTGAGTATGTCAGGAGGGAATTGATATGAAAGTAGTGGCATTCAACGGCAGTCCCAACAGGGAAGGCAATACCTGGCATGCGCTGAAGATGGTGACGGCGGAGCTGGAACGGGATGGGATCGAAACCGAAATCGTGCATGTCGGCAACAAGACCATCCGCGGCTGTACCGCCTGCGGCCAGTGTTACAAGAACAGGGACGAGAGGTGTGTCCTGCCGGGTGACGAGGTCAACGAGTGGATCCAGAAGATGAAAGCGGCGGACGGGATAATCCTGGGCTCTCCGGTACATTTTTCTGCCATCGCGGGCACCATGAAATCATTTCTGGACCGCGCCTTCTATGTGACCAGCGTCAATGACAGCATGCTCCGTCACAAGGTAGGCGCGGCGGTGGTAGCGGTCCGGCGCTCCGGTGGCCTGCCGACCTTCGATCAGCTGAACAACTTTATCAACTATGCGGAGATGCTGATGCCCACCTCCAACTACTGGAACGTGATCCACGGCCGAATTCCGGGAGAGGTGAGCCAGGACACGGAAGGGGTGCAGATCATGCGAGTGCTGGGCAGAAACATGGCATGGCTGATGAAACTGGTCGAACACGGCAAAGACACGATCACCCCGCCGGAGCGCGAGGCCAAGACCTTCATGAACTTCATTCACTGAGCAGACAGCAAGCGAAGTTCTGGATACCAGAAATAAACAGAAAGGGCGGCCACGTGGTCGCCTTTTAGCAGGCAGGAGCCAAGCCGTAATGAAGATACAGAAATTATCCATCGACAACCGCCCCAAGGTCTACGCGCTGTTGCAGCGCGCCTTTCCAGGCAGTGACTATGAAGCCAAGCTGGTACAGAAACTCCACGAGAACGGCAAAACCCTGCATGAATGGGTCTGCATTCATGTCAACAAGGCCATCGCTTACATCGCCTTTTCTCATGCCTATCATGGCAAGGAGATCTGCGGGTTGCACCTGGCGCCCATGGCCGTGGCACCTGATTTTCAAAAGCAGGGGGTAGGAACGGAACTTCTCAGGTTTGCCCTGCGGCAGGAGGCGATCAAAAGCCACCCCCTGTTTGTCCTTGGCAAACCGGGCTATTACAGGCGCTTCGGCTTTGAGCCCTGCAGTCAGCCGGTCTGCCCGTTTGATACCGACAACGCGCATTTCCTGAGTATGCGCAACAGTGTCACCACGGGTTTTACCGTCGGCTACGAACCCGAGTTTCATGTTACTGTCATACCACCAGGCTCGCAGGACAAGAAACGCCGGAAACGGTGAGCAACACGAGTGCATCAACCTCAGCAGAAAACCTGCAGGGAGTTTGAGTGCATCAGTTGGCACGTATGCAGGAGCTGTTCGACGGGTCCGTGACGAGGTTTATTCGATTGCTGGACTGCGCCGCTTTTGAGCCAAACCATGGTAGTTTATTGAAACTTGATCAGCCTGTCTGGGATAACATCCCCGATAGACAGTTCTACCAACAGCTTCCTGGTCAGAAAATCTTCGACCTCTTTCAGCGTGGCGGGGTCGAAAGACACATTGTCCAATTTGCCTCCCGCCATCATGCCGTGTCCGCCGGCTGCTCCCCTTCCTGCCACCAGCCTCCTGATGATCTCTCCCGCATTGAGGAGGGTGTTTGTCGTGCGGATGGACAGTATCACTTCATCGTTGTAATGCCCCATGCTCAGCACGGTCTCGATGCCCTCCAGCCTGATCAGGTAGTCGGCCATCTCCGCCACCACTTCGGGAAAGCAAATCGACTCCAGGTTCACAACCAGGAGTTTCCCGTAAATCGTTGCGTTTTCAACTCCGCTGTGAATGGTCCTGAAGTGTTCCACCGGCAATTTGGGATGGGTGATTTCATACAAAAGACGTTTGTTAGTTACGGGGAAGAGGCGAAGATACGCGTCCCGGTCGGGCTGATTCGCCTCCCGGCCCAGGTCCTGGGTTTCGGATTTGATCGCGTAGAACAGGGCGGTAGCCAATTTTGTACTGATCTGGATATCCTGTGCCACCAGATATTCGTACAGAATGGTGGCGGTAACGCCATAGTCATCGCGAATATCCAGCCATCGGCACTTTTTGCTCGCTTCGCGCAGGGGATGATGATCAATGACGATATCCACCCTGCGATCAACCGGAAGGGAGTTGTTGCCCGTGCCCGGCTGGGTGTCAAGCATGCAGACCACGCTGAATTCATCCAGATCGACTATTTCGAGGGGGATGAGCGTAATCTCCAGCTCCTTTGCCATGGCAATGTTTTCACTGCGCCCGATCATGCCGGAAAAGGTGATGATCGCATCCCTGCTCAGTTTCATGGCAAGCAGGTGGCGCAGCGCCATGGCCGATGCCAGGCAATCGGGGTCAGGATTGTCATGGATGATGATAACGGTCTTTCCTTTGCCCCGCAGCCATTCCAGCATCTCTTCCGATTGTTTTTGGGAGTGCCGGAGGTTTTCCTGAACGAAGCTGTCATTGGTCATGGCGTTTCCTCCGGGTAATGTCCCACCGATCATTTTTGTGCCGCATTCTTGAGCGCCAGGTAGCTGGTGATCAGGCAACGATAAGACGGCAGATGGTTCGAGAACAGGGCCCCCAGCCCCTCCACATCATTACGCCAGTCACGGTGCAACTCACAGGCAACCCCGAACCAGGTCATGAGCTGGCAGCCCGCCTGGGTCATGCGCGCCCAGGCTGCATCCCGCGTCGTCTTGTTGAATGTGCCGGATGCATCCGTAACGACAAATACTTCGTAGCCTTCCTCCCGTGCGGACAAAGCCGGGAATGCAACGCATACCTCCGTAACGATGCCCGCGATGAGCAGCTGTTTCTTCCCTGTCGCCTTGACGGCGTTAACGAAATCCTCGTTATCCCAGGCGTTAATATTACCCGGACGCGCTATGTAAGGGGAGTCGGGAAACAACGCTTTCAGTTCCGGGACAAGCGGCCCATTGGGGCCATCCTCGAAGCTGGTGGTAAGAATCGTGGGCAGCTTGAAATATTTGGCCGCGTCGGCCAATGCAAGGACGTTATTTTTGAAATCGTCCGGAGAAAAGTCCTGGACGAGGTTAACCAGACCGGATTGGTGGTCCACGAGTAATACCGCGACGTCATTCTTGTCAAGGCGGTCATATTTGAATTCAGTCTTCATGGCATCCTCCTGATGTTAATGATTTGTGGTTATACTACTAGCTATTTTACACTACAGTTGCAGGCAGTTGCATGCAAAATCCGACCATGGGCAACTGCGCCGGCCAAGGGTACTCACGAGGGATGGCAGCAACTATCAAGACGACCAATCGAACGCATCTCTCCTTACTCAGGAGTAGCTTCGGATATTGCAGACGGTACAGACTCTGTTATGCTTGATACAGGAGATCGACTACTGTTTGAAAGGAGGCTGCCATGTACGGCAAGGACAGAATTTACAAGAAAGTGGAGATAATCGGTGTCGCCGCCGGGAGCATTGAAGCGGCGATCGAGACGGGACTCGTTAAAGCGAAGAGTTCACTGGACAAGCTGTCCTGGTTCGAGGTGGGGGATATCCGCGGACATATTGGGCCGGATGGCAAGGTCACTGAATACCAGGTGGTTCTCAAGGTGGCATTCGAATTGAAGGGGTAATCGCAGAAATTCCCTGACACAACAGATAACTTCAAAGGCGACCTCTCCGTCGCCTTTTTTGCGTGACGGAGTAATCAAAAAATAACGAGGGGGACAGACGACTTTTGAAATGTCGTTTGTCCCCCTTTTGGTGCCACTTACCGATCCGACCTATAAGCTAATTCATGAGTATGGCTAATCGTCTCCTTCATCGCCCGCCATCAAGTCCGTACGATGTTCTGTATGGCTCTTACCAATCAATGGAAGGAGCGTAACTGCAAGCAGTAAGAAAAAAATGATCATAATAGTTGTTGCCATGGTTAACACCTCCTTTTTCCATATCAGCTTTACCCAACCGCCATAAACTGGATAACTGCTTCTATCTTACCAAAGCTGATACGGTTCTCTTTAATTGAATTATAAACCTTATGTGGATGAAAAAACTACTGGGAATTACGGAATCCTTAAAGGGAGTAAGTTCCTTTTATATTTGATTTTGCTCCATTTTCGCACTGTCTATCGGATTGTCGCGTACTTTGAATTTGTATCTTGCAACTGACCAATTGCTCTTACCAGAAATGCAGCTAGAATTAGTCCATGATCTGCCATCTCTTCACCATATCCTGTACCGTTGCCGTCATGCTCATTGCAGCCCCGCCGGTTACGGCAGCAAGAAAGTGCCTGCCGACGCCTTGGGACCAGATCGGCCCTTTTTACCGGCAGGGTGCGCCGCTACGCTCCAAAATCGGCAGCGGTTATGTCCTCTCGGGCACGGTTCGCTCTGCCGCCGACTGCCGGCCTATTCCCGGCGCCCGCATCGAGTTCTGGCAGGTGGGGACAAACGGCATCTATGACGATGCCCACCGAGCCACTATCATTGCCGACCACAAGGGGCGTTATCGCCTGGAAACAGATGTTCCGCCGCCCTATGGCCGACGCCCGCCCCATATCCACATCCTGGTGGACATGCGCGGCTTTGCCGGGCTGATCAGCCAGCATTACCCGCAGCGCAACAAAAAGAGAGCCACATTCGATCTGATCCTGGCACCGGAATAGAGCAACACATAAGCACCTCTCCAGAGAAAGGGGGAAGCAGTCATGGCAACCACCATAACCTGTCAGGAATTAAAAAAGAGGCTCGCTGGCGGCGATTCACTGCTTGTTATCGATGTCCTCCCATCGGAGGAATATGCCACCCGGCACCTTCCCGGAGCCTTCAACGCATGTGTCTATGAGATGGTATTCCAGAACGACATTGCCAAACTGGCTCCCGATCATGCCACAAAACTGGTGCTCTACGACGATTCCGGCACCACCATGGCGGCCACCACGGCCAGGGAGAAGCTGC
>JBGSQD010000202.1:0-5220 GCA_041738275.1 Geobacterales bacterium
GAAGATGGCTGAACCTCCGGATTATTTTCAAGTCGTTTAATGGCATGATGTCACTTTCTCTCAGAATTAACGGGCCATTGCAGCTCATCTACTATTCAACGTTGGGACACTACTGATTTACAAATTAAAAAAAATATGTCATTTGTATTTAATTAAAATATGATCTGATATTCATCTATTACATGCAACTCGGTGCTTATGGTGGTTACAGGTGATTAAATGAGAAATGAGAAAAAAATCGAGCAGATCCGTACCCGTATCTGGCTGGAAGAACCGGAACCGGACAACCCCTTTGCCACCAAGGCTGCCTACTGCCATGGCTATGATGTCTACGGCGCTATGCTTGGCCAGGCGCGCTGGGTGGAAATGCTACATCTTCTTTTCCGGGGCGAGATGCCCACGAGCGCGCAGGCGGATCTGCTTGAAGCGGTGGCTGTGGCGCTGGCCAACCCGGGACCGCGAGATCCTTCGGTGCATGCTGCCATGTGCGGCGGCGTCGGCGGATCTACTGCTGCTGCCTGCCTGATCGCTGCGTTGGGTGTCGGGGCGGGACAGCTCTCCGGAGGTCGCGAGGTGTTCCTGGCCATGGAAGGGTGGAACGCATGCGGCACAGACCTTGAAATCTGGCAGAGCCGACTTACTGCCCTCCCCGATGATACTGCCTCCATTTGGCCGACGCCGGAACACCCTCCAGGCTTTGAGCCGCATGGCGTCGGTGTCACAACCCCTGTGGTGCAGACCCTTGCTATCCTTGCCGGAATGAGTACCGAATCGCATCTTCACTGGCTGGAGGCGAACCGGATAAAACTTGAGACTGCCGCAGGTCATCCGCTGGCCATGAGCGGTGTGGTCGCAGCAGCTTTCTGCGACCTGTGCTTTACGCCGGAGCAGGGGGAGATGCTCCACCTGTTGTTGCGACTGCCTGGCGCAGCAGCCCATGCCTTGGAACAGTGGCAGTATGGCCACAAGAAATTCCCATTCTTCACTGTTGAGTTGGAGAACGATCCGGCCAGGGAGGAAGTATGAACGGACCTGAACTGTTGCAGGAGAACGCCGACCGTCTTAAGAGCAGCATGGGGGCCTGTTTCCCCGGCGAACGGGCGATTTTTCGCGGCCACGATCTGCACGCGGAACTGAAAGACGTAGATTGGGTAGAACTCTATGCCTTCGGCATAACAGGCCGGCGCTTCACCACGCAGCAAGTGCGCCTTCTTCACGCCGTCTGGGCTTATACCAGCTATCCTGATGCCAGAATCTGGAACAACCGGGTGGCGTCGCTGGCAGGAAGCGCACGCAGCACCGGCACCCTTGGAATTGCAGCGGCTCTCGCCGTTTCCGAGGCTGCGATCTATGGCCGCGGAATAGATATCAGGGCCATCGACTTTGTAACTCGTACACGCAAAGCATTGGACAACGGAGCAGAGTTGACAGACTGCGTGAAGGGTGAGTTAAAAAAATACCGGGGCATCGCCGGTTATGGCCGCCCCCTGGCATCAGGTGACGAGCGCATTGCGCCATTTATGGCACTGGCCAAAACTCTAGGCCTCGACAATGGTCCGCATGTGCGGCTGGCCTTTGCGGTTAACGAATTATTGCACGTCGGTCGTTTTAGATTAAGTATGAATTATGGAGCCATAACTGCCGCCATGTGTGCCGATCTGGGGCTATCGCCCCATGAATACTATCTGTTTGTGTTTCCCGCCTTTCTGGCCGGGATGCCCCCTTGTTATATTGAAAGCGCACAACGCCCGGAAGGGGCATTATTTCCTTTGTCGTGTGCCCATATTCAGTACGAAGGGGTAACAAAACGTCAGTGGCAACGTTGATGATTATATGGTCCAACGCTTCAAGTAATCAGTAGGGGTGATATTCCTTTACCCGGCTTTCGCCCATATGCTAGATTCCGATCATGACCGAAAATAATCACGAATACTGGATGCGTCGTGCAATAGCCGAGGCAGTCAAGGCCGAGGCAAAGGGTGAAGTCCCGATCGGCTGTGTGGTCGTGCGGGACGGCAGGATAATCGCCCGTGGCCATAACCTGCGCGAGACCACCCAGGACCCTGCTGCCCACGCCGAGCTGATCGCCATCAGAAAAGCCGCCAGGAAACTCGGTTCCTGGCGGCTGCTTGATACCACGCTTTATGTGACTCTGGAACCCTGCACCATGTGCATGGGGGCCATCATCCTGTCACGCATCCCCAATGTCGTTTTCGGCTGCTACGACCCCAAGGGAGGCGCTGCCGGTTCGCTGTACGATCTTTCCAATGATCCCCGCCTTAACCACAGCGTCCAACTGCTGCCGAGAATCCTGGAAGCGGAATGCTCAACTCTTTTGAGCGCCTTTTTCGCCAGCCTGAGGGTTCGCAAGCGCGCCCAGCGTCTCGCTGTTCCCCTGTAACCCCTCGAATTCCTCAGGTGTATTCACATTGCGAAAGGATTCCTCAGCAGCACTGATGGAGCTGACAGCCTCTTTCGTCACTAAATGTGTCCGGATCCGGTCCAGTACAATCAGGATGCTTTTCTCGCCTTGTTCGATGACCTGCCGGGCTGTTTCCAAGACACTCCGTTTATAGACCGTGTGGAGCGGTTCGCGCAATCCTTCTTCATTTACCGGCACCACCGCATCGACCTCTTCGGTACAGTTGCAGAGCTGTCTGATCAGGCCGGGATTCAGGAAGGGCATGTCGCAGGCTGTAACAAAGACCCGCTCTGTGCGGCTTGCGACCAAACCGGCATGAAGTCCGGCGATAGCACCTGTTGCGGGGTAGATGTCCGCCACCTTGCGGCAGGGGATGAAGGCATACTCCTCCGGCGTATTGGTAACGACGATGACTTCGTGAAAGAGCGCGGCCAGGGTGCGGTAGACACCTTCGATCAGCGGCGTGTCGCCCATCTTGAGCAGTGCCTTGTTCGTGCCCATGCGCCGGGAATTGCCGCCGGCCAGGATGACGCCTGTTACCCCCTCGATCTTGTTATCATTCGGGTATTCCTCGATCAACTCAGGGTGGCTGTAGACCGTGAACTTACCGCCGCGCACATAACCCACCAGGCAGATGCCGCTCTGGTCGCAAAGCTTGACCGCCATGTCGGTGGGGGAGGTGCGCGAAGCGATCAGCCGTACCCCCAACAGGGCTGCCTTGGCAACCATCTCGGTGGAAATACGTCCCGAGGTCACCAGAATGGTTCCGGCCAGTTCGATGCTTTTGAAGAGCGCCTCGCCGGCGATGCGATCCAGGGTGTTGTGGCGGCCCAGGTCCTCGGCGTACAACAGCAGCTTGCCTTCTCGTCCGACTGCTGCCGAGTGGATGCCGCCATGGCTGCGGTAGTTGTCGGCGTGTTTGGCCAGCTCATCCATCAGGGCGAAGATATGGTCCGGTTTGATATTATCCAGTACCATTTGCTGATCAGAGGATTGTGAAAGAACTTCAGGCATGCTGAAGCTGATCCCGGTACCGCAACCGGAGGTCAGTACCGGTTTGAGACGCTCCGGAAGTTCTCCCTTGATCTGAACATTGGCCGTTCCGAAGTCCTCGCAGACGCTGAACATCTTGAAGTCGTCCAATGATTTGACAAAACCCTGCAGGCGCAGAAATCCGGCCACGAGATGACGCAGGTCGTGGGGCGATCCGATCAGGGTGGCGATCTCCCGGCCGTTGACGATCAACAGCAGGGGGAATTCGCTTACCACCTTTCCCGGTTGTGCTTCCAGGGCGCCGTTGTGGTAGGTGAAAAAACTGGGTTTGTTCATACTGGTCTCCTTGACGATACAAAAAACCCCGCCGGAATAATCCGACGGGGTTAATATTTTTGCGGCTGCCGGTCTGAATCAGCCTTGGAGGCCAAAGGTTTCGTGCAGCACGCGCACGGCCAGCTCGGTGTATTTTTCGTCAATGGCAACGGCGATCTTGATCTCCGAAGTCGAAATCATCTGGATATTGATGTTGTTGGCTGCCAGGGCGGCGAACATCTGGGTGGCGACACCGGCGTGGCTGCGCATCCCGAGACCGACGATGGATACCTTGCTGATATTTTCATCGGAAATGACCTCTTTGGCCAGAATACCCTTGGCAACCTCGTTGGTGATCAGCAGGGCCTGTTTCAGATCGGCCTTGGTCACGGTAAAGGTGAAGTCGGTCATGCCGGCCTGGCTTACGTTCTGAACGATCATGTCCACCGATATAGCGGCATCGGAGAGCGGTGTGAGGATCTTGGCAGCGATACCCGGTTTGTCGGGTACCCCCATGACGGCAATTTTGGCCTCATTCTTGTCGTATGCAACCCCTGAAACGAGAATCCCTTCCATATCCTTATCCTCCCTGGTAACCATGGTACCGGTATTTTCATTGAGACTTGAGCGGACATGCACGTCCACGTTGTATTTTTTGGCAAATTCCACCGAACGAATCTGGAGGACCTTGGCTCCGAGGCTCGCCAGTTCCAGCATCTCGTCATAGGAGATCTTCTCGACCTTGCGGGCCTCTTTGCAGACGTTGGGGTCGGTGGTGTAGACGCCGTCCACATCGGTGTAAATCTCGCAGACATCAGCCTTGAGCGCTGCAGCAATGGCCACGGCTGATGTATCGGAACCACCACGTCCCAGGGTGGTGACCCGGCCGTTGGCATCCATGCCCTGGAAGCCGGCCACGATCACAATGGTTCCTTCCTTGAGATCGGCGCGGATATTCTTGTCGTCGATACTCTCTATACGGGCTTTGGTGGCGGTGTTGTCGGTGATGATGGGAACCTGCCAGCCCTGGTAGGACTTGGCCTTGTACCCCATGGACTTCAGACACATGGACAGAAGGCCGATGGTGACCTGCTCTCCGGTTGCCACTACCACGTCGTATTCGGGACCGTCGGGAATCTCGCTGATCTCGTTGGCGAGCGCCACCAGCTTGTTTGTTTCGCCCGACATGGCCGATACGACCACAATCACGTCATTGCCGGCATCGTAGGTCTTGATGACCCGTTTGGCGACATTCTTGATACGGTCAGTGGTGCCGACCGATGTGCCGCCATATTTCTGGACTACTAGTGCCATACAGCTCTCTCCTTCGCATATGTTGTAGCGGAAATAGTACAGGTAGAATATGGTTCTATATCAGATAACAGGTTCTCAGGTCAAAGAAAATATAATACCAATTCCAAATCAAGGCGCTATCTTCGTTGGCTCGTCTTCGGCTCCTCAACGTACCCCTCACTCTATCTCTCTCCCAG
>JBGSQD010000187.1:0-5533 GCA_041738275.1 Geobacterales bacterium
AGGTGGGCAATAAGGGCAAGGTAATCAGGGTTTTTGGCGACCGGAAATGGTATCTCGCCGAGCATGAGCTGCGCATATCGCCTCCGTCACCATTTGTGTCCATGCCGATAATCTACGAACGAGCGTATGGCGGGGTTCACGAAGTTGTTCAGGATAGTGCGGAGACCACATTCGATCCGCGCAATCCAGTAGGCAGGGGGTTCCTGGGTGGCCGCACCCCTGTTGATATGAATGGGCTACTGTTGCCCAATCTTGAGGATCCATCCCAATTGATTAAAAAGCCCGAGGATCAGCCATCGCCGGCCTGTTTCGGTTTTCTGGCTTCATCTTGGGAACCGAGGAAGTCTTTTGCCGGGACATATGACGCTCGTTGGCAGGCTGAAAAAGCCCCGTATCTTCCGGAGGATTTTCAGAGCCGCTATTTTAATGCGGCGCATCCGGATCTGGTTTATCCCGGTTATCTGCGAGGTGGTGAGCCGGTGGCCATAACCAATATGTCCAGCAAGAGCCCGCTGAAGTTTAACCTGCCCATGTGCGAGTTTGATGTCTCGGTGCAGATTGATGAAGATAAAATGGCTGCGGCAATGAACATGGAGTCTGTTTTGATTGAACCGGATGATCAGCGGCTCTCCTTGCTCTGGCGCGGTGTTGTGGAATGCGACAAGAAGGTTCTCAAGATACGCCAGGTGGATGTGACCTTGAAAAAATCGGGACTTGAACAGGAAGCGGCATGACTGGTAACAGCGCGGCGATAATCGGAACTGGCATGATAACCGCCGTTGGGCTGGATTCTTCACAGAGTGCCGCTTCTGTGAGATCGGGGATCGACCGCTTCGCAGAAACATCGATCCATGACAAGCGGTTTCAGCCGTTCGTCATGTCCATCCTACCCGATGACGTGCTGCCGCCCCTGGCGCCGGAGCTGGAAAAGGTGGTGGGGCTCACCTCCCGGCAGATACGGATGCTGAGGCTGGCGGCGCCGGCATTGCAGGAGGCGGTTGAGGGTTTCGCAGGGATAAAGAGCATTCCTCTCTACCTGGCAGGGGCGGAGCCGTTGACCAACCGTCCCGCGCCGATAACGGAACCGTTTCTGCGGCAGCTCGTCATCCAGGCCGGGGTAGAGATTGATCTGGCCGCCAGCAGGGTGTTCCCCGACGGCAGGGCCGCCGGTCTTGTTGCTCTCAAGGAGGCTATGGATGCCTTGTCATCAGGAAAGATAGAGGCGGTTCTGGTCGGCGGGGTGGATACCTTTCTGGATCTGTACCTGCTTGGTACCTTGGATATGGAGAATCGGGTTCTGGGGCCGGGTATCATGGACGGCTTCATCCCTGGTGAGGGTGCTGCATTTCTGCTGCTTACCAGTCAAAACCGGGCCGCAAGTTTTGGCATACCAATTTCCGGATTCCTGACTCCGGTTGTCATGGGCTTTGAGAACGGTCATCTGTACAGTGAACAGCCATATAAGGGAGATGGTCTGGCCGGTGTCTTCACGGAGTTCTTTGGAGCAGGATATGTCAAGGAGCCGGTACGTGAGCTGTATTCGGCCATGAACGGGGAAAATCACTGGGCCAAGGAGTTGGGAGTGGCCTTTGTCAGGAACAGCGCCGCCTTTGATCCGTTATACGGTATGCATTCCCCTGCCGACTGCATAGGTGATACCGGGGCTGCCAGCGGGATTATTCTGGCCATTATGGCCGCCATCGGCATAAGAAAGGGATATCGCCGCAGTCCGGCACTGGTAACCTGCTCTTCGGACCGTGGCGTATGCGGGGCTGTGGCTGTTTTGGGGACACCGTGAAAGGGAGGAGCAGATGAGCCAGTCAACCTTTGTCAATTGCCGGGGGATCGCCCACAAGGGGAGCGGCGGGATGAGTATTGTTTTTCCTGATGTCTGCAAGACTCCGTCACCAGGGGGGCCGATCCCGATTCCATACCCTAACATCGGCAAAGCAGCGGATACATCCAGTGGCCCGTCAACGGTAAAGACCGATGGTGAGATGCCGATGGTCAAGACCGCCAAGTATTCCATGACCAGCGGCGATGAAGCCGGTTCAGTGGGTGGAGTGATCAGCAGTTCCTTCAAGGGTGAGGCAGAGTTCATGATGTTTTCGTTTGATGTGAAGTTCGAGGGGAATAATGTCTGCCGGATGGGTGATCCGATGTTTCATAACAAGAAGAATATTATGGGGTAGGTTTTGATACCTTATGAATCACCGAGATTGTGTTTCATTAGTGTGGAAGAAAGCGCGACGGGAAGATAGAGGATGAGGTTATATGGAACTCATGGAGCAAGTTAATGTCGCGAATATTGAAGATATTGCTAAGGACGAGAAGTGCCCATTTTGTCACGAAAAACCTATCGGTCATGCCACGGACAAGCCCAAAGAAGTGAACGACAAGGTGGTCAGCATTCCAGACAACTTGGGGTGCGATAACACCTCCTCCTGGCACCAAGGCAAGGAAACAAAAAGAGAAGGCGGGGATTTGCCGTACACACTTGCGAAACATCATCTCATCTCTGCCATGCAATGCTACGCCAAAATAAGACGTCTTGTTCGCATGGGCAACATGGTTGGCTATGATATCAACAACAAAAATAACGGAATTGGATTACCCACGACACACTGGAGTCTGAAATACATTGAGGATGGGAAGCAAAAGAAATACGGAGATCTCGTTGAACCAGATGGTAAAAGAAAGGTTGCATTTGCTTTGATGAAAGAGCTTGGAGCGCAATGGCATGTCGGCCACCACGCCTTCGCTGTGGTGGTACATAAGAAAGATGTTGATTCCTGGGAAGAAGGGGGGACAGATGAGAAGGACAAACATGACTATCCTCATGAAACCCAGTACGACAAACTGATAATTGCTCGCCTCGTCAATACGGTAAAGAGGTTTTCAAAAAATTTGTGCGAAAAACCAGAACGGGACGAGAACTTCAAGAAGAAAATGGATGAAATAAGTAAAGAAATTAAAGAAAAACTTGAAATGTTCAAAACCAATCCGGCTGAAAGCAGCCCTTTCTTCGTATCCATACGAGCTTACGAATATTCCGGAATCGCGGACAATCTGCCAAACGCAGATGTACAGAGTTTTAATAAATCATGGTGAGGTGAATGGTTTGAACTACTACATTCTAAAGCAGGACCCCAGAATCCTGGAACAACCGATAGTAATGGGCTGCCCTGAAAACTTTGACCCTCTAGACTGGGTCGATGGGAGGATCTTGGCTGACCCTGGTCTTCTCCGTTTTTCACTATCCCCCAGAAGTGGAAAGTTCCGCGGTGGCATAATTGAAGGTTTAGTGACCCTATTTCATCAGCGTTTTATTCAAGAGCTGACGCGACTTGCTATCGACAACATCCAGTACTTTCCTGTGGGACTTGAGAATCCTGAAGGGGAGATTGAGCTAACGTACTCATTGATCAATGTCATCGGCCTACTGGAGGCCGTGGACGAAAAGGACAGCATCATAAAGCCATGCCCAACTGGTGGGCGAGGGGATCTGTATTCTTTCAAAATAGACCCTGCGAAGACCAGGGGACTGAGATTTTTTCGAATCGTGGAAGCTCCAACTCTCATCATCATTGATGAAACTCTCAGGGATAATTTGGTGGCTTTTGAACCCCCGGGAGTAATGATGCTGCCAACTGAGCGTTATGATGGTTGGTAGCTCACGAATAATGTGTAATGGGGCTACATTCTACACATTAATTCACCGGAGAGAAAATATCATTCCGGTAGTCATTGTCATCGAGTGAATATGTCTAAAGCCAGCTTCATACATTCACTATTCCTGGACCAACTCGAAGCCCTTTCCTTCTTGTATGGCCAACGCCTAGCACTCCAGAGTAGCCCCGAAGTCTCCTGGAAAACCATTCACAAATTCGAAGAGCGCCTGGAAGCGAACCTTGACGCCTTGGTAACCGGTGGTGAACCTGCTCTGGAGGTCTGTCTGCAACAGGCGAAAGATGGCGATCCGGGTGATCTGTATGCTGCCTTGCGGGTGTTCTGCAGTCTTGAACGAAAAGATCTGCTCATTGAATTGCTTGAAGGGATTGATTCGGAGAACACGGAAAAACATGGGGCGTTTATCGATGCCCTGAAACACGGATTGCCTGAAGCCTGGCAAGATAATATTCTTGAACCACTTGATTCTAAAGATCCGCAACTCTGCGATATGTCCGCCTCGGTAGCTGCTTATCAGCGTCTTTTCGCCGGAAAATTGCTTGTACAGACACTGAAGCGATATACCTCGTCTCAGGTGATTCTGGCACTCGGCCGCTTGCGGGAACGGAGCGCCGCAAACCTGCTTCTGTCCAATCTTCGCCATGACGACGAGGCTATCTGTTCAGCCGCTGCCATGGCTTTGCTCCGGATTGGCGACATGACTGCTGTCCCGCACTGTCTGCGGATTGCCGGTGAATCCAGCTGGTCTCATATCCCTCTTGCGCTTGGCGGCGACCGGTCGGCTGTTTCTGCTCTGGCAAAAGTTGCCGGATCAGGTAATGCGACCGCCGATACTGTTCTGGCGCTGGGGATGCTTGGCGACATCACGGTTATTGATTTACTCCTGGAAAAACTGGATGGTGATCTTGCTGAGTCGGCCGCCCTGGCACTCGACATCATTACCGGTGCAGGCATCTGTGAAAGGGTTTTTATCCCGGATGACGTTGAAGAGGATGATCTGCAGGATGACGAAAAAGAAGCATTCCGGCAGGGCCAGCTACCGTGCAAACCGGACGGCTCTCTCTATGGCAGCTATGTGAACCGGCTTTCGCAAAGCCGGACTGAGTGGTCAGCATGGTGGGGCGAGAACAAAGCAAGGTTTGGTCAACACATCAGATATCGGCTCGGCAGGGCGTATTCTCCGTTATCAATACTGGAAACCCTGAGGTCGGAAAAAAGTCCGTTCCGGTTGCGGCAGTTGGCCTACGAGGAGCTGGTAATCCGTTATGATGCCGATTTTCCCTTCGAGGCGGACCTGTCTGTCAGCGAGCAGATGCGTGTTCTGGACAGCATGGCTCAGTGGATTGCGGCTAATAGTGGCCGTTTTCAGGATGGCGCGTGGTTTTTTGCCGGTCGGATGGTGTCTTAGTTTATTTCTTCCTCTTTTTGCCTGAATCACTTTAAAGCCTGCCTGCATTTGGCCTGTAGCCGCCCACATTGTCAAACCCCTTTTAGTAACCCTTGTAATTCAGTATGACGTTATGTGACAAATTGTCATTTTATAAAGTTAACATACTTCAATTAAATGACAGTTTCATGAGGTGTTTAACAGGCAAGGGAGTCTGGGATCGAGGGTGGTAAACATTGATTGTGCAGGCAAAAGCTAATATTCTGATGTTGCTGGCATTATTTATTAAATTGCTTGACAGGTGGTTGCTTCATGATATTGTGCCAATTAAAATTGCCAAACCTTGAGTGATCAAGGGACGGAAAATCGACGGAACTTGGGCCTCCCTCCAACCCAGATGCAGTTTCATCTCTCCCCCCCAAGTAGGCCGGATTGCCGGGCGCAGCCACCGAAATG
>JBGSQD010000188.1:0-18088 GCA_041738275.1 Geobacterales bacterium
GTGTCTACAGCAACGCGGGAAGAAGGAACAACGGTGCGTTTTTTACATTCACCCATTTGGTGAACCTCCTGAACTGTGATTGCAGCACAATATCAGGAGGTTGAAGCAAAATCAAAAGCTCAACTGCTTTTTATAGGTTAAAGAGCAGGGGAATATCCTCGGCAGGGATGCCGATGCCGCTGTCTTGAATGGAAATGTCTATTAGTGGTATTGGCATACAGGAGGAATGCGGCTCCGCGACGCTTTGCCGGATATCCGAAACAGCTGAAGAAACGCAAACCCCACCATGTTCGGTAAACTTCACTGCATTGCTCAACAGATTAATGACGCACTGCAAAAACCTCCTTTTATCCGTGAACAATTGGTGATGATCTATGGCCAGACGCAGCTCCAGCCCCTTGTCGCGGAGATCTTTCTCCACATATTGAACCGCTTCCGCCAAAAGGTCGTACAGGTCGAACTCTTCGGAGCGGGATTCAATCTTGCCTGCCTCTATCTTGGAAACGTCGATAACATCATTGATCAGGCTGAGCAGATGTTTTCCGGAGCGCAGGACGATCTCGAGGTTTTCCTTCTGCTCAGGATTAACCGGGCCAAGCCATTCATCACGGATTATGCTGGAGAACCCGATGATCGAATTGAGCGGAGTCCTCAATTCGTGGCTCATGGAAGCAATGAACATGGACTTCAGCCGGTCAAGCTCCTGCAACTTGCTGTTTGCCCTTTCCATTTCTTCGGTCTTCAGATTCAGATCCTCGACGATGTTCATCAATGCCCGCTGGCTCTCCTCCAACTCGACTGTCCGCTCCTTTACCCGCTGTTCGAGTTCTTCGTTCAGCTTCATTACCGCTTCTTCGGCCCGCAAGCGCTCTGTGATGTCGTGACCGATGGCGAGTACGCCGGTCACTTCGCCATGATCGTCGCGTTCGGCAATCATGCGTATGTGATGAACAACCTGTTCCTTGCCCGGGATAGGCAGGATAAAATCGAATTCGCTGTTTTCGCCGCTTGTGAGAGTAACATCCAGGGCTTGTGCATAGGCATCGTAGCTCCTATCGGGATGGTTTTCCCGGACGTTCTTACCGATCATCTCTGCGGCAACAACGCCGAGGGTTTTTTCAAGCACAGGATTGACGTAAATGGTCCGTCCGTCCCTATCGTAACGGACGATGTTGTCCGGCAAATTCTTCGCCAGCGTGCTGAATTCATGCTCGCGCGTTCGCAGAACACGAACGCTTCGCTCGTGGGCCAGTTCGGCGGCAGCACGTACCGCAACCAGCTGCAGCAGTTGGGTGGCCGCTGCAACGTCAGCAAGCGGCTTGCTGCCCATCAGCGCAATCAGGCCTATCGGCCCGCCCGAGGCATCCCACAGCGGGATGCCGATATAGCTTTCCACCCCCATTTCGGCCAGCAGTATATCTTCGGGAAACAGTTGCCGAACTCCCTGCTGATAAACGCAGAGCCTCTGTCCCATGACATTTTCGCAGGGCGTCCCCTTGAGGGCATAACGCATGTTCGGTACGATTGCGCCTTTGGCATATAAGGCAACCGTCTCCGCAATGTCAGGGTTTTCATCTGTCCTGTCGATGACTACGTAATCCACATCAAGGTTTTCGCCAAGATACTGCGCAAGCGCATCGAAAAAGTTTTCAGCACCAGTCTGCCAGCCGCGTTGAGCGACAAAAAACAGGGCATCCTCCATGCGTTTGCGTTCGGTGATGTCACGCACCGAGGCGCAATTGTATTCATGGTCTCCAAACACGACATGGTTCGCATGAATCTCCACCGGTAACAGCGTGCCGTCCTTTCTTATGAGTGCCGCTTCAACCAAAAGCGTCTTCTCGCGCTTCAGCTCCTCCCAATGCAGAGGCCACTCCTCCACGGGGTGCGCCGGGTTGACATCGGAGGTCTTCATTTCCAGAAATTCCGCAAAGCTGTAGCCGAGAAGACGTGAAGCAGCTTCGTTTGTGTAACAAAACCTGCCATCAGGCTTAATCCACATGATGCCGTCGGCTGCGTGGTCAACCGAGAACTGGGTCAGCATCAGGGTTTTCTCAATCATGGCCCTTTCGGCCAGTTCGTTCTGCAACTGAATGTTGATCTGCCGCAATTCCTCCGTGCGCTTCTCCACCCGCTGTTCGAGTTCATCGTTAGCCTTGCGGAGTTCCTGCTCCAGATGCCAGAACTCCGTGATGTCACGCATGATAACGACCGCTCCGAGTTTTTGTCCGGCCTGATCCTGTATCATACTGCCGTTTGCGAGGATGAATCTGATCTGCTGTCCTTTCGCCTTGATCGCCATTCCCGCATCCCTGACTATCTCCCCCCTGAAGGCACGGGCAAGCGGGATCTCGTCCGTCGGGAGCGGAGAGATCCCGTCCGACCGGAACAGGTCATAGTGCTGTGCCCATTCCTCGGAGGGGAGTTTCATGGGGTCAAGCCCGTGCCACTCCCGTGCCGAACGATTAAACAGCGCCAGGATTCCGTCTGCGTCACAGGCGACCACACCATCCGCCATGCTCTCAAGCAGGCCGTGGCTGAATTCCTTCTCCCGTGTCAATGCCTGTTCCGTCAGCATCAGGTCGCGGAAAATAAGATCGAGCGGCTCTTGGAAACCGGTCACGACGAGAGCCCGGTAGATGAGGTAAAAGGCGGCAAGCTTAAGGAAATGCCCCGCCATGTTGGCAGGGCCGAACACGCTCACATAGGAGGTGAAGGCCAGTTCCGAGGCGATCGTGCAGAGTATGCTGGCGACGATAAGCGCAAACACCCTGGTGTTGAACGCTGTCCGTGTGCCGATGAAAAGAAGCAGCGCCACGATGAGGAGTGCGGATATGACATATTCGCTGATGATCTTGAAAGGGGTGAGACCTGTGCCTTCGATGAAGCAGTCGGGGAAGGCGCCCAAGTAGACCAGTGCCGTGCTCACCGAAACCGCGGCGAAAGAGATGCCTAAGAATACCCGTTCGTTGAGGTCACGCCTGGCGAAAAGAGGCGATAGGCATAGAAGTAGTGCCTGCAGGGCGCGGGCCAATATCCAGAGCTGGGTGGGGAGGTTGGCGTCATACCCCGGGAAGATGCCCATCCCTTTATAGGCCAGGCTATGAAGCAGATCGATCAGGGCGATGAGGCCATAGCCGATGCCGAGAGCCTTCAGACAACCGCCGGTCAGGAAACGGCGTGCGTTCCAGGTGAGGATGAACAGGGTGAAGGCAATGGCGATGGTCGAGAATTCGATCAGGCTGTGGAACAGGATATAGCTGTAGAGACTGCTTGCATAAAGCCCCAAAATGACGACCGTGACCACAGCTGTTCGAAAGATGATGTCCGATTGATCGCTCCCGGGCGACATAACCTTTTTCCATGCATAGTTTTCAGGTGAAGCATATTTTGTCGGCATTACATCATTACCTCCCCCCTTCCAGCTCCCTGATCCGCTCCTTCAGTTCCACCATCCTGAGCTCCCGGCCGACAAAGATCTTGTTCATCTTCTCAAGGTCGGCGTTCTTGGCTGCAAGCTCGGCGGTTCGCTCTTTAACCCGTTGTTCCAGTTCGCTGTTGAGCATGCGCAATGCATCCTCGGCCCGCTTGCGCTCCGAAATATCGCTGAATACCCCCAGTATCATCTTCGCTCCGTCCAGCAGGACCGGCTGCGTTCTGATCTCGATGGGGATTTCAGAACCGTCGGCACGCAAAATGGTATGTTCAAGCGGAGCTCCGGGTTTCCCTTCCGCTGCCTTGTGCGAATGCTCCCGGAACAATTGTTCCGTCTCCCGGGCCAGCCGCGGAGGATGCAGGGTGGCTTGATGGATGCCGACCAGTTCGTCGCGGGTTTTTGCGAACAGGCGGCACGCGCTCGGATTGACATCGCGGATGACGCCGTTGGCGATATCCGCAATCAGGAGCGCGTCCGGAACCCCCTCAAACAGTGCCCGGTAGCGCGCTTCGTTGTCTTTCAGACACTCCTCCGCCTGCTTTCTTTTGATAATCTCCCACATCCCCTCCAGGAGCAGGGACATTGTGTATTGATCAGCTTCACCATAATTCTCCCGCTTGTTGGCAATGCCAGCCACAGCTACAACCCGGCCATTGTCAACCACTGGGACGCCCATGAAGCGCACCAGATCGAGATGCCCCTCGGGACACCCTTTCTTGAGCGGATTCATCGTTTGATAGTCGTTGACAACTATCTCCCTGCGCTGCCTTAGGGGTTCCGCCCAGAGTCCGGCATTGCAGAGCGGAAACACCACCGGCTCGTCCAGGGGGCAGTTCTCCATGACCTTTTCGGACCAGATCTGCGCTTCCATCTGCTGATCATCGCTACTGATTAGCCCCACAAAGCCGAGGGCGCTTCCGGTCAGGTTCACGCATTTATCGACGACGAGCGAGATGATTCCCGGGACTGATGCTGTCGGCATTTCCTGGTAGACTTCCAGAAGAGCCCTTTGCCGAGCCATATTCAGCCGGAGTTCCTCTTCAGCCCGTTTGCGCTCGGCAATTTCCAATTCCAACTGCGTGGTACGTTCCTTGACGAGTACCTCCAGATCTTCGCGCAACAGAGCAAGTTCCAGATGGGTCTTCACCCGCGCCAGCAGTTCCTCCCTCTGGAAGGGCTTGTAGATGTAATCCACGGCGCCCAGACGTAAGCCCTCCAGGCGGTCAGCCAGCTCGGTGGCGGCACTCAGGAAGATGACCGGTATGTTCCTGGTGGCCTCCTCCCCCTTCAAGCGGCGGCAGACCTCGAAACCGTCTATGCCGGGCATGCGGATATCCAGCAGAATCAGGTCGGGGGGCTGCGCGGCAATAGAAGCCAGTGCCAGCTCTCCGCTGTTGGCGGGTCTGATAATGTATCCTTCCGGCTGGAGAATCCCGTCCAGAACTCTTAGAGATTCGGCTGTATCATCCACAACAAGTATGGTGCCGCGGACATTCATGAAGATCTCCTCCCCTGTATTGCTTCCCTGATACCGGTGTAGTCGTAATTGTGTGCCCGCTCGCCGAGTGCAGCGGCAAGTTCGGGGGAAGCGGTTGTGCCGATCTCGCCGATCACCCGCAGGACACGCTCGCTATCCAGGAGCAGCAGCGCCTCGTCCAGTTTCTGACGCAGGGGTTCCGGCAGAGCGCGCAACGCAGCGTTCAGAGCGGCACCGGAGATATTCGGATTGGAAATTGGCAAGCTTTCCGCTTCGCCCCGCACGAAGCGTGCACCCAGCAGGCGCTCCATGCAGTCGAAGAGCTGTGCCGGACGATAGGGCTTATGCACAACGGCGTCGAAGCCGGATGTGGCCAGTTCCTCATCTTCATCCTTGAAGGTGGAGGCGGTGACGGCGGCGATTTTTACCGCATCTCCGCCGGACAGGGCGCGGATGCGGCGGGTTGCTTCCACCCCGTCCATTACCGGCATGCGCCTGTCCATCCAGATGAAGTGCGGCTGCCACGTGGTGAACAGTTCAACCGCCTCGGCGCCGTTTTCGGCCAGCCTTGCCTGGAAGCCGGCCCTTTCCAGCAGACCCATGAGGAGTATCTGGTTGTCCTGCTGGTCTTCCACCACCAGCACCCGCCAGGGCGGATGACCCGGTTCGAGGCCGTTGACTTCGCCTTGTTCTGCAGGAATTTGCGGGATCTCTTCCGGGCTCACCTGCTGCACGGACACCTCCACGCGGAAGGTGCTCCCTTGGCCGATGTTGCTGGTAACGGAGATAGTGCCCCCCATCAGCTCGGCAAACTGACGGGTGATGGCAAGCCCCAGACCGGTTCCCTGCTGTCTCCCCTGCTGGCCCACCTGCACGAATGGCTGGAACAGCTTCTCCCGGTCTTCCTCGGCAATGCCGCAACCGGTATCCTCCACCTCCATGATCAGGTGAGTGGTGTGGTTCTGTTTTACCCCCAGCCGCACGATAACACTCCCCTGCCCGGTGGCCTTGATGGCGTTGGAGATCAGGTTGATGAGAATCTGCCGCAGCTTGGTCTCGTCGCCAACGATATAGCGAGGAAATTCCGAAGACTGGTCGAGCTGCAGGTGTAAGCCCGTATTCTCGGCTCGAACGCTCAGCAGGTCGGTGACATCGAGCACCATCGCGCCCAGGTCGAACGGTTTTAGTTCCAGCTCTATGTGGCCGGACTCGATCTTGGCGATGTCAAGCACATCATTGATCAGGCCGAGCAGGTGATCGCCGCTCTTCTTGATGATACCCAGGGTCTCCTGCCGGCTCCCGGAGATAGCCGGATCATGCTGCAGGATATCGGAAAAGCCGATGATGGCATTGAGCGGCGTGCGCAGCTCGTGGGACATGTTGGCCAGAAAGACGCTTTTGGCACGGTTGGCGGCTTCTGCCGCTTCCTTGGCCTGCAGCAATTCCCGGGTACGTTCGAGTACCCTCTCTTCCAATTCGGCGTTGAGGGTGCGCAACTCCTCCTCCGCCCGTTTGAGTTCGCTGATGTCTATGTTGGTGCCGATCATGCGCAGGGGCTTGCCATCCTCATCACGGAATGTCTTCGAATCCGCCTTGAGGTAGCGGATCGTGCCATCCGGCCGGACGATGCGGAATTCAAGCGCATACTCCCGTTCGCCCCGCAGGGCGGCCTGGATCTCCACCTCCGTATGTGCCCTGTCCTGAGGATGGATGGTGCGGGCCCAGGCATCGTATGCACCGCCGAAGGCTCCCTTTTGGATGCCGTACAGGCTGTACATAGAGTTGTCCCACACCAGTTCGTTTTTCGGTATGTCCCAGTCCCAGACCCCTACCTGGCCCGCATGGGTGGCCAGGATAAAACGATCGTTCATCCGCCTGAGATCATCTTCCGCCCGTTTACGCTCGCTGATGTCCTGCAACGTCACAGCCAGCCCGTTGCCGGAGCGCACGAGCCTTCTCTTTGCCCACTCGATGTGCAACGTGCTCGCGCGCGGTGTTTTTGTCTCATCTTCATGGAATCCCGATGCCATTGCACCGCGGAAAATGTTCATCACTCCATCGAAATACGCTCCAGGGCATAAATCGGAGAGTTTCATGTTCAGAAGTTGCGTTTGCGGGATGCCGTAGAACTCTGCGCCGCGCTCGTTGCAATCGACCAGTACGAAGTCGACGATGGCGCCGCTCTTGTCACAGAGCGCCTCATACATATAATAACCGTCGCTCCCCCCTTCAGTGGCAATGCGATATGCCTTACGCACCTCCTCCTGATGTTTTTTCCTGACAAGGCGTGTGGACATTCCCGCTGCCGCCAGCGCAAACAGGAACAGGATAATGCTTCCCGCAATCGCCACTCTCCTGTCTGTAGCCCAGGCGTTCTGATACTGTGCAAAATATTCCTGTTCGGAGAGCCCCACCATTGCAACCAGCGGATACTCTCCCAGCGTTTTCCAGGCGACATAACGCGACAACTTGTCGCCAAACCACCGCTCTCCGCTGAGATATGCGGCGCCTTCCGGTGAATTGAACAGGGGAACGGCGCGGAGCGCGGCGGGCATTGGATCTTGTGTTGCACTCCCGATTGTTGCCGAACGCAGGATCCCGTCCAGGCCCGCCACCATCAGCACTCCCGTGCTTCCCGGGAAGGAGCCGGCATAGAAGGATGTAAGGAAATGGGGGTCAAAGCCGGTCAGCGCGACCCCGTCAAACGCGCCGTGAGGCGTGTTTAACCTGCGCGAAAACGGGATAGCGGGCTTGCCTGTTGTTCGCGACACCAGCGGCTTCCCTACCAGGAGCGCTTTCGAGTCATCGTTTTTGTGGTAGATAAAAAAATTTCTGTCTGTAAACGAGACGTTCTGCAGGTTGCCGAGGGTAGCTGTTACCGGCCTCCCTTCCCGGTTGACTACAATCACATTGTTGATATGGGGGTTGCGAAAAAGCCCCCCCTTCGATAATTCCTTCAGATTGATATTGCCGCGCGACTGTTCCCAGCCGTACTGCAATTGCAGCGTGATCTGATTCGCCTGTTCGATAACCTGGACGAGATATTGCGCGTAGTCGTTGCACAGGGCAGTGGCTTCAGCGAGCACTTTCTTCTCGCACGCCTGCTTCTCCGCATCGATCTTTGAGAGGGTCCAATACCAGAGCCCCGCTGCCAGAATAAGGCACAGCGCAGGCCAGGCGAGAATCTGCAGAATACCGCTCCTGAAGACCCCATGGCTGAAGATTGTGCGCCTGGTATGATTGATCAGGTTGTCACTGGACATGCGTCTTATTTCACTCCCCAGATTTTCCTGTATCTGTCCCGATAACCGTTATCAGGGTCGTACTCGTTGTGCCGACCGCCGTCGAATTTGATATTGGCAGGTGTCACCAGGTGAACCGGGACCGAATAGCCACTATCCTTCTGCCCGGCAAAGGCGCGGTTAAGCTCGTCGATGGCCTGCCAGCCATGAAGACGGAGCGGCTCGGCAACCGTCCAGATCTGGTAGCGGTTCTTGCGAATCCGCTCGAACGCCGGCTCGCTGCCGTCTCCGGCGGATATGCTCTTGGGATAGCCGTTGCCGGGAATTGCGGCGGCAATAAATATGGGGGGCATGGCATCAAGCCAGAGATCATTGACGGCTATTGTATATGTCCATTTCCTGCCATAGTGCTGCAACAGCCATGCTGTACGTTGCGGCATGGTTGCAGGGATATCCTTCAGATGGATATTTTCAACACTCAGCACACAGCAGCTCGCGCACTTGCGAAAAATGTCGAGCATGGCCTTTGTCTTTACGTTGGCGATTGCGTAGATGGGATCGCTGAAGAGGATCACACCCGCCTTGCCATTGGAGTCGGCCACGGCATACATGGCGGCGGCCTTGCCGACATCTTTCGGTTCAGTGGCGAGATTGGTAAAGATCGGCAGATCACGGGCCGGGCCCGGCTTCCCCAGGGCATGCCACCCTACGATCCTGATACCCTTCAAAGCTATGTCTCTGATCACATCTGCCTGCTCCAGTGCGTCGATCGTGCCGAGTATGATACCATCCGGTTTGAGGCTGTCCGCCTGCAGCAAGGCATTCCTTCTGCCAGACGCCGTGCCCTGACCGTCGATCAGGCGGAAATTCCAGCCTATGACCTTTGCCGCCTCTGCAGCGCCCAGGCCGACACCGCGGGCTCCGCCATTTTCCTGACCGGAGGATACATAAATGACAGACTTGTTGCGTTGAGCGGACGGCCCTGCGGTTGGCCCATTCCAGGGCGGATTGGGCCTGGAAACGAGGGCGGTGTAGCGCTTCGCCTCGGCAACGAATGAATCCTGCGCAACCGCCAGGCTGCATAGCAGTGTGACTGCAACCCCGACTATCCCCAGTGAGAACAGCTTGTTTCTCATCTTCTCCTCCCCTTATCTCTGTAATCATCCGGGTCAACGGAGCAGGTGGCATGGCAATGCTACCTGTCACTGAGCTTTAGCGCCTTCGTTTCCAGCGTTTTCCAGTTCCTTGATCCTCTCCTTCAGCTCCACCATCCTGAGCTCCCGGCCGACGAAGAGCCGGTTCATTTTGTACAGCTCCGCATTCTTCTCTTCCAGTTCCGCAGTCCGTTCCTGAACCCGCTTTTCCAGCTCTTCGTTCAAATTGCGGATATCCTCTTCCATCTGCTTGCGCTCGCTTATGTCGCTCCAGATTGTGAGTGCGCTTGCCACGGCTCCGTGCTCGTCGAATTCGGGGACCACGCGCACAAACCAGCATATCGGTCTACCATCCCTGGTCCAGGACAGGTCTATCTTGGTGACTGTGCCGGACTCCATTGCCACCATGAGCTTTTCCGTGAAAACAGCCGCCATGGGAGCCAGTTCGGTCGAGAGTTCTACCGGCTTCTTGCCGAGCACCTCCTGAGCAGTCAGATGATTGACCCGCTCGAATTCCGGGTTAACGTAAATGCGCCGCCCTTCCCTGTCATAGCGCACAATAACATCGGGCGAATTTTCCACCACGGCACGAAAGGCCTGTTCGCTGGCAAGACGCTGCTGCTCCGTTTTCATTTGAACGGTGATATCGGCAACGGCCGCTATTGAACCGACATATTTTCCGGCATCATCAAATATCGGCCCGGTTTCGAGTCTCGCATGGATTCGCTCCCCATCCTTTTTTATAAATTCTAATTCGTGCTGTTCCTTTACCCCCTGTTTTCGACGTTCTATATTGTATTCCGCAATCTGTTTTCCCTGCTCGTCCATGAACAAAAAAAGTGGCCTGCCGATCATTTCAGCATAGGTATAACCCAGGATTTCCGCCATACGCGGATTGACGAATGTGGTGACTCCATCCGAATCGACGACCCAGATACCCTCCTGAATGGTATCCAGCAGCCGCCGGTAATTTTCTTCGCTGCTGCGCAATCGTTCCTGCTCATTGAGCAATTGTTGCTCGGAGAATAGCAGCTTTGCCGAAACCTCATTAAGAGAGGCCCCCAGTTCGGCAATTTCGAGGGGTTGGCCCGTGATGTCAATCTGCGCACCTTTTTGATCGTCAAGCTGGACAGCAAATGCCGTGAACTTGCCGATTGACCGTACGAATGGGCGCAGCAGCAGGATTATCAGCAGTGCGCTGAAGCAAACCCTTGCCAGGGCCATGATGAAGGTGTTTTTCCAGGTTCTTGCCTGGGTCTCCCGGATCTGTGACAGGCTGTAATCTGCCCTGAGCCAGCCGAGGAGGCTTCCTGCCTCGATCGGTTGCCAGATGGTCAACAGGTCGTTTTCGGTGGTAAGTAACACGGATCGAGATGACGGTGGAGTTACACGGGTTATGCCGGTCGTTGAACGAGGCTCCCCCGGGTTATCGTGAGTGACATCCCAGACCAGGGTACCATCCTCTTCACAGACCAGGAGCCTCCGGATGTCGGCCATCTCAGCCGCTTTGAGGAGAAAGGTCTCCAATTCGGCATAGTCCTGGACCAGCAGGTAGCGGGCACAGCTCTCGGCAAGATTTTTGACCATGCTCGACGAATTTATCCGCATATCGGCCAGGAGCCGGGCTGTTTGACTTCTGGCAGACAACCATCCCGTAGCCACTGAGGTTGCAATCAGGATTAACGAGACTATCAAGATGATGCGGGCATTCAGCCGGCGCGGCAGCAGCGTCATTTTACTGTCCCCAGTTGGTGAGGTTCGTTATGTCAATCTCTTCCAGGTTCCGGTAATCCCGATCGTAATCTGCGGCAATCGGCGCGCCCATTCGGAGCGTCCTGAGGAGCTCCGCGCCATCCTTGGTTGCTGCGATGGCGAGCGTTGCCTTCTGCACCGCTCTCTGTACCGTTCGGGGCACGCGTGGATGGGTACTGAGCGGGTGGGGTGCTATTTCCGGAGTCACAATAATTGCCCGAAGTTGCTTGCGGGTATCCTCGGACTCTCTTGTCAGTTCCGGAATGAATACCGCTCCGGCGTCGCTTTTGCCCAAAAGCACGTTAATGATCACGTTTCTGGTTGAGCCGGCATATTCCCTGGTGAAGAGCATTTTGTTCTTATGCCGCCCCAGCAGGTGCTGGATGAAGACGCTGCATAGATTCTTGTTGCCGACAAAGGAGATGTTTTTGCCGCTTAGATCATCAATGTTCCTGATGGGGGAATCCTTACGCACGAAGAGCATGACTGCGATTTCCTTGCCGCCCCGGACCAGTGGCGCATAGCCTTTCGCTTTGTGGGCCACAACGGTCTGGATCGGCGAGGCGAAGATGAAGTCGGGTGTGCCGTTCCAGATATCTCGCTCGAATTCCGCCATTTTTTCGTACATCTTGAGGCGGAATTCCAGGCCGGTCACCTGGGTGATCTGCTCCACAAAAGGAGTCCACTGTTTGTGCAGGGTTACCGGCGAGGAAGAGGGGATGATGGCAATGGTATAGACATTGCCCTGCCCGGCGGAAACCGTACCGGTTATACCGAAAACCAGAACGGCCAGCAGAGCGTAACGGAATATGGTGGAGGTAATTCGCATCATCTGGAACTCCTTTTTGCTTCGAACATGAACGTTCTCGACCGTTACGCTACCTTGATACTTCACCCGACAGCCTATTCCTCATCGTTTGGCCCTTGTTCTTTCTTTACCGGGCAGGTTCTATCGAGAACATCCCGGACCTTGTTCAACAGCGCTACCGGTCTCATGGGTTTTGTCAAAAATTCCAAACTCTTGTCCATCATTCCCCGATTGAAAATGATATCGGCGGTATAGCCGCTTATGAATATCGATTTCATATCGGGGCGGATCTTCAAAATCTCGTCAAATGCCTCCTTGCCGTTCATCTTCGGCATGATGACGTCCATGATGACGAGGGCGATCTTGTCTTTGCTTTCGCTGAATTTGTTCACGGCGTCAAGCCCGTCCACGGCGGTTATCACGACATAGCCGAACTGGCCTAGAATCTTCTCTGCCAGCCCCAGCAATGCTGCATCGTCATCGGCAACGAGAAGGGTTTCAGTCCCCATTTTCAGAGGCTCGTCAACAGGTTGTGCTTTTTGCTTGATATCCGCCTTGATCAGCGGGAGGTAGATGGTGAAGGTTGTTCCAACGCCGGGTTCGCTGTAGACATTGATGTAACCGTTATGCTGCTTGACGATACCGTAGACGATGGACAAGCCCAAACCAGTTCCTTTCCCCAACTCCTTGGTGGTGAAGAATGGCTCGAACAGCCTTTTGCGTGTGATTTCATCCATTCCCGTGCCGCTGTCGCTAATGGAGATGATGGCATATTCCCCTGGTTCGCCGTAACCATGGGCTTTATTGAAGTCAGTGCCTATCTTGATGGATTTGGTCTCTATGGAAAGCATCCCCCCATGTGGCATGGCATCCCGAGCATTGGCCGCCAGATTCATTAGCACCTGCTCGATCTGCCCGCAATCTGCATTTACAGTCAGTACATCCTGGTGGAATATCATCTTGAAGTCGATATCCTCACCAATGATTCTGTTCATAAACCGTTCGATATGTTTGATGGTCTGGTTGAGATCGACCGTTTGCAGATTCAAGATCTGTTTTCTGCTGAAGGCGAGCAGGCTTTTGGTCAGATCGGCGGCCCTGTCGGCGGCAACAAGTATGTGACTCAAGTTCTCTCTCATAGGATCACTCTTGTCCATATGCATTTCAATCAAGGAGCTGAAGCCGATGATGGCAGTGAGTATGTTATTGAAATCGTGAGCGATCCCTCCTGCAAGCTGGCCGATGGCCTCCATCTTCTGGGCCTGGAAAAGTTGGGTTTCGAGTATCTTCTGTTCAGTTATGTCACGGGCTGCGGCAAACACCCCTTTAAGTTCTCCTTGTTCATTCCTTAGCACCGAGGCATTGTACATAACCGAGGTTACATGGCCGTCACTGTGACGAATCTGTAGAGGGTAGTTCCTGATCGCACTTTCACTGATAACCTGCTGATACACGGCCCGGGCTTTCACCGGTTCGGTAAAATAGTCGGAAAAATCTTCGCCGATGAGTTCCTCCCGGGAATAGCCGGTAACATTTTCCGTGGCCTTGTTCACGTCGGTGATTCTTCCGTCCGGAGCAATAGTGACAAGAGGATCAAGGCTCGCCTCTATCAGGCTCCGGTTATAGGAGTTTGACAACCTTAGCGATTCCTCGGTTCGTATGCGCTCCATTATTTCCTGCGAGAGCTGTTTATTCGCGCTGGTCAACTCTCTAGTCCGCTCCTGTACGATCAGCTCCAGTTTGTCATGTGCGTTTTGCAGCTCCTCTGCCAACTGCTTGCTCTCGGTAATGTCTTCCATGGCAAGGAGAATAATGTGTGAGCCGATATTCTTCCGAAAGATCTGCCGGGCGTTAAGCAGAATAATCTTGTGGCCGATATCCTGAAAATCGTGCTCAACTTCATAACCATTGAACACAGTATCATTAGGGAGGATATCCTCAATGAATACCCGCAGCTTGGGAATGTCCCACTGCCGGTTACCAAGATCATAGATGAAATTACCGATTGTTTCTTCGGGCGTTACCTTGAAGGTCGCGTAGAAACTGTTGTTGGCGGTGAGAATCTTCAGGTCTGAATTCAGCACTACAAGTGGTTCGCGTACGGTTTCGACAATGTTTTCGGCATATTCCCTGGCATCCTGGATGTCCATTTCCAGTTTCTTGCCTGCCGTGCCATCAACGATTGAACAAAGGATTTTGCCGTCCTTAATTCCATTATTGTCCAACATGACGCTTTTAAGTTGGCCATGGATTACCGTGCCGTCATTTCCCCAGAGCCTGATTGCACATCTCTGCGTGTCCATTCTTTGCAACACGGCTTCAAGGTGACTGGAAAAAATCTTCTTTCCGTCAGCATCGGCAATAAAAGCGGCAAATGGTTTATCGGTCAGCATTCGCCTTTCTGTTCCCAGCAGTTTCGCACCGGCAAGATTTACCTCCTGTATCAATCCGGCTGTATCAAAGATGAAATAACCGACGGGTGCAAAGTCATAGAATTCGGTATACTTATTCCGCGATAACTCAAGCTCCTCCCGAGTTTGGCGCAACTCTTTGTTTTGCATCTCCAGCTCGATCTGGTGGACCTGTAACTCGTGAAACAGAGCCCGCACATCCATTTCGGAGGGAGATGCATCCATCGCACCTACCTGCATTTCCGCCAGTTTGCGGAGTTTTTCAACTATAGGGGCGTCTTTGTCTGCTGTTTTCATGGCCTGTCCTTTGCTATGTTGTCGGCTGGCTTTCGAATTTGGTATCTTCAGAAATTATTTTCCAGAAGCTTAGCCCCTTAAAATTCAAGAATTATTTCTCTGCAGATCGTAATATTCCAGGGCGCTGGCGACGGTAGCCAAAAGTTCGTCTATATTCCATGGTTTGGTCACAACCTTGTAGATCAGACCATTATTGAGCGCATCCTGGATTTCGGCTGAGTCGGCATACCCTGAAAGGACGAGGCGTACCGTTTCCGGCCACCGTTCCTTCACCGCCTTGAGGAACTCCAGGCCATTCATCACCGGCATGCGGTAATCCGAGATGACTACTTTGAATGCTCCTTGATGTTCCAGGATTTCCAGCGCTTCGGAGGCGGAGAGGGCGGTCACGACTTCGTAGTTGTCCTGGTCAATGAACAATCTTTCCAGGGATCTCAGTACGCACTTTTCATCATCCACACAGAGTATCAGTATTTTGCATACATCGTTCATGTCGCCTCTCCGTTTGCACCGTTTGGTATAATAACCTCAACTTCGCATTTCCCTGCCCGGATATCATTGATCGGCTGCGGGGAGATAAAAACGCATGGCTGTGCCCTTGCTCGTCTCCGACTCGACCATGATCTGCCCGCCATGCTTTCTGATAAGGGATTGACAGATGGCGAGTCCCATCCCCATCCCCTTTTGAGACCATAATTCCTTGGTGGTAAAATACGGGTCGAATATCTTGGCCTGGATGTCTATCGAGATTCCAACACCCTGGTCTGCAACAGAAATCTCAACATACTTTCCAGCTGCAAGGTTCAGGTGATTGCCTGATCCTACTTCCCGATTTTTCGCGCTGACGGTAATGGTTCCTCCGTCAGGCATTGCTTCCTGGGCATTTGCAAAAAGGTTCCGCAAAGCCAGCAGAATCTGCCGTTCATCAACCAGCACCTGGCGGATGTCATCCGGTATCTCCTCTTTCAAGACAATACGAGGGTGGGCCGCAAGAAAAGCCGAAGATTCCTTGATAATCCTTGAGATGCCGGTCGGCCGTCTGAAGGGATCGCCACCCTTGGAAAAGGTCAGAAACCGATTGCTCAACTCTATGGCCTGTTGCATGGATTCTTCCGCGTCTACCAGATCCTGGTACGCCAAATCATCCTTTTTCATTCTCCTTTTCGCCAAAGACACGTCACACACGATTGCCGAGAGCAGGTTGTTGTAGTCGTGGGCTATTCCTGCGGCAAGTATGCCGATGGATTCGAGCCTGCTCATTTTCATGCGCATCTCTTCCGCCATTTTGCGCTCCGTGATGTCCTTGAAGATGACTAGGGTGCCGGCAAATTTGAAACTAATATCCTGCATGGGGCGGAACCGCGCCAGCACCCAGCAGTCATCGCGCCCATCCTGGCTGATCCGGTATTCGTATTCCTTTTCATCTCCGGTTTCTCGAAATTGGGACAGCTCGTCCGCCAGCCAGGGAAAGGGGATCCGTTCCTCAGGGCAGGAATAGTAATGGCCGCCCGAGGTGGCACAAGGGTTGATCATCTGTGCTCCGGCATGGTTCATATGTACAATGCGCCTTTGGTCATCGAGGACAAAAACCGCTATCGGCAGGCTTTCGAAGATGGTCAGGAATTTATTTTTCTCGTTGGTCATTTGCCGATTGGCGGCCTGGAGTTCATCAACCGCGCTGTTGACAGTCTCACTGCGGCTCCATTCGGCGCAGAAAGCGATCTCGATCCGGTCGAAAACCCGCTCGACGAAGCGTGCATACCGCGCACTATCCTCAAGAGCGTACTCTTGAAGGGGAGGAAATGATAACCGCACCAGATCCAGGTACCCCTGACGGTAGTACTTCATCAAGCCCATGAACATCTCCAGAGTGATGCCCCGCGAGCGGTGCTTCTGCGCCTCCAGCACGCCAAAGGCTGCCACCGGGTCGGTGATGAAGTTGTCGTCCGGCCCCAATTCCCATGGTTCCTCCGAGATGGCAAGCGCAGCGGCGATGGAGTCGGTAAGCCCGACAACGGAGACCCGCCAGGCCTCCTCAAGGGTAGAGGTATAACGGGTGTAGTCCCGCTCCAGGGCATAGTCCCTTATACGTCGCATCAGCCAGGTTTCATTTTCTTTGAGAAGTACATCCAAGGCATGCATTTTACTCCTCCTTTTCTTAAGGAGCGGATACTCTTTCCACGGGAAATGGTAATGGTGGTAATGGCTTCATTTTGTTTATTCATGGCCTGACCCAGCATACCCCCTGTTTTAACGTAGCTTAATATATGGTATCTCTTGTTTAATGTGTGTCAATGTCCGCATTTTTCTGAGGGCATCCGGGAGATCAGACGGTTACTAATTAGGCACTGGTCCGAATTATGGAGGGAGCGGTACGCATTGCGGCAAGGCGGGGTTCAATGATTTCATGATGATAGTTCTTGGCACGTTCTGTGCTAACTTACAGGTAATGTTGTTAATTTACGCAATGTCAGGTTTCTGTTCACGCTAATGCCGGCATTAGTCAGAACAGGTGTTTTCTAGTTTCTCTAATCCACACCGAGGTGAAACCTGCCATGCACAACGGCTCCTTCAACAACTGTAACCTTCCTCCATGGATCATCGCCTCGCGACATTTCAACGAAAATCCGCAGCCGCTGCAGATCCAGGGGGTCAAGGAGGGGAACCGCTTTCTCTTTGACAAGCTTGCCGCACTAGAGAACCAGGTAGAACGCGCCCTGATCTTCAATGACTACATGTCGGTAAAGTTTCAGCTGCACCAGTGGCAGGACCAGACCGATACAGCCCGCAAAAGCATCAAGAACAGCTATCTGCGTTATCTGAGGGGGTGGATGATGGATTCCAACTCCGTCGAGGGGGCGGTACTCAAACGCTGGGTGGAGAGCCGCATGGGTATCGCACCCAGCTTTCACCGCGCTCGCATCAAAGACATCCACAGCGAGGCCTACTTCGACTACTCGGTGGAGGTCATGAAAGGAAGCGCGCGCACCAATGCCATCCAGTCACAACTGGATATCCTCTATGAATACTGCCAGTTTGAATTATCCAGAAAATTCCCGCGAGTAACAACAATCCCGCTCTACCGCGGCACCTACGACGCCAGCGAGCATGACGTCATCAAACAGACCGGAAAAAGGGAGCTGATCGTGCGATTGAACAACCTGGTGTCGTTCACATTCGACGAAGAACGGGCCTGGGAGTTCGGCTCAACCGTCTGGGAGGCGCATGTGCCGCTTTGCAAGATTTTCTTTTACAGCGATCTGCTGCCTGGCAGTATCATGAAGGGAGAAGGGGAATATCTGATTATAGGAGGAGAATACACCGTCCGTCAGGTCATGTGTACGATCGGCTAAGGCGGGCGGAAGATGGAGCAAAACAACTGTGAAACAGGATTTATTCCAATTTCAAATCAAAGATGAAATCAAGGCGGCGAGGATTGAGGCGACGATGGCCCTCACCCGGCCTTTGGCCACCCTCTCCCAGCGGGAGAGGGTAACTGAATCCTCTCTCC
>JBGSQD010000289.1:0-11839 GCA_041738275.1 Geobacterales bacterium
GGCGTGGCCCGCAGCGTGGCCACCTCGCACCTGATTGATGCCGTGGCGAAGAAGCATGGCGTACCGGTGTACGAGACACCGGTCGGTTTCAAGTACATCGGCGAACTGATCAGCCAGGACAAGATCGTTATCGGCGGCGAGGAAAGCGCCGGCCTCACCATCAAGGGGCATGTACCTGAAAAGGACGGCATCCTGGCCTGCTTCCTGGTGGCCGAGATGGTGGCACGCGAGGGAAAAACAGTACGCGAACTGCTGGAGCGGCTATACGGTGAGGTGGGTCGCGTTGTTACCCGTCGCGACAACCTGAAGCTGTCCCCGGAGCTGGAAATAGCGTACAGCAGCAAGATCAATGCTGTTCCCGCCGAGGTCGCCGGGTCGAAAGTCAGGGAGGTCATCAGGATCGACGGAACCAAGTTATTGCTTGATGACGGCAGCTGGATGCTGTTTCGCAAGTCAGGCACCGAGCCGGTTGTCAGGCTCTACGGCGAGGCGGGCAACGAAGCCCGCCTAACCGAGGTCATGGCGGCGGGCCGCCAGTTCATACTCAATTAAACCTAATTTTGGAGGAAGTGAATCATGTGGGATTACACCCCGATCGTTAAAGACCATTTTTTGAACCCCCGCAACGTGGGAGATATTCCAGATGCGGATGCAGTCGGGGAGGTGGGCAGCCTGGCATGCGGCGATGCGCTCAAGCTCTACATCAAGCTGGACGAGAACAAGGACAAAATTGTGGACGCCAAGTTTCAGACCTTCGGTTGTGCCAGCGCGATTGCATCCTCATCGGCTCTGACAGAGATGGTCAAGGGGAAGAACCTGGACGAGGCATTGGCCATCAGCAACCAGGACATCGCCGATTTTCTCGGCGGTCTGCCGGAAGAGAAGATGCACTGCTCGGTTATGGGGCAGGAGGCGCTGGAGGTTGCCATTGCCAAGTACCGCGGCCATGAAGTGCCGGTCCACGACCATGACCATGACCATGGTCCAGCCTATCCTGACCAGGAAGGTACCGTTGTCTGCAAATGTTTCGGCATCACCGATGTCTTCCTGAAAAAGGTCATCGAGACCAATCGCCTGACCACCCCGGAACAGGTGACCCACTTTACCAAGGCCGGCGGCGGCTGCGGCGGTTGTATCCCGAAGATCAGGGAACTGATTGACGAGGTCATGGGGACGCAGGCCGAGGAGCCGCGCAAACGCCCGGAAAAGCTGTCCAACATGAAAAAGATGCAGCTGATCCAGGAGGTCCTGGAGCGGGACATCCGGCCCCTGTTGTGGGCAGACGGCGGCGACCTGGAGCTGATCGATATCGACGGCCCCAAGGTTCAGGTCGCATTCCGCAAGGCTTGCGCCGGGTGCGCATCCTCCGGCAATACCGCCCGCATGGTGGAACTCAAACTGCGGGATCTGGTGGCTGAAGACATCGTGGTCGAGGAGGTCGCGGCATGAAAGAGATCTACCTGGACAATAATGCGACCACCAAGGTGGACGAAGCGGTCTTCGAGGAGATGCGCCCTTATTTCTGCGAATTATACGGCAACCCGAGCTCCATGCATTTCTTCGGCGGCCAGGTGCAGGGGAAGGTGACCGAGGCCCGTAACCGGGTGGCTGCCCTTCTGGGCGCATCGCCGGAGGAGATCATCTTCACCGCCTGCGGCACCGAGAGCGACAATGCCGCCATCCGTTCGGCGCTGGAGGTCTTTCCGGACCGGCGCCACGTCATCACCAGCCGGGTGGAGCATCCGGCAGTGCTGACCCAGTGCCGCAACCTGACCCAGAAAGGGTACCGCGTCAGCGAGATCGGAGTGGACGGCGCCGGGCGTCTTGACATGGACGAGCTGAAGGCGGCCGTGGATGACGACACCGCCATCGTGTCGCTCATGTGGGCCAACAACGAAACCGGCGTGATCTTCCCGGTGGAGGAGGCGGCGGCCATTGCCAAGGCCAAGGGCGCCCTGTTTCACAGCGACGCGGTCCAGGCCATCGGCAAGATCCCGATCAACATGGCCAATTCAAACATCGACATGCTCTCCCTCTCCGGCCACAAACTGCATGCCCCCAAGGGGATCGGCGTGCTCTACCTGCGGCGCGGCACCCCTTTCCGCCCCTTTATGGTGGGCGGCCACCAGGAAAAGAGCCGTCGGGCCGGCACCGAGAATGCCGCGGCCATCATTGCCCTGGGCAAGGCCTGCGAACTGGCCGATCAGTACATGGAGGCCGAGAATACTACGGTCAAGGCCCAGCGTGATCGCCTGCAAGACGCCCTGATGGCGGCCGTACCCAACGCCCGTATCAATGGCGATGGGGCCGAGCGTCTGCCCAATACGACTTCCATCGCCTTTGAATTCGTGGAAGGGGAAGCAATCCTGCTGCTGCTGTCGGAGCTGGGGGTCTGCGCTTCCTCCGGCAGCGCCTGTACCTCTGGTTCTCTGGAGCCGTCCCACGTGCTGCGCGCCATGGGTGTGCCCTTTACCTGCGCCCACGGCTCGATTCGCTTTTCGCTTTCGCGCTACACCACCGATGCCGAGATCGACACCGTCATCCGCGAGATGCCCCCCATCATTGCCCGGCTGCGCCAGATGTCCCCCTTCGGCAGGGAGTTCTTAAAAGGTCAGGTGTAGAATTTTGCACGCTTGATAGTCTCTATAAGGGCGGCCTTTTGGTCGCCCTTTGTTTTTTCTGGAGAATTGGCAAAAATACGTTAAAATGTGCTTCTGTTATTCCGAAGGGACAATAATTTGTGGAGTGAAACATGGAGATAAAGATACCTGAAGTCGGCGAGTCGGTGCGCGAGGCGCTGCTGGCAAAGTGGTTCAAGAAATCAGGCGATTCCGTGCTGAAGGATGAGCCGCTCTGCGAGATCGAGACCGACAAGATCACGCTGGATCTGAATGCGGAGGTCGCCGGGGTGCTTGCCATCACCGTGCCTGAGGGTACGACAATAGCAATCGGGGCGATTATCGGGTCAATTGATGCAGGTGGCGCCGCGGCTGTAGCGCCGTCCGAACCTGCGCCAGCGCCGCCGGCCGATAAAATGGCTGCTCCGGCTTCATCGCCATCGGCCCGGCGGGAGATGCGCGAGCACAATATCGATCCTGACGAGGTAGACGGCACCGGCAAGGGGGGGCGTATCACGTTGGATGACCTGTTTTCCCGTATCGAGGAGCGTTCGAAGCAGCCGCCTCCGTCCCGTCCGGCCCCTGTCCCGGAAACACCGGCAGCACAGCCCGAACGCCAGGTTGAGCCGCTTCCATTGCTGTCGCCGGTTGCAGTTGCCCAGACGCCTTCACCGGTCATTCCCGACACAATACGCCAATCGTTCGTTCGTACCGAGGAACCACCGGCCTACAGTCCGGGTCGGGAGGAACGCCGCCCCATGTCCCCCATCCGCAGGCGAATTGCCGAGCGGCTGGTGGCGGTGCGTCAACAGACCGCCATGCTTACGACCTTTAACGAGGCCGACCTTACCCATGTCAAGGCGCTGCGCAGCAACTACCGGGAGCATTTTCAGCAACGCCACGGGATCACCCTCGGATTCATGCCGTTCTTTGTCAAGGCCTGCGTAGAGGCGCTCAAGGAGTTTCCAACGGTAAACGCCAGCATCGACGGCAATGACCTGGTTTATCACCACTTCTACGACATCGGCATTGCCATGGCTGGAGAGAAGGGACTGGTGGTCCCGATATTGCGCAATGCCGACGTGCTGAAGTTCTACGAGATAGAGCAGGCCATAAGCAGCTATTCCGATAAGATCAGGAACAACCAGCTGGCCATCGCCGATCTGGAAGGCGGCACCTTCAGCATCAGTAATGGCGGTGTGTTCGGTTCGCTGCTCTCAACCCCGATCCTCAACCCGCCCCAGAGTGCGGTGCTGGGGATGCACGCCATTCAGGACCGTCCGGTCGTGCGGGATGGACAGATCGTCATCCGCCCGATGATGTACCTGGCCTTGTCCTACGATCACCGCATCATCGACGGTCGCGAAGCGGTCGGGTTTCTGCAGAAGGTCAAGGGGTATATCGAGGAGCCGGAAGAACTGCTGCTGGAAGGGTAAAGGCGTCGTAACCCCTCCTGTCCTCCCCTTAGATTAAGGGGAGGGACGCGTCATCGAAGTTTGTGGTGTTTGCTCCCCCTCTTGAGTCAAGAGGGGGCTGGGGGGAGTTAAGGTTTTGATCTTTGCGGCTCTGCTGAAAACCATAACCCCTCCTGTCCTCCCCTTGAATCAAGGGGAGGGACGCTGGATGGCACTGTGTTGGTGTTTGCGATTTTAGCCCCCCTCTTAAGTTAAGAGGGGCGGGGGGAGTTATGGTTTTTGCTTATACAATATACGGAGGTTTTCTGAAATGCCTGAAACAACCTTTGATCTGATAGTTATCGGCGCTGGACCCGGAGGTTATGTGGCTGCCATTCGCGCGGCGCAGCTCGGCATGAAGGTGCTGGTGGTGGAAAGGCGCGCCACCCTGGGCGGGGTCTGTCTCAACGAGGGGTGCATTCCCAGCAAGGCGCTTCTGGACTCCAGCGAGCTGTTTGCCGTGGCGCGCGACCGCTTTGCCCTGCATGGCATCGTTATCGACCCGCCGCGCCTTGATCTGGCGGCCATGATGCTCCGCAAGGACGATGTGGTCGGGAAGCTTACTGACGGCATAACCTATCTGTTCAAAAAGAACGGGATAGCGCAGATTAACGGCAAGGCGGTCCTGCTCGGCAAGAATCCGGAAGGATTGCAGCGTGTGGCTGTCGAGCCTGTTGCTGCATCGCCGCTGGCCGGGCAGCAGAACCTGTTGGATGCGCCGGTCGAAACGATGGTTCTGAGCGCTCAAAAGGTGCTTCTGGCAACCGGCAGCGAGGCCGCCGGAATCTCGGGCATTCCCTTTGACGGCCAGGTCGTGGTCAGCGCCCGGGAAGCGCTTTCATTTGAGAAGCTGCCGGAGCATCTGATCATAGCAGGCGGCGGCTACATAGGCCTGGAGATGGCTTCGGTCTGGAATCGTCTGGGGGCAAAGGTGACGGTGATGGAGATGCTGCCGCAGATCCTGCCTAACATGGATCGCCAGGTGGCGGATACCCTTTACCGGTCACTGCGCAAGCAGGGCATCCAGTTCAAGCTGGCTACCCGCATCATCGGCGTGCGCCGGATCGGCTCCAAGGCCATTGTCCAGTTCAATGCCGGTACCGGCAGCGAGGAGATCGACTGCGACAAGGTGCTGGTGGCGATCGGACGTCGTCCGCTGACTGCCGGGTTGGGACTGGAGGAACTGGGCATTGTTCCGGACGGACAGGGGAGGGTGGTCGTGGATGACGCTTACCAGACTTCCGTGCCCGGCATTTATGCCGTTGGTGATCTGGTGCCGGGCCCGATGCTGGCCCACAAGGCCTCCGAGGAAGGGGTGGCGTGCGTGGAGCGGATGGCAGGACAGCAGGCCGCTGTCGAATACGACTACATCCCCGGCGTCTGCTACACCTGGCCCGAGGCTGCCGGCGTGGGGAGCAGCGAAGAACAGCTCAAGGAAGCCGGCATCCCCTATCGCAGCGGGCGCTTCAATTTTGCCGCCCTGGGCCGGGCGCGCTGCATGGATGAAAGTGAAGGATTTGTAAAGATTCTGGCCCATCTGGAAACGGACCGGGTGCTTGGGGTGCATATCATCGGCCCGCGGGCCTCGGATCTGATTGCCGAGGCGGCCACGGTCATGAGTTTCAGCGGTACTGCCCGCGACATCTCCCTGATGTGCCACGCCCATCCGACCCTATCGGAGGCGATCAGGGAAGCGGCGCTGGACGTCCACAAAGAGGCGATCCACGCCTGAGCGAATGCAGCTTGCCACCCGATTTGACACTGCTTATGCTGTAAATAGCGATATACACAGCAGGTAAATAAAATTATAGTTTGCATTAAGCCATATTATGCCTTACTATGCAAATTAAAATTGCTATTAAGCGGTGGATTCCCCCATGCTCCATGTCGATACAAAACTGCAAAGCCTTGGTTCCAGACTGCGTGCCGAACGTTTGCGGCGAAACGAAGCCCAGGCGAAATTTGCCGCCCGAATCGGAGTAAGCGTGCCAACCCTTCGCAAGATGGAATCCGGAGATCCCACCGTCCTGGTCGGGTACTGGGCGGTTGCCCTGGACGTACTGGACCGGGCCGGAGATCTGGACGCCATCCTGGCCGCGCCTGAAGATCTGTTTGCCAGATACGATCGGATCAAGGCCGCGCCACGCCGTCGGGCATCGCGGAGCGTGCTGTGATCTACCGGATCAGGGTTTGGGACCGGTCAACAGGGGATCATTTTCCTGTCGGCGAGATGATTTGCGAAATAGCTGAAAGCGGGCGGGCAAAAGGTGCCTTCAGGTATGAGCGTGAATACCTGGACAGAAATGGTGTCTTTGCACTTGATCCGGTTTCTCTTCCCCTGAAGTCCGAATCCTTTTCCGTTGAGCATCCCGGCATTTTCGGCGTCTTTGAGGATGCCCTCCCCGACGATTGGGGCCGCAAGCTCCTGATCCGCAAACACCGGATCCCCCGTCACGAGCAGAACCTGCCCAACCTGCTTTTTGCCATCGCTAATACAGGTCTGGGGGCATTGTCGTTCACAGCCCATGATAAACCCCTGCCCACAAATTCCGATGTCTCGATCCTGCACCTCTCTGCTCTTGTCGAGGCCGCTGAGGCCTATGAAGGCGGCGTAATCCAGGAAACGGAACTGACACTTCTACTTGGGGCCGGCAGTTCGCCAGGAGGTGCTCGGCCAAAGGCATTAGTGCTGGATGATGAAACCAATATCCACTATCTCGCCAAGTTTCAGAGCATCAAAGACCAGGAAGACGTGGTCAAAATCGAGGCGGCAACAATGAACATTGCGGCCAGGGCCGGTCTTGTCGTACCCCCGACGCGATTGGTCCAATGCGCAGGCAAGTCCGTCCTGCTTGTCCGCCGTTTCGATATCCTGCCCATGGGACGCCGGCACATGATCAGTTTTCAGACCCTGCTGAAGGCACAGGGATATTACCAGTTGCGGTACCGGGATCTACTGGGTATCGTGCGGAAATACAGCGATGACCCGCTAGATGACTCGGAGCGGCTTTACCGCCAGATGGTCTTTAACGCTGTCGTTGGCAACACGGACGATCACCTGAAGAACTTTTGGATGATTAATGATCGCGAACAGGGCTGGCGTCTTTCGCCCGCCTTTGACCTGATTCCAGATGTGGGGCAAAGGGTGGAGCATGTCCTCTTTTTCGATCTGGGTGCATATTATCCAGGTAGAAAAAACCTTGAAAATCTTGGCCGGTGCTGGGGTATTCGAAACGCGGAGATTGTTGTGGCACAGGTGTTCGATGCCGTGGACAGCTGGAAGGAAGAGTTCGCGGTCGTCGGTGTCCCGGAAAAAGACATTATCCGTTTTAAGGAAATAGATTTGCGTCTAAAGGGATGATCAGAAAATAATTATCTTTCCCACGCTCGGGAAACAGTCTTTACGATTAACGTTTAACGGTCTTTGAGTGCCTGGAATGACTTGGCGCCGGAGCGCCGCGTAACAGTCCTTCCGTGCTTAGATCTTCATCAATATCCGGCCAGTGAATTCCATACCCGCCGCCGCTTGTCTGCCAGTTTTCACGAGCTTTCTGTGATGCATTTGCAAGTCGTGGATACCAGATCAGCGGTACGGATATGCTTCTCCCGTCCATAAGATCAACGGAAATAACATCATCGTCAATATGCATGTTTTTAACCCGCTCATCTGCTTTAAACGCCACAATCTTCCCAAACCTTTCAACAACTACCAGACGCAAATTTTCATTCCCGCCATTGCAAAGAGGACAGGAGGGGTTACGGTTTCGGAAAAAACTCCGCTACCATTTCTTCGACCAGTTCAGCTTGCAGGATATCCCTTTGACGCTTCAAAGGCTCTCTGTTTTCCTGTCCGGCCATCCAGCGCTTGAACCTTGCAAAAACACCCGGCGAAACGGTGTTCATCCGTGCCATCCGGCCGGTGGCGGACACTATCATTGCCGAGAACTTTTCTCCATCCAGCAGAATACCGGCTTTTTTCGCTTGCACTGCATAGAATTCATCTTCGTGGCCGGTTAACCTCAGGGGATGGGGATCACCGTCTTTAGCTTCCCGGCGGATCACATCCACTTCAAAACCATGGTTATTGACAGCGGTGTAGAGCTGATCCTTACGCAGTTCAAACGTTGAATCCACCTGCCGGAGCAGCTCGAGAAACGAAATATTGAGTCCTTCCATCTGAGCAATGAAGCTCAAGCGCTTTCTGGTATCCCACAGCAGATCTATATCCTTGGTTGCCAGCGCTTCGTCAACCTCGAATCTGATTCCTGCTGCTGCTTCGAATGCGTAAAGCGAGTGAGTGCCGATAACGGTGAAAAAATCGGCCAGACCGGAAGCAGCGAGCTTGTTAAGGATTGCCACCAATATTTCCGGTGCGCGACCAACATGAAAAACCTTGTTCAACTTGCGATGGCGGTCCAGTTCGCTACGCAGATCAGACACTCTTGTTTCGACTCGCTGTTTTCTTGCGGTGAATTCCCGGTAGATGGTTTCGTTTTGATCAGATCGTGGCCCCAGGCTTTTCTGGCCTCTGCGGGTTGTTGTTCGGATCAGGTAGTCTGTCCCGTTCTGGGTTTTCCAGAGCATACCCCCTCGGACTTCGGCAGCGTTTTTCTTTGCCTCCTCAAGTGCTGTGAACACCGATCTGGCATCGATATACTGGCGCTGGGCATTGCCGTCAATTTCCCGGATATGGTTTTTCAGCGTTTTATTCATTTTTTCAATTTACGCTGAAAACACAATAAAATCAATCAGTAAATTTAACTCCCCCCAACCCCTTTAGGCCCTATGGGTCCTCTTAGCTTAAGAGGGGGAGCAAAACCACAGCAGACGGTGATCAGCGCGTCCCTCCCCTTAAGTTAAGGGGAGGACAGGAGGGGTTACGGTGCGCGCAGCCCCAGATCCTGCCTTACGATTGTCTCCAGGGACGCGTCCAGCATGGCGCGGCGGCAATCCACGCCGTCCATGGCGCCGGTTTGCAGCCTGCGGAAGAAACGGCAGCCGCCGAAGCAGAGCGGCAGATAGGCGCAATCCAGGCATTTGTCATTTTTCCATACATCCAGATTGTGGGAGTGGCTGTAGTCGCCAACCCCCTCTGCCAGGCTTCCGACCCGCAACTCCTCCTGCCCCATGAAGACCGGACATTTGAAGATACCGCCGTCGTAACCCACCACCAGGTCATTTTTGAATTCTATCATACAGGCGCTTGGCTTGATCTTGGCGACCGGAAAGCCGCGCCGGATGACCTCGCCACGCAGGAACATGCTGGCCTGTATGACCCATGGTTCTGCGGTGCAGGCGCAAGCCGAACCTAGATCACCTGCCACGCTACCGTCCGCCTTGGGCATGACCGGCGAAAAAAAGACCTCTTTCATCTTGGCCGGCTCGATCCCCTCCGCAATCAGCATGTCCAGCAGTTCCGGAAAACGTTGGTAGTTATGGCGGGTGTAGTTGCCCCCCAGATCGACCGGCACCAGCTTGTGAATGGCCAGCAGGTTGGACATTATCCTGGTGAAGCTTCCGGCGCCGGAAACAAAGGGACGCTGGGCGTTGTGGATGTCGGGCGGCCCGTCAATGGTCAGGCGTATCGCGGACAGGCCGAGCGGCAGCAGCTGTTGCACGACAGCGGGTGTCAGCAAGACGCCGTTTGAGAAAAGAGTGAAGGAGAATGTTACCGAGTGGCTTGCAGCTGCCTCTGCCAGGCGCGAGGCGATGTCTTTCATCAGTTCCAGTTGCATCAGCGCCTCACCGCCGTAGAACTCCACACTAACATCCAGCCCTTCGGCCATGCGTTCCGTCAGGCGCTGTACCAGCAGGTTGGCGGTTTCTTCGCTCATGACAAAACGTCCCCGGAAGGGATCTTCATAACAGTAGGGACAGGCCAGATTGCATTCCAGGGTCAGAGTGGCTGTTACCTCGATACGGCGGCTGGCGTTGTTGATGGTTTCGAAGGTGGCTCGCATTTCCTCTTGCTCGGCGTCGCGATCCTGCACCAGCACCCCCAGGCGGGCCAGGGTGGCCTGCTCCGTTTCGGATAGTTCATCTCCGGTACAAATCCTCTCCCACATCGTCGCGGACAGCTCAAGCGAGGCGCAGCGCCGGGTGGCGATCAGCAGAACGCGTCCGGGCTTTTCCGGACAGAGGTAGGTTTTCAGATAGCGGGAAAGTTGCATGGCGCTCTCCTATAAGAAGAAAAAAGTTATTTAAAAAGTTATTTAAAGATAATATTGAATGCTTGCAGGTGGATTGAGAGCGGCTTCAATGCAGTTTTATGGCGCAATTATTTGTCTGGTCTCGTTAATTAACGTAGCGGGGAGAACGCCTCTCCCCGCTTTCCAATAGATCTAATTCCTTGATGAATTGCTTGTACAGCATGCCTGCACCACGCCCGATTCCACGCCTTCCTCCAGTACCACCATATCCTGGTTCACTTCAAGCATACCAATCACCCCCTTCTCTGTATACGATATTACTGGACAACCTGCCATCTAATCTGCTAAAGGAGATGCATACTCCATACCATGAAATCAATCAACCACCTGCATAGCCTCCGGGCATTCCTGATAACCCTCTGTCTGGGGCTGTTTTTCTCTCCCTGCCTGTCGTGGGGCGAGGAACTTGGCAATGAAGATAGCCTGGAACTCTTTAGCAGTTTTGAGGAAACGCAGGCAACAACCTACCGCATTCCCCGGCCCACTTCCAAGGTAGCCGAAAACGTCTCCGTCATTACCGCCATCGATATCGAACGCCTCAACGCCCATACCCTGGCCGAGGTGCTGCAGACCGTGCCCGGCATCCAGCTTGACCAGATCCAGACCCCTGGTAACTTCGTTTTCTTCACCATTTTGGGGAATACCAACAGGCATATCCAGGTCCAGATCGATGGCGTCCCACAGAATTTCCTGAGCGCGGATAACATTGCTGAACTTGGTTCCATTCCGGTGCAGATGGTCGAGCGGATTGAGATCGTCAAGGGGGCCGCTTCGGCTGCCTGGGGCTCGGGCCTCGGCGGCGTGGTCAACATCGTCACCAAGTCGCCCGATCCGGTGCGCAAGGCAGGCGGTATGGTTTCCGGCTCCATCGGTTCCAAGTACACCGCCGATACCCGGGCCGAACTGAGCGGCACCCTGAATAATTTCGGTTACTACCTGACCGGCGGCGATATCCGTTCCGATGGCCTTACCCCCGGCACCCAGGTCCGCTTCAACCACGGCTTCGGCAAACTGACCTATGACCTGCCTTCAAAAGGGAAGATCACCCTTGGCCTGGACGTGCGGGACAAGGCCATCGGTCTGGAAGACCATGTCGCCTATGACTACCACGACACCAGTGAATCCCGTTACGTCTCCGGTTACCTGAATTTCCGCTATTCCCTGGCTGAACATCTCACCCTGGACCTGAACGGCTATGCCGGCCGCCGGGAGCTGAAAACCAAATGGGGCGCACTGACGGTTCCAGACCTGTTCCTTAATGCAACAAACCGGGAGACCTACCAGGGAGCAAACCTGGGGCTTACCTGGGGGGATGCCGAGACCGGCCTGACCGCCGGCCTGGAATACGAACACCATGACCTGCGGGGCCGGGAAACCGTCTATCTTGATCCGGTCTCAAACTTCGACAGCGCCCTGGACCGTTGGTCCGGCCACCTGAACGGCATCTGGACTATCGGCCGGCTCGGCATCCTGCCCGGTTTCCGTTATGACCACACCAATCAGCTGGATGACGCCTACAGTTATACCCTGGGCGCCACCGACCGGCTCAGCGACAGCA
>JBGSQD010000294.1:0-25760 GCA_041738275.1 Geobacterales bacterium
TATTCTAGGAGGGGCTTGGGGTGGTAAGGTTTTAATGCTTAAATCAGGGAGGTTTACCATGCCAGAAGAAGCCACAAACCGATTATATACTCTCAAACAGGCCTTTGATTTTTCGGATGAGAACAAAGGGCTGTTTGTCCGGTCCATGAAGGAGATGGCGGATTTTCACATGGAACGTTCCGAGGTGTATCGGGGCATCTGCCGGCAGTACGGATTTTCGACCGATCAGATCCGGACATATGAGGATGTCATCACGATCCCACACATCTTTGTTACCGCCTTCAAGCAGCACCGGCTGGTATCCCTTCCCGATGACGAGATCTTCATGACCTTTACCTCCTCCGGCACCCAGGGGCAGAAAAGCCAGATCAACCTGGACAGGATCTCGTTTGACCGTCAGGCCGGGATCAGGAATCTGCTGGTACATTCGCTGGGTCTGGCCAGTGAGGCAAGTACCAACTATCTGGTTTTTTCGTATTCACCCGATATCTCCGACAATCGCGGGGCGGCCCACACCTTCAATACCTATACGACGTTTGCGCCGACGGCAGAAAAGTATTTTGCCTTGCAGCAGGGGGGGGCAGGCGAGCCGGAGTTCGAACTCGAGCAGGCGATTGCAACCCTGGTGCGCTTTGCCGGGACCGGACTGCCGCTGCGGGTGGTCGGGTTTCTGGCCTTCAGTTTCGTGACCCTGCAGGAGATGAAAAAACGGGGAATACGGCTGGCGTTTCCCGGGGAGAGCCTGCTGATTACCGGTGGCGGGTGGAAATCCCATAAAGGGGAGACCGTCAGTTTCGAGGAGTATGCCGAACTGGTGCACGACATCCTCGGTATCCAGCCGGAGCGGATAAGGGATTTTTACGGCATGGTGGAACATGGCGTGCCGTACATGAGCTGCGGGCAGCGCCATTACCATGTCCCCATATTTGCCAATGTTGCGGGCATTGATCCAGGCACCATGGGGGTGGTGGCCAAGGGTGAGACTGGGCTTTTGAAGCTGCAGACCAGTTACATCAGGAGCGCACCCGCCATCTCGGTATTAAGCACCGATCTGGGGGCGATCGGCACCGGTTGTGCCTGCGGCATACCGGGTGATTACATCATGCTGCAAGGACGCGCCGGGGTAACCAAGCATGCCGGCTGTGCGATTTCGGCGTCGCAGCTGATTAAACTTTAAGGAGGGAAAATGAACTTAATTATGATCAAGGTGGCGAGTATTGCCAAGACCGTTATGGAAAAGCTCCGCAAAATGAGGTTGTCTACGGTTCTGGAGGAATACTCCCAACCCGGACGTGTGATCGCCTCCATCGTCTTGTTGGTCCTCAATATGGCATTATTGACGGCATGCGGCGATAACGATAAAACTTCCGACACAAACAGATCCGGCACCTTCAACGTGCTGCTTTCCCACAAGGCCGGCGGCGGGTCGTTCGAGCAACTCAATGACGGTACTTACCGGCTGACCCTGCATGACGTCGCCGAGTCCACCGGATACTCCGCAACACAGCCGGAGCAGGCATCCGGTGATACGTCTACCAAGGCGGTCATCGACAAGTTCCAAGGGGAACCGGATTATCCGCTAACAGGGGCCGTGGTTATCACAGACCCGGCTGTGCCAGACTCTCAGAACGCGATGATCGTCAATCTCACTAACCCCGTATATGACATGACTCTTGACAAGCTGTCCTTCGACATTCAGCCGGAAACCAGCTACCAGGGCTATATTCTCGCGCCCTATGTCGCGGGCGCAGACGCCTCCCTTCCCGCAACCTTCGGTTCAGTGAATGTCGTCGTGGATTCGCTCATTCCAAAATCATGCTCCGATGGGGTGATACAGTGCTATACCCAATACAATGTCTGCTCTTTGGCACCGTCTATCGGAATGGCCAAAGTCCACAGATGCTGGGCGTGGAGCTCTGTGAGTTGCCAGCCCTGCAGTAATGATCCATGCGGGAAGGCATTTCCTGATCAGTGCGGCAATGGGAACTGTTACAGCTCTTGCGAAAAAGACCCTCCGGTTGATTGATCAGACCGGCAATTGACAGGCGGCCTGACATGCAATTGGCCGCCTGCACCGGATAACACCGGACGGACAGGTCTTTTCCAGGCCGAAACAGCGTCGAACTTCCAGAAATCAAGCGAGACACCATGACAAAAAAAACGCTGGCAACACTGATGGAGTGGCTTCGGCCGGCAGGAATAGGCCTCACGATTTTTTTCGCCTATTATCTGGGTCATGATGCAATCTCACAATTCCATATCATGGGACCTTTCGTGGTCATGCTCATGTCCGGCACGGTGGCCTTTGAAGCCCTGTTTCTGGGGGAAGTGGCCTCGGAGAAGATCGGCTATGCACCCAATCGGGCATATCAGGTTCAATCGGGTCTGGCCAATGCAGCCACGGCCGTAACTGCCCTGCTTGTGTATCTGCTGGATTGGGGACGCTATGGGGATGCCACCATCGTAATCGCGATGCTGATATTCTTCACCTTTTCGGCAGCCAATCATGTTGCCTCAGCCATCATTGCGCGAAACTTTAAAACAATAAATTTACTGCGCCCGGTTATGGCGCTGTTGTTGATCGCATTCCTGCTGCCACCCATGATCAAGGCGCTGAAACAGATTTAACCTTAATATGTGTATCCAGACATCGGGTACAGGGAGACAACCATGGTGAAGTGGTACAATTTTGGTGAGTTTATGGAGTCGAGCGAGATCAATGCCGACATCATGCAGGAAATCCTGCTGACGGCACAATCAAAGGTGTGCTCCATACGGGAGACACCGGTGGTTCAGCTGGCTGCGGTACTTGACCGGGTTGGCCGTCGGCTGGCCGACCCTGCGGACCCGGTCAGAATTGAGGTCATGGCGGTCATGCCGGGCCTGATCAGCTTTTCACCGGAGATGATCGTTGCCGGACTGGAGGCCATCTGTGAGATCCTCCGTTACGACAGCCTGATAACGCGTCTTGCAGTGGATCTTGACGATGCTGCCTACATGGACGAATTCAGCTGGCATGACTGGTTTCGCGGTTTTGTGCGGGCCATGCCCCAGGGGGTCGTGTCCCACGTTTCCGCCGGGAATGTGTTTGTCAGTGCAGTCGATACCCTGGTGCAGGGGATTCTGACCAAGAATGTCAATATCCTGAAGATGTCCTCCTTTGATCCGGTATTTCCCCTGTTATTCGCGAAGCTGCTCAAGGAATGCGACCCGGATGGGGTCATTTATCCCTATCTGGCTCTTGTCCCCTTCAAGGGGGGAGATCTGGCTGTTGAAAAGATCGTCAAGGAAAAGTCCGATGTTGTGATTGTCTATGGCGGCAAAGAGGTCGTTGAGCTCTACCGCAAGGGGCGCGGCCTGCACACCAAGGAGCTGGAATACGGCCCTAAATACTCCCTGGCCGTTCTGGACCAGGAGGCACTGGCAGCGAGCGACTGCGATGAGGTCGCCTACCAGGTGGCCAAGGATTTTACCATGTGGGAACAGGCGGCCTGTTCATCTCCCCATTCGGTTTTTATCCAGGGCGAGGAAGAGGCGAGGCGCTTTGCCGGCAGCCTGAAAAAGGCGTTCGAGCGACTGGCCGTGGAATATCCGTTTCCAAAGATCAATGTTAACGAAAAAACCGAGATTACCCGCACCCGGGAACTGGCCAGGGTGGAAAGCGCACTGGGGAATTCGGAGCTGATAATCCCCGGAATCAGTGACCAGAGCTGGACCATTATTCTGGAAAAAACTGCTCGTTTCACGGTCTCCTGCCAGCACCGGACCGCCTATATAATCACGATAAACAATGATCAGGAACTGTTTGACGCCCTGGCCGGATATGGCAAATTCATTCAATCCGTGGGAGTCCTTGCCGATAGCAGGCGGTTATTTGAACTCTCGAATCGTCTGGTGGGACTCGGGGCGGACCGGATTACCGAGATCGGCCACATGCACAAAAGAAAACACGGCACCCCCCATGACGGCACCCGCGGGCTGTCGGAACTGGTGCGCTGGGTATCAATCGGCCACGAACGCAAGTTTCACGATCCATTCGATTTCGCGAGCAACACAACCCGGCAAAGCGTAACGCTTGCCCGGCTCAACCATGTGCTGAATGTGGCCCGCCTCAACTCGCCCTTTTACCGGGAACGGCTGCCGCAACAGCCGCTGAGGGAGATGTCGGAGCTTGATTCCATAGCAATCCTAGAGCCGGACGATTTTCGTTCCCACCTTCCCCCGTACGGCGAGGGACTGCTGACCGCGCCGCTGGGCAACTCCATCTCCTTTTCCAGCGGCGGCACCACCGGCAAACCGAAGTTCGTCTACCGCACCATGGAGGAAGCACGCCGAAATGCCAGGGGAATTGCCAAAGGGTTGGCGCTCGGCCTGTTCAGGGAAGGCGAGGTCGTGGCAAACCTGTTTTTCGCCGGTAATATGTGGGCCTCTTTCATCAGCGTAAATATGGCGCTGGAACAGGTCGGGGCTCACATCCTGCCGATCGGCGGCCATATACCCATGGAAAACATCATCTCGTTTCTCCGATCCTTCAAGGTGGACGGGATCGTGTCGATCCCCTCGGTTCTGGTCGGCATTGCCCAGTACGTTGAAAAGAACTGCATAACCGACCTTTCGATCAGGAAGATCGGTTATGGCGGAGAACATATGCCGGAGGCGACCAGGCAGTACGTTTCATCGATTCTCAAAACCGAGCTGATCCGTTCCGCATCATACGCGATCAATGACACCGGAGTTGTCGGCTATCAATGCCCCGCATGCACCGGTTCCATTCATCATGTCAACGAAGAGCTGCATATACTGGAGATCGTCGATCCGGAGACGCACCAGCTGCTTCCCCACGGCGAACCGGGCAACATCATCCTGACCAATATCGACCGAACCCTGATGCCGGTGATCCGTTACAACGTGGGCGACAGGGGGCGGATCATCTCCGGCGCTTGCCCCTGCGGCCGCACAACCCGCAGATTCGAACTGCTAGGGCGCTCGGATGAGGTCGTGGTAATCGGCGCCGACAATGTTTCCATCGACGCCATTGCCACCTGCGTCTCACAGGTAGCGGGACTCAGTCAGAATTTCACATTGCACGGGAAATCCCACGACGGCCTGGATCTGCTGGAGGTGTTGGTGGAATCATTGGAACCGCTGGCAGAACCGGAGAAAGCCGAGCTATCCCTGAGGCTCGTGGAAACCATCCTCAGGGAAAAACCGGTTATTGCCTCAAATCTTTCCACAGGGGCTATTGCGCGCCCTGTGGCAACGGTACTGACGCCGGGCGAACTGCCGCGCAATCCCCGCACGGGAAAAATCAAACGGGTCATCGAGGAACGTCATGCAGGATAAAGCGATATTCTCTCAGGGTGTGTTTGCCAGGACCACGGTCAGCTCATCAAAGTTCTCGCTTCGTCCGGTTCAGGCCTGGGTCATCGAGTTTGCCCGTTGTTTCGGCATGCAATCCGACGATATCTCCAGGATCGAGCTTGCCGTGGAAGAGGCGTTCATGAGTGTTGCTCAAAGCGCTTTTGAGGAGGGCGACCCCGGTGAAATCGTTGTTCTTCTGGAACAGCGGCCAGGACAGCTTGTCATTGCCGTTGAGGATCATGGCCTGCCCTTTGATCTGAAACATCTTGAAGAGAATGAGGGGCTTGCCCTGAATTTTATCCTGCTGAAGCAGCTTGTTGACGAGTTTGTGTTTATCAACAAAGGCAAGGACGGCAAGCGGCTGGAACTGATCAAAAACATACCGGCTGAAAGTGTGGCCACTAGCCTGCGCGAACAGGAGGTCGCAGCCGGCGCTGTGGAGGAGGTGGCTGCCGCGGCTTTGGAACAACCCCGATTTCGCATGCTGGAGCCGCATGAGACATTGGCCCTGGCCCAGTTGGCATATCGCAGTTACGGGTACACCTACGTCAGTGATTTCTATTATCCCGAGCGAATCCGCGACCGGATAGAGCATGGCCTGATGGAGCCTTGCGTGGCGGTTACCGCTGACGGACAGATCATCGGCAGCCTGAGTCTTTTTTATGATGATGACCAGGCAAAGGTCGCCGAGTGCGCTGCGGCCATGGTAGACCCACGCTATCGTGGTTTAAACATGTTCAAGGAGATGAAACTGTTTCTTTTTGAACACGCCCGCCAGAAGGGTCTCTACGGCATATTCAGCGAGGCGGTAACCATTCATCCCTATACCCAGCAGGGAAATCTGACCCTGGGATCACATGAAACCGGTATCCTGCTTTCCTATGTGTCGGAAAATGTGGCCTTCAAGAAGATCGGTTCCGAATGTATGGGACAGAGGCAGGCACTGGTTCTTTTTTATTCGAGGCTCAATCCTGAGAACATGCGAACGGTCTATGTCCCGTTGGTTTATGCAAGCCTGATTGAGCGGATTTACCAGGAAAACGGAATGATCCGGCAGATTCGGAACGTCTTGGAAACTGAGTACGAAACCGGGTTGGCTACGCAGCTTGAAATCCAGATTCGCCAGGATGCCTTCAATGACGCCACCATCGAGCTGCATCAGATCGGTGAGGATGCGTTGCATATGATTCTTCATCACACCAGGGAACTTTGCGAGAAGAAGGTCGAGGCGGTCTATCTGAACCTGCCCATGAGCAGCAGGGAGGCGGCAATACTGGCCGGCCGGCTTGCTGAAAAAGGGTTTTTGTTTGCGGGGGTGATCCCGGAACTGAAGGATGGCGATGTTCTTAAGCTGCAATATCTGAACAATGTCCTTTTTGACCCGTCAAAGGTCACGGTTGTTTCCGATACCGCCAGGGAACTGCTCTCGTTCATCTACAGACAGTATGAGAACCGGCCATGAAAGAAATTTCGCCCCGGAACTCCCAACTCATTTTTAACCGCAACTATCCCGCAGAGATTGCGGCGTTGCCGCTAATCAAGTCCGAAGTACTGGGCGCCGCCCAACAGTCCGGATGGAGCGGTGACAACCTCGGACACCTTGAATTGGTGCTGGAGGAGGGAGCCGTGAACATCATCAAACATGCCTACCCGGAAAACAGCGGCGAGATTGTGGTCACCCTGATTGCGGTTGAAGGCGGACTGATACTGCGTCTACAAGATTTCGGCATTCCTTTTGACCCCGCTTCAATCTCAGTGTCAGGCCTGGACGCAGCTACTGAAGACAGACCCATGGGCGGCCTTGGGATACATCTGATGAAGAGCATAGCTGACGGGATTGAATATCGGCGTGAAAATGACCGTAACACGCTGGATATCCTGTTGAAAAGCAGGTGCAAGGATAGTTGACCGGGTGTTGCGGCAACTGTAGAAAACAGTAAATGGGGCAATTTGAAATCAGCGTGTGTTGTGTGGCGGGCTTTCCTTGTCAGCCAGATACGGTATAATGTAAATAAACTTTCCTTCAGGAGGAACCCATGAAAATAAAACTGTTTAAATGGTTGCTGGCAGGAGGGTGCGGACTTCTGGTTGCATGCGCAATAATCACTGTCAACGTCTACTTTCCGGAGAAGGCCGCCAAAGAGGCCTACAAATCCCTCGACGACATGCTCCTGAAAAACGAGGCCAACAAACAGCCAACAGGATCTCAACAGCCTGGCGAGGAACAAAAGCTGCCTGAAACAAAACCGCAGAGCAACCTGTTCAAGGCGTTGCCGGCCTTCTCTCTTACGGCTGTAGCCCACGCTGCTGAAAGCGAGGCAGATGCACTGGCAGTGGAACTTGCCGGGATGCCTGAAGTCAACAAGGCCTATGAGGAGATGAGCCAGAGGCTGCCCAGGATCACCACGCTGTTCGATAGCGGGGCCATCGGCCTGACAAACCAGGGTTTGGTAAGCGTTCGAGACAAGGCAAAGGTAAATGCCTCGGATGAGGGATTGGTGGCTGCGGAAAATAAAAACCGCAAGACCGTCATAAGCAGCATGGCAAAGGCCATTATCAAAATGGCCAAACAGAATGAAACAAAGGCAGCGATGGATCAGGTAATGGGCAAGGCCGCAGCCAGCTATGCCGACATCAAGCGCGATGCCGCCAAGCCAGGATGGTGGATTCAGCTCCAGAATAGCCGATGGGTTCAGAAATAGGTTTTCTGCAGTAATTTACTTGCCAAGAATAAAGGCCGCCTCGAAAGAAGCGGCCTTTATATTTCCATTGCAGCGAATTTTTATATTCGTGAGGAATCAGGCACAGCGGAGCAGTTTCTTGCCGCTCTGAAACAGGACCTCCATCTTGTTCGGGTTAATCAGGAGCTTTACAACACCAAGCCCAAAGGCAGGGTGAGCCACCAGTCTTTTTACCCGGAAGGTGCCGTTCATATCATAGGGGACCGCTGTGGCCGGATCCATGGTCATGCTAAGAGATTCCCATTCCTCACGTTCCACAGCTACCGGATCGACTTTCGGCTTGCGGGCGGCCGGTGCCGCTTTTTTTGCAGATCCGCCGGCAGCAGGCGCCTTGGCCTTTTTCTCCGGATAATAATTATGCGTTCCGCGACAGGTATTACACTCCACCCGCACCACCTGCTCGCCCTGCATGGCAACTATTGTATGATTCATGATTGCACGGCATTTTGTGCAGCGCGACTCCACACAATCTCCTGCTGATAATTTCCTGATTCTCATCCTGATTCCCCTTGCAAATGCTGGTTAATTTGTGACGCCCATCCGGCAAGATCACCGGCTAAGCCCACACCGATCAACCCAATAAAAAAACCCCGAACAGGTCCGGAGCTTATTGTGGCGCCACGCATGACGCGCTTAAACCTTACTTATCCGCTTAAAGAGCTTACAGCTTAGCCCGGTTTTTGTCAAATGTAACTCTGTGAGAGCAATAATATCGTCTGTTTCAAAGGCCGGCAAGACACCGGCAAGCTTTTGCTGCAATCTTCACCAACAGACCCACATTAAAAAACAGATTGCCTCCCGCAGATTGCCGTGGCATCATCTATAGTTTACCAATTCCATATTTTGGGGTCTTCAGATGATTCACCTTTCCAATATTACCAAACAGCATGGTTCGCAACTACTCTTCAGGGATGCCAGCTTCCAGGTTCTGCCCGGATCAAGAAACGGCCTGGTCGGCCCCAATGGCGCCGGCAAGACCAGCATCTTCCGCATCATCACCGGCGAGGAAGAGGTGGACAGCGGCGAGATCACCTGCGCCAAGAAAACCACCATCGGCTACTTTTCCCAGGATGTGGGCGACATGAGCGGCCGCTCGGCACTGGATGAGGTCATGGCCGGCTCGGCAGAGACGGTGCGCCTGTCCGGTGAGCTTAAAAAGATGGAAGCAGCCATGTGCGAGCCCATGGAAGACGACGAGATGGCGGCCCTGCTGGAACGTTACGGCACTGCCCAGGAGGATTTCGAGCATCGCGGCGGCTACGACCTGGATACCCGCGCCCAAACCGTGCTGACCGGACTCGGCATCGGACCGGACCGATACAATCACCCGGTGGAAACCTTCAGCGGCGGCTGGAAGATGCGTATCGCCCTGGCCAAGATTCTGACCCTGAAACCGGATGTGCTCTTGCTGGACGAACCGACCAACCACCTGGACGTGGAGTCGATCATCTGGCTGGAGGAGTGGCTGGCCAATGAATTCGACGGCGCCCTGCTGATGACCAGCCATGACCGGGATTTCATGAATCGCATCGTAACCCGCATCATCGAGGTGGCCAACAAAACCGTGACGGTTTATGGCGGCAACTATGATTTCTACGAGCGCGAGCGTGACATCCGCCTTGAGCAGCTCCTTGCCAGCCACAAGCGCCAGCAGGACATGCTGGCCAAGGAGGAGGAGTTTATCGCCCGCTTTGCCGCCCGCGCCTCCCATGCGGCCCAGGTGCAGTCCCGGGTCAAGAAAATTGATAAGATCGAGCGGATCGAGATCCCACCAGAGGAGCGGATCGTGCGCTTCGAGTTCAGCGAGCCACCCCGCAGCGGCGATGACGTGGTGGTCATGAATGATCTGGGCAAGTCCTGGCAAACCCCTGACGGCCAGACAAAATCGGTCTTCAGCGGTGTCTCTGGCATCATCCGCCGCCAGAACAAGATCGCCGTGGTTGGTGTCAACGGCGCCGGCAAATCGACCTTTCTCAAGGTACTGGCCGGACATACCGAAGCCACCAGCGGCAGCGTCAGCCTGGGGGCCAACGTTGAGTTGGGCTACTTCAGCCAGCACGCCATGGAGGTCCTTGAAGCGCGGAAAACCGTGTTCGAGACTCTGCAGGATGCCATGCCCCTGGCCAACATCGGGGTCATCCGCAACCTGCTGGGCGCCTTCCTGTTTCAGGGGGATGCGGTTGATAAGCGGATAGAAAACCTGTCCGGCGGCGAGAAAAGCCGGGTTGTCCTGGCAACGCTCCTGGCGCGGCCGGTCAACTTCCTGGTGCTGGACGAGCCGACCAACCACCTGGACATCCGCTCACGGGAGGTCCTGCTGGAAACCCTGAAGAACTTCACCGGCACGGTGGTGCTGGTCAGCCACGACCGGCACTTCCTGCGCCAGCTGGTGGATCGGGTGATCGAGATCGATCATGGGGAGATGCGGACCTACGAGGGGAACTACGAGTACTACCTGCACAAGGTTCACGGGGAAGGGTAAAGAACTGACATTACATTTAATAGCGGCCGGATTTATGTCAGATTTGGTCAGGCCGATCGAGCAAAGCCGCAGGCGTAGTGCTAGCCGAGGATGTTGCGATTGAGGGATGGGCAAAAATGGCGTAAAGACGGCCGCGCTATGATGCCACCACCCCGCCGGAAACCACAAACTTCACTGCCTCCTCCACGGTCATGCCGCTGTCGAAAACCTGATCCTCGGTGAAGAACAGGGCAAAACCCGAGGTGGGATTCGGCATGGTCGGCACGTAGACCACCACCAGTCGCTGGCCGTCCCGCTCCACCTCTGCCGTCACAAAGCCGATCGCCCGCACCCCGGGCCGTGCCATTCCACAAAGACCGCCCGGCGGTAGGAGGTCTTCCCCTCGCTGAAGACCTTGGTCAACTGCTTGCTGGAGTTGTAGATCGACTTGACAATGGGAATGCGCGACAACAGTCTGTCCCACCAGTGGAGCAACTGGGTCCCTATCACGTTGGTGGCAAGAATGCCTGCCAGGTAGATGACGATCGCACCGGTAATCATACCAAGCCCGGGAATATGTGCTTCCCGGTGGATGATCATACTCAGCAGGCTGTCCAGGTAGCTACCGAGGATGCCGTCGGCAAAATTGAAGAGAAACTTGAGAATAAAGATCGTGATCCCGACCGGGATCACCACGAACAGCCCGGTAATAAACGTCCTTCGCAGATGGTCAATTATTTTTTTCACAACACGCCTCGCAATTTTTTTGCGAGCATACCCCTTCCCTCGGCAAAGTCAATCAGCAGAATGTGGGCGGTTTTGTTCAAAGAATTTGTACTGTCACAGAAATAGTGCCAGTATGGCTGGAATTTATGTTATAGGCTATGCTGTTGTCTCAGAATAATTCTTGGAGGAAGTTATGTTACAGGATGTGGGCGCGGATATTTACAAGTCATGGAACGAGCAGCAGCGACGTGATGAGATCGGGAAACTTGTTCAGGGATACCAGGCTGGCCTGTCGGTGGGAATCTTGTGCGTGATGGCGGCATCCATCGCCGGCAGTCCCACCAAGGCAAAAAAACATCTGAAAGCACTGATGACACTGAAGGAGCGCAAAGCAGCAGTGGCCAATGTCGCTGACGAAAGCGACATGCATAAAATAGCCAGTTCGTTTCTGCTCTGAGCGATATTCACAAAACTGTTTTCGTTATAAGGATCTGAGTTCCCATGGCCCTGCCGGCAACCATTTACCGCACCAGCATTGAACTCTCCCATATCGACCGAAATCTGTATGAGAATTTGCAGACCACCGTGGCCCAACACCCGTCCGAGACTGCAGAGCGGCTGCTGGCGCGGGTCCTCGCTTATGCCATCTGCTATGAGCCGGATCTGGCCTTCACCAAAGGGGTCGCTGCCGGAGATGAGCCGGACCTTTGGGTCAAGGGGCCGGATGGACGGGTCAAGCTCTGGATCGAAGTGGGCCTGCCAGATCCAACACGGTTGATCAAAGCCACCCGGCATTCCCAGCAGGTGATCCTGGTCGCCTGCGGATCCGGCCTCGCGCGCTGGCAGGAGCAGCATCTGGCCAAGTTGCTCACCATCCCAAACCTGACCGTTATCGGCCTGGATCAGGGATTTCTGAACCTCTTGGCAGCCCGCCTGGAGCGTTCCATCACCTGGTCGATTACCATCACGGAAGGTTCGCTTTATTTGAATGTTGGGGGTGAAAACCTGGAGACCGGACTGACTTTACTTGCAGGTAAGGATTTATTCTGACTGCGATGACGTTAGTGCGTAATAGCCACAGGACTACCCGCACGGGATTTTTTGCCAGATCTCGGTTTTCGTGAGCCGGCAGGGCGGGACTTTATTGCAGAGGAGGCCTCGGTTGTCGCCGCAAGCGGCACATCGCACAAGCCGATAAACTGCCGCGCAAGGTCGGTAAACCGCTGACCAGGCTTGTAAAACTTGCCCCCGTCATCCCAAAGTACCATTCCCCGGTTCTCCAGCGTAACCAGGAGCAGCAGCACTTGATTGCGACTGAGGCACAGCTTTCCCGCCAGTTCTCCGATTCGTAATTTATTGCTGCCGGAGGCCAGTAGCTCCATGAGTTCCAGTGTCTTTTCAGTAGCCTGCACCGTCAGCAGGCGTCTCTCCTTGAGCATCGCGTTTTCTCCGCATTTCTCCAGTTGATATCCACATAGGCAGTAGATGCCAAAAACCGGCAGCAACCCGACAATCTATGTTACGGCTGTTTCATTTTGTGAATCTGCAGTTCCAATGCCTCACGCATGAGTTCAGACACGCTGCGATGAGTCTTTTGCACAAACAGATCAAGCACTTCCCGCTCTTTAGTGCTTATCCTCAGGCTGACAACATTGTACCGCGGCTTGATCTTCATAGCACCCATCTTATCACCTCGCCGACCGTCAATTTCGCTGTGCGAAACAGAGTTTCTTTTTTAACCAACTTACCCAAAATGCGGTATTTTGTAAACAGTTTTTTTCATGGTGCCTGTTTTAATCCGGTTATCAATAGTGACAGCATTCATTAATCTTTCAAGATAGCTACCCATGAAATCAAAATAAACCACACACATTGATGTTCCGCTATACGAAACTAATGTTTGTAATAAATCCGTTTGACTTCTCACAGCGTTTATGTAAATCTAATTTCTGTTTCGCAGAACGGAATTGATCGGATAACAGATGGGGACAGAGAAACCAGAAAACGGCATGGGAAGTGATCGCCAGTCCGTTCGCGCCCTGGAGCGAGGTCTTGAGGTACTGCGGAGCTTCAAGCCGGGGGATCGTTTCCTCGGCAACCAGGAGATTGCTGCGCGAACCGGATTGCCAAAGCCGACGATCTCTCGCCTTACCCATACGCTAACCAAGCTCGGCTATCTCAGCTATTCGGAAAAGTTCGGCAAATACCATCTGGACTCCGCTGTCCTGGCGCTTGGCTACTCGTATCTGGTCAACATGGATGTGCGACGGATTGCCCGACCCTTGATGCAGGATCTTGCCGAATACGCCCAGGCCTCGGCTTCCCTCGGTGTCCAGGACCGGCTGAACATGCTCTACATTGAATCATACCGCAGCAGCGCGACGGTCACCCTGACTCTCGATGTCGGGTCACAGATCCCCATCGCCACCACCTCAATGGGCCGAGCACTGCTGTGCGCCCTGCCGGAAGCTGAGCGCAATTCAATAGTTGAGCAGATTCAGATTCGCAACCAGGCCGATTGGCCCCGAATCAAAGCCGGCATCGAACAGGCTGAAAAGGACTATGCCGATCATGGTTTTTGCCTTTCTCTCGGCGATTGGAAACGGGATGTGCATGCCGTTGCCGCGCCTCTTATCCCCTCGGATGGTTCACGCATCCTTATCTTCAGCTGTGTGGGTGCGGCCTTTCAACTGCGCCGCCACATGCTTGAAGACGATATAGGACCGCGCCTGCTCAACCTGATCACCAATGTCAAGGAAACCCTGGATCGGCACTCATAGCGCTGAATCTGCAATACCTGCTGTACTATCATTTTGCAGTAATCCCGACGGTTGTTCCTGTGGGATATGCCCGCAGATGAATTTTAAACATACTCGGATGGAAATAGATGACTGATTTGATCTCGGCAGCAGGACTGAAAAAACTGGAGGAGGAATATCATCAACTGTGGCGTGTGGAACGCCCCAAGGTTGTCCAAGGGGTATCCGATGCCGCTGCAGAGGGAGACCGCTCCGAAAACGCGGAATATATCTACGGCAAAAAAAGACTGCGAGAGATCGACCGCAAGCTGAAACATCTGGGCAGTCGACTGAAGGTGCTCAGGGTGGCCAGCCCACCTGCCAATCCTGCCTTGGTGACCTTTGGCTGTTGGGTAACCTATGAAGATGAGGATGGGGTGGCACGCTGCTACCAGCTGGTAGGACCGGACGAGATCGAAGTCGGTGAGGGACGCATCAGCATCGACTCTCCGGTTGGACAGGCATTGCTGCACAAGAAACTGGACGACGAGGTCATCATCAGCCGACCTAACGGCGAGTTGACCGTTTATATTACCGACATCAGCGCAACTCGCCCCTGATCCGGGCCGCGAATGGCAACATAATTGGTGTCACGAGAATAAGGAATTTGCTTGATAGCAGTAGGGAATATTGAAGGGGCACAGAATCAACAGCTGTGCCCCTTCTGCATTCTGAGGAAGATGAAACGGTTACAGACTCAACTCGGCGTGGCCGTGGTACAACTCATCCCGCTCTTGCGACACATCCGCATCCTCCAGATACTCCTCAAAACCCATCACCCGGTCGATAACGCCGCCTGGGGTAATCTCGATGATCCGGTTGGCCACGGTGGAGACAAATTCGTGGTCGTGGGAGGCGAACAGGACCACCTCGGTGTAGGCGATCAGGCCGTCGTTCAGGGCGGTGATGGATTCCAGGTCCAGGTGGTTGGTCGGTTCATCCAGGATCAGCACATTGGCGCCGGTCAGCATCATCCTTGACAACATGCAGCGCACACGCTCGCCGCCGGAAAGGACGCTGGTCTTTTTAGTGGCTTCATCGCCGGAGAAAAGCATTCTGCCCAGAAAGCCGCGGGCAAAGGTCTCGCCTTCCGTGGGGGGCGAATACTGGCCCAGCCACTCGATCAGGGTAAGGTCATTTTCAAAGTAGGAGCTGTTTTCCTTGGGGAAATAGGCGCTGGAGATGGTCACACCCCAACGGAAACTGCCGCTGTCCGGTTCCAGTTCGCCGGCCAGGATCTGGAAGAGGGTGGTCCGGGCCAGGGTATTGCCACCCACAAAGGCGATCTTGTCCCCTTTGCGTACGATCAGATCAAGGTTGTTCAGCACCTTGACACCTTCGATCTCCTTGGTCAGCCCCTGGATCTCCAGGATGATATCGCCACAGGGGCGTTCCGGCTTGAACACGACATGTGGATACTTGCGCGAAGAGGTCGGCATATCCTCCAGGGTCAGCTTGTCCAGCAGCTTTTTACGCGAGGTGGCCTGTTTGGCCTTGGAGGCATTGGAGCTGAAACGCTGGATAAAGGCCTTCAATTCTTCAGCCTTTTCGGACACCTTGCGGTTCTCGTTCTGTTTCTGCTTCAGGTTCAGCTGGGCAGCGTGGTACCAGAAATCGTAGTTGCCCACGTAGATCTGGATCCGGCCAAAGTCGATATCAGCCGTGTGGGTACAGACCTGATTCAGAAAGTGCCGGTCATGGGAAACCACGATGACCGTATTGGAGAAACGGAACAGAAAATCCTCCAGCCAGGTAATGGATTTCAGATCCAGGTTGTTGGTCGGCTCGTCCAGCAGCAGTACATCAGGGTTGCCGAACAGTGCCTGGGCCAGCAGCACACGCACCTTGTCACCCCCCTCCAGCTCCTTCATCTTCTTGCTGCGCTGTTCCTCGGGTATCCCCAGGCCATTCAGCAAAACTGCAGCCTCCGATTCCGCCTCGTAGCCGTTCATCTCGGCAAATTCACCCTCCAGTTCTGACGAGCGAACACCGTCTGCTTCGCTGAATTCAGCCTTGGCGTAGATCGCATCGCGCTCGATCATGACATCATACAGTTTTTTGTGCCCCATGATGACGGTGTTGAAGACCGTTTCTTCGTCAAAGGCAAACTGGTCCTGACGGAGGACCGCGACGCGCTCCCGTGAGCCGATGGTGATCTCGCCCTTGTCGGCTTCAATCTCGCCCGCGAGGATCTTCAGAAAGGTGGATTTGCCTGCGCCGTTGGCGCCGATCAGGCCATAGCAGTTGCCAGGGGTGAATTTGATATTAACGTCCTTGAACAGGACCCGTTTACCGTAGGATAGTGTGATGTTAGATGCGGATATCATTCTGAAAAACTCCTTTGTCTGTACAAATAAAAAACCACAGGGATAATCCCTGCGGTTCAGGTGATGGATAAACAATAGCATTATTGCCGGCAGGACGGCAATCATTTTCCCGGATTATACCGGTACACAGTGTGAATTTATCAGCATTTATTCTTAATCCACCGTGAAACAGCGCCTGATACCCTTTTTTTGACCCACGTCATAATCCATGGCAAAAACATCTGCTAATCTGACCACATTATTCAAACCAATATGCTGCGACAGGAGAACATTGTATGTGTGATTGCGGATCAGCCGGGATGCCGGGTATGGGACCATTTGCCACAGGGAGGGCGTTGGTGGAGTTTGTCCTGGGTGCACACGGAGGCGCCGTGGCGGTCTCCGAACTGCCGAACAGCGGTCTGGAGCTTGATTGCGGGGGATGCGGCAAGCACTTTGTCCTGAAGACCTTTGTGCAGAGTTGCCCGGCATGCGGCGGAGTCCACGCGGTCTCGCCGCCTCGCGCCAATGACCCGACTGCCGTCCAGTTTGCCGGGGTGGATTTTACGCTGCCGAGCTGATGAATGTGGAATTCAACCGTGAGGCAAGGCGCGATTTAGATAGCTCACGGGCAGCACCAGGCAACCGAGACAGGCACGCTTCACCCAGAACTTACCCCATATCCGGCACTGTTTACCTCCAGAGGTACATGTTATCAGCGCATCCGGCAGGCGGTCCTGCGTAAAACACCTTATATCACGGCATTATATAGGGCGCAGGTAGTCAGGCACCAAACTTGCTGTATAATATGTACCGGCAGTTCAAACAAAAGGAGGCTTTTATGCGAAAAACAATATTGATCAGCTTTGCAGTAGCCATGGCACTGGCCGCTTCCGCTTCCGCGGAGGTGAATGTCAACATTAACGTACCCCCGCCACCGCGTGTAGTTGTCAGCGGCCCTCCGAGGGTTGTATTTGAGGCGCCGCCGGTCTTCATCGCACCGCCAAAGCTGGGATTCTACATCGGGGTTGATGTGCCAAACGATATCTTCTTTGCCTCGGACTATTACTACATCTACCATGGCAACAGCTGGTATCGCTCACGCCATTACAACGGCCCCTGGGCAGGTGTGCGCTACAAACATCTGCCGCCGGCAATCCGCAAACACAAGCTGGAGTATATACGTGAACACCGCGATCACGAGTACCGTGTCTACCGAGACCAGCGGGAGCACTATCGCGGCCGCCACTTCAGACCAGACAAGGAGCGAAAGCGTGAAATAAAAGAGGACCGCCGTCGGGAGAAGCACGAGTGGAAGGAAGAAAAACACGAACGGAAACATCGCGGCCGTGGTAATGATTAATTAGAAAATCAGGGGGGAGCCACCAACGGCTCCCCCTTTTATGTACAGACTCATCATGCAACAGCGAAATCCATCAACAGACCGCCACAATCTCAAATTCGGTTTCTGAGTCACCAACGCCCACCGTGACACAATCACCCACAACCTTACCGATCAAACCTTTACCCAGCGGTGAACCGGGTGTAATCACCATAACCTCGATACCGCCCAGCTGTACCTTGAGGCCGCCCTCCAAGGGACCAATGAAGACCGTCCGGGTGGAGGCTTCTGCCGTAAGGCTCACCAGGGCGCCCAGGCGGATCGGGTTGTCGCCTTCAAAGTGCCGGAGCGACAGATTCTTGTAGACCTCCAGCGCAACCTTGATCTCCTGCGCCCGATTGGCCTGTCCCTGGGCAACGTAGGAAGCCTCCAGGCTCAGGGTGTCATACTTGTTGTCAGGGGCGTTTTCCTCGTGGGTAGCGGCTTCATGGGCTGTTTTGGCGGCTGAGAACAGTACCTCCAGATCGCGGGCAAGCTGTTCGATGATAAGGCCGAGAATTCGTGCTTTGTTCATGGCGAATAGTCCTGTAACATGGATTTAACAGTGGATGAAATATTCGCATTAAGGAGAATCTTATTATGAACCGGAATCAGATCGACCTTTTTCTTGCCTCTCCGGCCTTTGGTGTCGTAGGGGCGTCCGGCAACCCCCACAAGTTCGGCAACAAGGTGTTGCGCTGCTATCTGCAGCATGGTCACCGGGTAATTCCGGTCAACCCCAATGAAAGCCAGATTGAGGGGATAACCTGTGTAGCCGCTATCACCGACCTGCCTGACGAGGTCAAGAGTATCTCCATGATCACCCCGCCAAAGGTGACCGAACAGCTCGTACCGCTGGCCATCGCAAAGGGGATCGAAAATATCTGGATGCAGCCCGGCGCTGAGAACCCTGCGGCAATTGAACTCTGCCGGAAGCACAACATCAACGTCATCGCCGACGGCAGCTGCCTGCTGGTCGAACTGGGTTATCACGACCATTAAGCAGCCGGCACAATGATCCCTTCCATGGCAGCGAATTGAAGGAACTCCACTGCCTCATCAGCCGGGAGTCCCAGGCGGGCGGCGATCCGTACTGCAGGGGTGTGTCCGTCCAGCAGTTCCAGCAACCGGTAATAGGCCTCGTCGATGGATTCGGTGCAGATGCCCTCACCACCGGGATAGATGATTGCCCAAGAGCCGCTGGGGGAAAAGTGGTCGGCAAAGGCACGAATATCGGGAGCACCTGCGTCGAGAATATCCAGGATCTCGTACCGGAAGGATGCCAGCACGGTCGATGGGGGCAGACGCCAATGGCCTTCCAGCAGGTGTGATCGCTGTAAATCCCTTTCCGCTGGAGGCGGCGGTGGCGGGATCTGCAGGGCGGCGGCATAGTGGTGGTGATAATCAACCAGATCGTACACCAACGGGAGCAGCCGCTGGTGTTTTTTCGTGCCGTACATTCGTGCCAGAAAACCCCGCTGCAGCTGCCAGATCTGCTGATCATCCAGCTCCGATTCACTATCCACCCCCGATTTTTCAACCGCCAGCCACTCCCCGAATTTCCGCAGAAATGCCGACGGCTTCAGACCGAGCGGGGCGACAACCCCGTTGAACCAGGCCACTGCCTTGCCCCGTGTGTAAAAGATGTCGCAGGCCATGGCCAGCCCGCGGGCCTGGGCCATCTCCACCTCGCTGAAGGTCGGTGATGCGACCTGGGTGTAGGGTGGACGGGACAGATGCTGCAGACCGATGGCATCGCTGCGGGCCGCCAGGGCGGTACCGGGGAGGATCGCCAGGGGAAAGATGTCCAGATGATTGGGATAAAGACCCAGGGCAAAGTCGAGACTGGCGCAAAATCCCGCCAGGGTGTCGCCCGGCAGGCCGTACATCAGATCAAAACCGAACACGGCACCGCAATCGTTAAGAAGGCCGATCCGGGAAACAAAATCGTCCCGTTTGAAGACCCGGTTGACCCCCTTGAGCACCTGGGGATCTGAGCTCTGCAGACCGATCTGCAGGGAGCAGGTGATCCGGGCAAAAAGCTGCGCCATCTCCTGGTCGATGAATTCGCTGCGCACCTCGAAATGAAAGTGGATCCGGGGTGCCCGATTTTTGATCAACTTCAGGATGTTCTTGGCTCGGCGCGCATCCTGGTTAAAGGTCGAATCCAGGACAAAGACCTGGGAAACGCCACCTGCTGCGAAGTGACGCAGCTCCGCCTCGACCCGTTCCAGGGAGAAACGCCGCACACCATGGCTGTCCCGGGAATCAAAGCAAAAATCGCAGGCAAAGCCGCAGCCGCGAGACAATTGCCACAGGATGCCCGGATAACGGGATATGTCCAGAACACCGTTCAGGTAGGGAGAGGGGATGCTGTCCAGATCGGCTAAGGGAACAGATGGCGTCAATGCCGGGCCGTTGTCCGTCATGAGCGCCACGCCGGGGATGCCGGCAACACCCTGTCCAGTTGCCAGCCGGGCGCAGACCTGTGCAAAGGGTTGTTCCCCCTCGCCGACGATCAGAAAGTCATAGGGAAAATCTTGCAATACCCCCTTTGGGTCAGCGGTCGCCTCGGGGCCGCCGGCAAAGATTTTCACACCGGGCAGGCAACGGGCCAGTTCGCGGGCAATGTCGCGACACAGGGCGCGATTCCAGACATACATGGAGAAGCCGACCAGCGCCGGTTGCAGTGCAACAAGCTCGGCAGCACATACAACAGCATCCTGACCCGCAAAAAAGTCCAGCAGCGCGCAATCCACCGACGCATCAGCAAGATAGCTCTTGAGAAAGGCGTTGGCCAGAGGGATGGCCTGGGGGGAAGGATAGGGATGTATGGCAACCAGGGCTATTTGCATGGATCAGATCCCCTCATCACCATTGGTCACGAAATCGGATCAGCAGATAAAAGCAGCCCACCCCGCCCGCAAGCATGAGCAGGTCACGGACCCAGGGAATCGGCATGTCGAGCATGGAATAGATCAGCGGGTCGAGCAGGGCCGAGGTCAACAGGCCGACCGCCCCCCAGGTCAGCAGTTTTTTCATGGCGCGCGTCTCCCCTTCAGCATGCGAGTCAACAGGCGGTCCAAGGAAGAAGCAAAACGCTGGCGATCAGTCATCCCGAACTGGGCCGGGCCACCCTGGACAAGACCATCCATACGCAGTTCCTGCATCAAGTTCCGCATGGAGAGCCGCTCACCCACATTCTCCTCGGTGTACAACTCCCCGCGCGGATCGATGCCGGTCGCGCCCTTGGCCACGATCCGGGCTGCCAGCGGAATGTCGGCGGTAATGACCAGATCCTCTGCCGTGGCCTGTTCGGCGATATAGTCGTCCGCCACGTCAAAACCATCGGCCACCAGCACCGACGTGATCAACCCGGAATGGGCCTTTGACAGATCCTTGTTCGCTACCAGGCAGACCGGCACCTGTAGCCGCTCCGAGGCCCGGAACACGATCTCCTTGATGACCCGTGGGCAGGCATCGGCATCAATCCAGATTTTCATATTTTACCCCTTCCGGGATGTTGCCGCGGTTATGCAATCTTCGCGCAAACCGCGTATTTGAGATAACGCCCTTCGGGAAAGGTGACCGGGTAGGGGAAGTCCTCCGGCTGTCCGAACAGGGAGATCACCCGCAGCTCACAGCCGGCCTGCAGTGCCCCCCGGCGCAGCTCCTTGAGGTACTCGGCCACGTCCACCTTCTGGTGGTTGGAGGAGGTTATCAGGAGGCCGCCCTCACTCAGCAGCGGCAGGGCAGCAGCCACCAGGTCAGAGGTGCCGCCGTGGGTGGTGAAGCGGCTCTTGGCGGTGGTGGAAAAGGAAGGGGGGTCCATCAGGATGATGTCGAACCCCTTGCGTGACTGGGTAAGTTCACCCAGCACCGCCAGGCAGTCGCCAACGATGAACTCATGGCGTTTGGGATTGATGCGGTTGGCGCCGAAGTTGGCCCTGGCCCACTCTGTGTAGCCGGGCGAGGCATCCACACTGGTCACCTGGCTTGCCCCGGCCGCAGCCGCAGCCACCGAGAAGGCACCGGTATAGGCGAACAGGTTCAACACCCGTTTAGCGTCAACGCGCCCCATCAGGTCGCGCCGGTTGCGGCGCTGATCCAGAAACAGACCGGTGTTCAGCCCCTGTTCCAGGCTCACCAGAAAGGTCAAGCCGTTCTCCTGCACCTCCAGCCGTTGTGGCGCGGCCTTGCCGGCCAGCAGCCGGCCGTAGCTCTTGCTGTCGCTGGCCGCCTCCAATTCACGGGTTTTCTGGGGCCGTGTCTTTTCGTAGATGCCAAGCGGGCTGAACAGTTCCTGCAGCAGCTCGGTGAGCAGCTTGAGGTGCGGCCGCCAGCCGGCGCAGTACAGCTGGACCATCAGGTACTCGCCATAACGGTCAACCGTCAGGCCGGGCAGACCGTCCCCCTCGGCGTTGACCAGCCGGTAGGCGTTGCTGTCCCCCAGGTCGGCATGGTTGTAGCGAATATTCTTTGCCGCCTCCAGGCGCCGTCTCAACCAGGAACTGTCCGGATTGATCCTCTGCCGAGCCAGCACCCTGGCCACGATCCGGTCCTGCGGATCCAGCAGAGCCGTGGCCAGAAAGCGCCCCTGGGAATCCTGCAACTCAACCACCTGGCCGGCCTGTCCTTTTGGCCAGCGTTTGGTGAAACTGTCGGCAATGATCCAGGGATGTCCCAGCTCCAGCATGCGAACCGTCTCCGGCCCGACTATCCAATTTCCAGGCTGCATCGTGTTGTATGACTCCTCAATTTAACATTACAATAAACCAGAAAACGGCGGTTAATGCCGTTATTCCACCCAGTCATCATCATCTTCAAGCGGTGCAAAGCCCCGCCGCATGGTGTTCTCCGTTACCACCCGCGGGTCCATGAAATGCTGCAGATAATCGGGGCCGCCTGCCTTGGTGCCTGCACCGGACATGCGGGTCCCGCCGAATGGTTGGCGCCCCACCATAGCCCCGGTGACGCCGCGATTGACGTAGAGGTTGCCGACCCTGAACTCTCGCTGCGCACGCTCCACGTGACCGGGACTGCGGCTGAAGATGCAGCCGGTCAGGGCAAAGGGAGTGGAGTTGGCCCAGAGGATGGCCTGATCAAAGTCCGTAACCTGCATTACCGCCAATACCGGCCCGAAGATCTCTTCCTGGGCCAAGCGGTGCTGCGGGGTGATTCCGTCGACAATAGTCAGCGGCACCCAATAACCCTCACCTTGAGGGATCGGACTTTCGTAGAGCAGAACGCCTTCCTGTCGGCCGATGGCGATATATTCCTTAATTTTCTTCCGGGCAGCGGCATCGGCCACAGCCCCCATGGTGTAGGCCGGATCCTCGGCCGGGCCGATCCGTAAGGCACGGGCAGCCTTGACCAGCCGCTCAACGAAACGGTCGTAGACCGCGTCCAGCACAATGACCCGGGAACAGGCCGAACACTTCTGGCCCTGGAAACCGAAGGCGGAGGAAAGCACCTGGGGCACGGCCTCGTCCAGGTCAGCATCGGCATCGATGATGATGGCATTCTTGCCTCCCATCTCAGCGACTACCTTTTTGACAACCGGCTGGCCCGAATGGACCTTTGCGGCCTGCTCTATGATGCGCAGTCCCACCTCACGGGATCCCGTGAAGGCAATCAGTGCCACGTCGGGATGATTCACCATGTAGTCGCCGATCAGGGCACCCTGGCCGGGGATATAGTTGAAGATGCCGGCCGGCAGACCGGCCTCGCGGAAGATCTCCACGAGCTGGTGGCCGATGATCGGGGTGAGCCCGGACGGTTTGTAGATCACGGGATTGCCGCTGACGATGGCGGCCGCTGTCATGCCCATGCTGATGGCCAGGGGGAAGTTCCAGGGGGCGATCACCAACGCCACCCCCTTTGGTTCGTGGCTGTAGTCGTTGATCTCACCGGGAATGTGACCCAGCCACAGGGGCGCGCCCAATCGGAGCATCTCGCGGGCATAATATTCCAGGAAGTCGATCGCCTCGGCCACATCGGCATAGGCCTGGTCCCACTGTTTGCCGATCTCCAGCACCTGCCAGGCTGACAGTTCAAAGATGCGTTGCCGGGCAACCCGGGCAGCTGTAAGCAGGTACCCGGCCCGTTCACGGGGCGGTATGTCGCGCCAGAGCGCGAAGGCCGCCTTGGCAGCGGCAATTGCCTGATCCACCTGGGGGATGCCGGCCTGGCAGACCTGCCCCAGTAATTCGGACGGCCGGGCCGGGTTGATGCTCGGCAGCAGGTCGTCGGTGACAACCTCCATGTTGTTGATGTGTAGTGGATAGGTCCTGCCCAGCTGAGCCCGGACCTGGGCGATGGCACGGGGAAAGGCGCTGCGTTGGTCAGGCTGGGTAAAGTCCGCCAGCGGTTCATTGGCAAAGATCGGCAGACCGTCGGGACCGCTAACGGTCTGTTTCGCCTTGGCGGCCCGCCCTGCCCGTTCTTGCACAGCAATCACCAGCGGATCCTCCAGCAAACGTTCGATCTGGGCATCCTCGCCAAAGCTCAGCCGCAGGAAGGATTCGTTGGCGGTATTTTCCAGCAGCCGGCGCACCAGGTAGCCCATGCCAGGCACCATGTCGCCGTATGGACAGTACAGGCGGACACGACCTGCTTCCCTTAGGATGCCACGACGCACCGGTTCTGCCATGCCGTACAGCATCTGGAACTCGTAACACGAACTCGGAACCCCCAAGGCTGCGGCGGTCTCCAGGACAGCGGATATGGTGCGGATGTTATGGGAAGCGCAGGCAAAGTGGCAGACATCGTGGTTCTCCAGAATGGAGCGGGCCTGGCGCTCATAGGCCGCATCGCTCTCTGCCTTGATGGTCCAGACCGGGATCTGCCACCCCATCTGCCTGGCCCTGACCACTTCATAATCCCAGTAGGCCCCCTTGACCAGCCGGATCGAGATCCGGGTGTCATGCAGCCTGGTCCAGGCCAGGAGTTCCGCCAGGTCCTGATCGGTCTCCTTCAGGTAGGACTGCAGTACTACTCCGATATGGGGATAATCCCGGTATTCCTGTTTCAGCCGGCGAAAGACCTCCAGGATAATCCCCTTGAGGCGGTAGGATTCCATGTCAATGCAGAGGAAACCGCCCACCTGGACAACCTTGGCGCAGATCCGGCGCATCTGGCCCAAAATGGCCTCGACGGAACCCTCGAAATCCTGGGGATTGGCCTGACAGAACAGGGCGCTCGGCTTGACAGCGACATTGATCCTGGGGGCATGGCCCCAATCCAGGGACGCGTCATCCCCCATTGGGGGTAATCCGGGCCAGCGCCCCTGCTCCTGTTCCAAGGCATCCAGCAGCTCCAGATATGTTCCGAGGTAGGCCTCACTCTCCTCAGCGGAAAGCGTTGCTTCACCCAGCACGTCCAGCACAACGGCAAAGCCGTCACCCCTCATCCGGGTGATGTTCTTGAGCGCCTCTTTGATTGTTTCGCCAACGATAAACTGACCAGCCATCTCATGGATATTGGCGGAGATCAGCTTGTTGAGCACGGCTCCCCCCAATGAGCCGAACCGGCCGGCCATTTTTGCACCGGCAGAAAGTACCGCCGGCATGTCCTGTTCTTCTCCGAAGTATTCGCGAATGTGGCCGGTGAGGAGTGCGGAGGTGGTCAGGCAAGGAAAGACATCGACAAAACGGAACAAGCGGGTCTTGAACTCTTTGTTCTGCATGCTCCAGTCCATGACCTTGCCCATCCAGGAGGCCGTGTCGAACAGGGATGGCTTCTCTCCCGAGATAGCGGAGAAAAGCATTCTACCCCGGTCGACGATCTTTTCATTGAGGTCGCTGGTATCCATGATATCCCCTTCAAGCAGTGTTATTCCAATTTCAAATCAAAAATGAAATCAAGGCGGCGAGGATTGAGGCGACGATGGCCCTCACCCGGCCTTTGGCCACCCTCTCCCAGCTGGAGAGGGTAACTGAATCCTCTCTCCCTCTGGGAGAGAGATAGAGTGAGGGGTACGTTGAG
>JBGSQD010000195.1:0-14492 GCA_041738275.1 Geobacterales bacterium
ATCATGGTCTATCTTGCCCTGGTCGTCCCCAAGGGAACCATCCATGTCTATGATCCGGTCTTCAATAAGAACCAGGCTGTTGGCGGCATCCCTGATGGGGTGGTGGCGGTGGCCGGAATCCTGAACAAGATCGAGCGGGGCCTGGTGGATATCGTGACCACTGCAGGAGATCCCCTGAATTACCAGACTCAGGCAGGTGGCAAAGGATTCCTGGGGCTTGCCCAACTCACCAGCATTCCCCTGTCGGCGGTGGACAGCAATCTGGACGCCTCCATGCGGCGCTACGTCAAGGACTGCGTTTCCTATGCCCTGATGAATCCCAATGCCAATCTCACGGTGGATGAATTGCGAAAGACCACTACCAATTTTGTAGGTTCTCTGGACAAAGCCGTAAATCCCGCCATCTGGACGGTCTATTACGATGCGGCCAACCCGCAGGGTCAGGCCCTCACATGTACCAATTCCTGGACCAGCATCAAAGCGGCGCTCACCCCTGCCAATCTCGACAAAAACATCCAGTCGGTCTGTGCCAATCTTGGCTATGACGTGACCGATGCTGCCGCCATGATCCAGTGCAAGACGGTACTGAACAATGTCAATTCCGGTACCGGTCTTGGGGCGGCGAGCATTGACGATTTCCTGAGGCAAGCCTACATCTCTCAGCGACTGGAGGAGATCTTCCGTAGCGGCAATGCTTCCGGCGCCACCAACTACCAGTTCCTGCTCAATGCCTCCGGTGCCATGAAGTCAGCCAACGAGTGGCTGCCGATCATGAAGGCGGCGCTTACCGCCATAGCGGTTGGATTGCTGCCATTCCTGGCGCTGTTTATTCCTACACCACTGATCGGCAAGGCCGTAGGGATCATAGCCGGCTTTTTCATCTGGCTGACCGCATGGGGTGTTACCGATGCCATCGTCCACCAGTTTGCCGTGGACTATGCCAATCGGGCTTATGAGATGGTCCGGCAGAACAAGCTGGGAATGGATGCCCTCTACTTCTTTCCTGACCAGACCGTGAAGATCCTCGGTATGTTCGGCACCCTTCGGATGAGCGGAATGATGCTGGCTACCGTCATCACCGGTATGTTGATCAAGTTCGGTGGTCATGCCATGGCAATGATGGCCGGGGGGATGGTCAGCCAGGTGCAGGCGGCAGGCAACCGGGCGGTGCATGAAGTGGAAGATCCAGCCGGCAGGGCTTCGGCCATGCAGCGAAACGTGACAGCCATGCCCACTCAGGCCTGGAGCAATGAGCACAGTTTCCAAGCCAGGCAGGCGCAGTCGCTGGTCGGCATGTCAGGTAAGACCACGGCATCGAGCGATATGATCCGGGACTTCGGGATGGAGTCTTCGAGCAGGATATCTGCTGACAGCGAGATTGGCAGATCAATCGGTTTCGGTGGCAGCGGCAGGGCCATGCGGGAAGGCGGTCTGTCATCAGCCTACGAGTTGAAATCATTCGATGGACGGCTGGGACTCGACAAGTCTGCTGCTACCAAGGATGTGGTTTCAGGCAGCTATGGTGGTGACACTCTGGCCTTTGCCAAGATGGGAGTTGCCAACGACCGTGCCCTGGCAAATGTCTTTGGCTCCGGTGAAAACTACGCCGGTTTCCTGACTGCCAACATGGACAAGAGTGTCGGGCAACTGCAGGGGGAAATGGGAGCCTATTCAGCAGCGAAGTCTCTCGGGTTTAATGGTAACTGGCGGGAGTTCAACACCATGCGCTCGGAGGTTACGGCTCTTGGGGATTTTGCCAATGCCGATGCGGTGAACAAGATTGCCGATAACTACGGAATCTCTTCCGGACAGCTCATGCAGATGAACGCCCAGTTCCAGCAGAGCAAACACGCCTCGGAGGTAACGGGGCTTTCAAATCAACTCGGCGGCCCGGTTGCTGCCGGTACTGAGGCCGGCAATGTCGTAGCAACGGAAACCGGGGGCAAGATACAGGGAATCTATGCTGGGGGCGGTTACGGCAACTACCAACAGCTCACCAGCAATGATGTTTCAGGAAGGATTGCCCGCAACCAGCTTGTTCATGCTGCAGCGGATCAGATGGTTGGTAGGATTGCTCCGCAACTCCAGAACGATCCGGAGATGTACAAGGACGGTCACCTGACCGAACGGGGCTTTGCCGAGATGCAGAAGGCGATGGAGGGTCAAAACATCAACTTCACGACAGCTGACGGCAAGAGTGCGGTCAATGTCGGTATGGATGGCGGGATCGTCAATTCTTCGGATTCAGGTACTGTTGCCAAGGGAGATAAGGGGCAGGCACTTGAACTGCAGAAACAACTCCGTGCTTCCGGATTCCAGAGTGCAGCCGCCCATGTCGCCAAGTTGTCCGGTCAGGCCTTTGACTACAAGGCTGACTATGACCGGAACGGCAACCTTGCGTCGTTTGCCATTGATCAGGGTGGGCGGGTGCAGAAGTTTGATCTCGGTCAGATTAAAACCGGGACTGATATCGAGCGAATGGATCGAAACGTCTCGACCGTGGACAAGGGGTTACGCAAAACAGTCGGGGACTTCATCAAAACCGGTTACGAGGACCAGTCTCTGAATGTATCACGGAAGTCAGGCTCGTACATGATCCAGGTCGGCGGCAAACAGATGATGGTCAATGGCGACTGGTATTACGCCAAGAACGACAAGACCGGAAAGATAGAAGTGGTTGGTGGATCATTCTCCAACGGGCTTGACGGAAATGTCCTTATGTACGCCAAGGACAAGGATGGCAACCTACATTACTCCCAGGTGCAGGGGAAGATGGACAAAAGCGGGAATCTTATTGCCGGACAGCGTTCCGAGATTACCGAGGACCAGTTTGTTCAGTCGTCGCAGCAGGGGGCGGCGGTTGTCAGTACGAGGTCTGGAGGTGGAATTACCGGGAGTGTTCGTGCTGATGGCGGGGTTAAGGCGGATTACTCGTCTCATCAGACAATAGGAACATCGGTTCGGTCCGTTCAAGATCTAGCCGGAAGTGCAGCAAGCTCAGATTTCATTGAGGGAAGATCTATTGATGCCGGAACCGCTGCAACATCGATAGCGATTGGCAGAGGAGCATTGCATGAAACCTCTGGACTAATTGGAGACGCGGCCACTGTTTCCAGGCCGCTCAGTAGCTCTATGGAAAAGAATGCTGCAAAACGGGAAGCAGTGTCACGTGCTACCGAACAGGCAGAAAGATCTGCAGAGGCTCGTGTCGAGAGGGAAATGCAAAGAACAGGGAAAATACTTCAGCATCAAAGCAGGAATTCTCCACTGCCTAAAGGCGGTGGCCCTCAGCCATTCAAAGGTCCACGGAGGTAGCCCTTGTTGCTACATTCAGCGAAAACGTAGAAATCAGCCGTGACTAACTTCAGAAAGTAAAAGGGGCTTGGGAATATTCCCATGCCCCTTAGTAGTCCATGTTTACAACATCAAAAATGTCGTCTGAAAAATCCCCAATACCAACTCCACCATCCTCCACCCAAAAGAGGGTGTCTTGGGTAATATTCAGTACTTGTATATCCAAACTTCAAGTTCTCAATAAATAATTTACCTTGAAGGGAGCCATTGTATAGTCGTACATGAACTCTGTTCATGAGGAGCCAGGGAAGCGATATAGCAGCGATACCAATAGTCCAGTACCAGAAAGACGATCTAAAAAAAACTCCTACGATCCCACCGGCAAAAATACAGGGGAGTGCGGTCCAGAAAGCCGATATCACAAACGCCTTGAATTTTTGTCCCATTACATACCCCTCCTTTCTCGACGGTCAAAATAGTCCGTATTTCAAAGTCAGTTTGACCAGCTTAATATCAATTGTCAACTGTAAATTCATAAATTACAGCATGTTGCATCACTCTGTCCTGTTAGGACAAGGTGCTATTATAGCGTGCTTTATCGGTATGTTTGCACAGGTCCCATATCAAATTGACTTTAGAGGCAAAAAGAGGTATTAACATGGCGTAATTTCATGCACTTATGGAGGGTAAAGAGATGGGCTCTGTGCCCTTCAGGACATATTGCTCTAACTGAAGCCGCATTGTCTCCTCAAGTGCTGACAAACGGCTTTTTCTTTATTGGGTAATCTATGAGTAACGAAGCGGATACCTGTCGAAAATTTGTGCTGCCGAAGCTGGTTGATGCCGGTTGGGACAATGAGCCCCACCGGATCAACGAGCAGATTACCTTTACCGATGGCCGTATTGTTCTGGCGGGCAACAAGGTCAAGCGTCGTCCCCAGAAACGGGCCGACTACCTGCTTCGCTATACCCGTGATTATCTCATTGCCGTTGTGGAAGCCAAGCCCGATTACCTGACCGCCGGCGACGGCTTGCAACAGGCCAAAGAGTACGCCGAGATCCTGGGGCTCAAGTTTGCCTATGCCACTAACGGCATCGAGATTATTGAGTTCGATTACCTGACCGGCCAGGAGCGGGTATTGACGGAGTTCCCGCCACCTGAAGAACTTTGGCAGCGCCTGCAAAGCTCTCAGGCATTCTCCCCCGAATCTGTGCAACGCATTCTCTCACCTTATTACCATCACAGCGGCAAGAGTCCCCGCTACTATCAGGAAATCGCCATCAATCGGGTCGTGCAGTCGGTTTTGCAGGACAAGAAAAGAATCCTGCTGACCATGGCCACCGGCACCGGCAAAACCGTGGTCGCCTTCCAGATCTGCTGGAAACTCTGGAGCGCTCGCTGGAATGCTACTGGAGAGCACCGTCGCCCCAAGATCCTCTATCTTGCCGACCGCAATATTCTGGTTGATGATCCCAAGGACAAGATTTTTGCCCCCTTTGGCGATGCCCGCTGGAAGATCGAGAACGGCGAGGCAAACAAAAGCCGTGAGATGTACTTTGCCATCTACCAGTCGCTGGCCAAGGACGAGCGGCGACCTGGGCTCTACAAGGAGTACAGGCCGGACTTCTTCGACCTGATCATCGTCGATGAATGCCACCGGGGAAGCGCCCGTGACAGCAGCAACTGGCGGGAGATCCTGGAGTATTTCACCCCGGCGTTTCAGTTGGGGATGACCGCCACACCGCTCAGGGAAGACAACCGGGATACCTACCTCTACTTCGGCAATCCCATCTACCAGTACAGCTTGCGGCAGGGAATCGACGACGGTTTCCTGGCCCCCTACCGGGTACACCGCATTATCACTGACTTCGATGCGGCAGGTTGGCGTCCCAGCAAGGGTGAGCTGGATCGCTATGGCCGGGAGATTCCGGACGAGGAATATCAGACCAAGGATTTTGAGCGGGTTGTCGCTCTGAAGGCCCGCACGGAAGCAATTGCCTGCCACTTGAACGACTTTCTTAAAAAGACCGACCGTTTTGCCAAGACTATCGTTTTTTGTGTGGATCAGGATCATGCCGACGAGATGCGACGGGCTCTCACCAACCTTAACCAGGATCTGGTAAGCCAGTACCCGGATTACGTCTGTCGGGTAACCTCGAATGAGGGCGATATTGGTCGTGGGCATCTCGGCAGGTTTCAGGAACTGGAGACCGAGACCCCGGCCATCCTTACCACCTCACAGATGCTGACTACCGGCGTCGATGCTCCTACCTGCAAAAATGTCGTCCTGGCCCGCGTGGTCGGCTCCATGTCGGAGTTCAAACAGATTATTGGCCGTGGCACCCGTGTCCGGGACGATTACGGCAAGCTCTGGTTCAGCATCCTCGACTATACCGGCAGTGCCACAAGGCTCTTTGCCGATAGTGATTTCGACGGAGATCCTGCTCTGGTCAGCGAAGAGAAGATCGATACGGCCGGCGCCACCTACGAGACGACCATCATTGAGGAAACTCCCGTTGTGGAAGATGGCGGCGTTCAGGATGACTACGGCCCGACGGGAGTGGTCATTGATGACTGCGCAAAAGAACCCCGCAAGTATTTTGTCGATGGCGGACAGGTTGCGATTGCCGCTCATCTGGTTTATGAGCTGGACCCGGACGGCAAGCAGTTGCGGGTCGTCAAGTACAGCGACTATGCCGCCGACAAGATTCGCACACTTTTCCCCGGCGCAATAAGGATGCGCGAACAGTGGGCCAACCCCAGGGAACGGGCCGAGATTATAAGTCAGCTTGAGGAGCGTGGGATCAGCTTCAACGAACTGGCCGAATCAGTCGGCCAGCCGGAAGCCGACCCCTTTGATCTCCTCTGTCATCTTGCCTTTAACGCACCGCTACGGACACGCCGCGAGCGAGCCGAACGCCTTAAGCATGACCGGAAGGATTTCTTCGATCATTTTAGCCCCGAGGCACGGGCCATTCTCGAAGAACTGCTGGAGAAATACGCCCAGCATGGTACGGCGCAATTCGTCGTGCCTGACATTTTGAAAGTACCGCCAATATCTGAGCGTGGGAATGTGATTGAGATTGCCGGTTATTTCGGCGGGGCGGAAAAGCTGCGGGAAGCGGTGAATGAGCTGCAAACGCTGCTCTATGCGGGGTTTTAATGCAGGGTACGGATGTCATGATCAAGTTCGCCTGGCACGAATCAGATTCGGATATCAAGAGGTGTGATGTTGGCGAAATGTGTTTGAGGTGACCGTTGTACTGAAACTTATTCAATTGATGTGTCGGTTTAATGTGCGCAGACAAAATATCCCATTTGGGAAAGATCACCGTTTCACGCGCACGCGCGCGTGAAACGCTCAACAATGATTGCTTCAAGGCTACCCCATGAATCAAAAGTAGATATTCCCGTTGATGAAACGGATCTGGATGAGGAGGTCGATACCGATGAATAGTCTGGCCCCACGAATTGAATCGGGACTTCGCATAACCCATGGCAAACTTTCGGAACATGGCAAATTTTTATCACCAGATCGGCGTAAGGCAAGCCTAGAGGCCTTCCGGTCGCGATTCGGGCCTGATCGCCTTCGCTCCCTAGACGGGCCTGAGCTTCTGCAGGTAATGCATACTCATGGCAATCGTGAGAGTATGGTTTACTGGATCGAGTATAAGAATGATGATGAATTTGCCGGCCTGCATTTCGGTGGGATCTCGGGCGGCGGCGCTCACATGTACGGGATTTTCCGCCGTAGCAAAACTGAACAGTGGGTAAAAGGTAGCCCACGTAATGAAGAGAACATTACTGAGGCTGAGGCTATTGTCATTGCCCGTAAACACCGAGACCAACTTCTTGCCGGGGCGGCACTTCTGGAAGCTTTGCCGGCACAAGCAGGCGACGCTGAGTATCTTGCTCTACAGAAAGACCTGGAGCAGCAAGCACCTGACTTGGCTTCTAAAGCTTGGGCGCACAAATACTTTTTCGTGATATTTCCTGACAAGCTAGATGATTTTCACAACGAACGCTGGCAACGCTTCCACCTCATTAAGTTGCTGCAGGAACCACCTACAGCAGATGGATTGTACGTTGTTGGCGGTCGTTTTGTAAAATTGGCGGCAGACCTAGGGTGGCCCATTGATGAACTCACGAGCACACTAAATGGGCGCAATGGACGGCTGACGCCATACTGGCGAATTGGAACCAGACTTGGGGCAGTAGATTCAATTTGGGAGGAAATGAAAGCTGGCAGTTACATTGCTGTTGGTTGGAGCAAAATCGGAGACTTATCACAGTTCGCGGACAAAGGGGATTGGAAAGAAAAGAAAAAGGCGGTCATTCAACTTCAAGAACAGCACTACCCTGGTGATCCACGGAACGTGTCATCCCGCCAGGCAGGTGAACTTCTAAACTTCGTTTCAGAGATCTCGGAAGGCGAGGTTGTTATCGCAGGCGATGGGGAAAAAGTTCTCGGAATCGGTCGGGTCACTGGGCCTTATTTTTATGACAGTACCTCCCCGATAAAGTCTCCACATCGGCGTTCTGTTGAGTGGCTATCTTTCGATCAATGGAAACAGCTGCAAAAAGACGGGCCACGTACCACCGTGTGGGAGCTCAAGCAGATCGGTAACCTCTTGGAGATTGAGAAGCGGATTCAAGGAACAACACCTATCACACTCCCGCAGCCCGTCTTAGTAAAATCAGTGGTTACTGCCAAGCCTCGTCTCGTAGGAATCCCCGCCCGTATCCAGGCGATACTGGAGCGTAAGGGCCAAACGATTCTCTATGGTCCTCCGGGCACTGGAAAGACCTATTGGGCCCGACAGTCTGCTTTCGATCTGGCGGCTATCGAAGCGTACGGTCGCCTGTTCAACGAACTGTTGCCTGAAGAGAAAGTCGTAGTAGCGGGTAACGACACAAAGGCTGGCTTAGTCCGATGCTGTACCTTTCATCCCGCATATGGGTATGAGGACTTTCTGGAGGGGTATCGCCCACAGGCAAATACGGCGGGCCAACTAACTTTTTTGCTGCGGGATGGGATTTTTAAAAGCATCTGTGATGATGCTCGGAAAGCCCCGGCTACTCAAAAATTCATACTGCTCATCGACGAGATCAATCGCGGGGATATCCCTCGGATTTTCGGCGAATTGCTTACGCTTCTGGAACTCGACAAACGCGAGACATCCCTCCATCTGCCGCTTTCCGGTAAGAGCTTTCAGGTACCTAAGAATTTATACGTCATCGGCACTATGAACACCGCTGACCGCTCTATTGCTCTACTCGATACCGCCCTCCGTCGGCGCTTCGGTTTCGTTGAGCTTATGCCGGATACGACAGTCTTTGGCAGTGCTGTCGTGGATGGAGGCATTCCGCTTGGGCCCTGGCTGAATGCGCTCAACGAGCGCATTCGCGCACACTTGGGCCGAGATAGCCGGAATCTGCAAGTAGGACACGCATATCTACTTCATGGCGGTAAGCCTGTGACGGATATATCCCGGTTCGTTCGTGTCCTTGCTGATGATCTGATTCCATTGCTTGAAGAGTATTGCTATGAAGACTTCAACTCCCTTGCCCGGATACTTGGGGCTGGTCTTGTAAATGAGGAACGCCAATGTATTCGCGTAGAGCTTTTTGAACCCGCCCGGCAGGAAGAACTAGTGCAGGTGCTTCTTTCACAATCACCTGACATCGTGACATCACTGGAGGCAGCATCTTCTGAAGAGTCGCCCGAAGAATCCGAAGAGGTTGAAGCAGAGGACGAATCGTGAGAACTGCCTGTGTCAGCTTACAGGAATGGCAAACTCTTCAACCCGTACCTGGGAGCGAACTGGCTGGACGAGGGTTTGGCGCTCGGGAAGCGGATCGACAGTTGGCTGAGCGGTTGACGAGTACCGGCAGGATGGAAATCCTGGAATTAGCGAGAGGACTGCAACTACGCGCTACCTCATACGTCGGCCGTTTCCGCCTTGGAGAGGTAGACATTACCGTTAATCCGAAACTGACTGGGGCTCCGCTTTTGAACCTGCTCCGCTACGCTTACGGGCTGCGGCACCTTGAACTCTACAAACCGGTTGGATACGCGGCAGAAAAATGGAGCTTTCAGGATCTGATCATCCAGCAGTTTGCTGCTGAAGTCGGCGAAATTCTCGTACGCGGGGTGCATCGAGATTACATGCCTACCCATGCTGACATGGTCAGCCCCCGCGGACGCATAGACTTCAACCGATATGTACTGAATGCCCATAATACCAAGGCTACGCTGCCCTGCATTCATCACCCTCGTACTGAAGATAACCTTTTGAATCAGGTTCTCCTGGGAGGTTTGCAGCACGCGGTGGGGCTGACGACGAATGTGGACCTCCGGGCACATCTGAATCGGCTGACAAAAACCCTTTGTACGGACGTTTCCTCTAAGCGACTAGACGTCAAGCTGCTTGATGATGCAAGAAGAGCCATGGATCGGCGAACGACAGCCTATGAGGCTGCCTTGTGCATTATTGAACTGCTGCTGAATGGCGAAGGAGTCGCTCTAAATAACGATGTCGAGAAGGTTAAGTTGCCTGGATTTCTATTCGACATGAACCGATTTTTTCAGGCGCTCATGTCTCGCTTCTTGCGGGACCACCTCATCAATGTCATGCTGCATGACGAGTATCGCCTGAAGCGGATCTATAGTTACTCCCTTGGACAGAACCCGCTGAAAAGAATTACGCCAACACCACGGCCAGACTTCGTTGTCATGCGCAATGGCAAGATGGTTGCGGTTCTTGATGCGAAATACCGCGACTTATGGGAAAAATCGTTACCTCGCGAGATGCTGTATCAGTTGTCAATCTATGCCTTGGGGCGAACCGGTCAGGATCGAACCGCGGCAATTCTTTACCCTACAACGGACTGCACGGCTCGTGAACAGGTCTTGTCGATCAATGATCCCGTCAACGGATCATCGCAAGCAAAAGTGATCCTCCGGCCTGTAAAATTGTTGGAGTTGGAAACCCTGATTCGATCGGGCCACTCAGGTGCCAAGCAGCGAACGGAACTGGCGCAATGGTTATCCTTTGGGAAGGCTGAGGGGACATTCTTAAAAAGTTGATTTGAGAGGGCAAAAGGGTCAGTTGGGAAAGTTTTCAAGAACGTCCCCTTCTGGGACCCCCCGAAGGAGAATTATGAGCGTAAAACTTCTTTTTTCAGATTACTTTGAGATTGATGAAAACGTATTGGATAAGCACGGCGCTTTAAATATATGTATAGATGCGGATCTCCCATTATTTATCGATCCATTTTTATTATTCGCTTCTGAAAAAACGGAATATGTAGAACTCCATGACAAAATAGTAAATCACTTAATTGGCCTCAAAGAACTTGCCACTCAAGACCCAAATACCGACCTTAAACTATTTCAATTTCAGGAGGTAAAGCAAAATTGGCTTGGCTTATGTAAATGGGGCAACAGCGGAAGAGGATTGGGTCCGAAATTCGCTAGGGATTTGATAAAGGCGTTTAACGGATTTTATTCTAATTTTGGGAGTGAAACTGTCTCATCTACTTCGCACATAGAAAAGCTCACACTAGTTGGCGCTGGTATAGGTCGTGACTTTATAAGTGATTTCACTACGAACCTAATGCTCGAATATCTATTAGGCTACACGCAGGAGTTTGCTCTTAAATATTTGAGAGATGATCAAAGAAAACTCTTCTCGGTTCGATGCAAATTCAACAAAGAATTGATGACCTGGACACCAAAATCGTTTGTGTTACCGTACTTTTATATGGAAGATGGTGATTATATTGTACTAACTCCGTTAGACATTTTAACCAAAGATGATGCATTTATCTGTCACAGCGACCTTAGTAACCAATTCAGAAGAATAACTAACGCTTTGGAAAACGCATCTCTGCGTAGTTCAATTAACGATTATTTCCAGAGGAGATTGCCGCCTTCTCCGAAACAAAAGGAAATTGAGTGGGCAATCAATGCAACAATACAAGAATACCCTGAAATTTTAGACTATTACATTCGATATAAAGAAAATACAAAAAATCAAGCAGCAAAAATATCAACTGAAAAAGTACAAAAACTGAAAAAGGAGCTAATCACAACCCTTTCCGAATTTTGTGAAACAGTAGCTGCAAATAGTAAGTTCTTCACCATAAAACCAACCAGTTATGAGGCAGCTCTTCAAAGAGCAAAATATCTAAAAGAGGTTATTGAAAATAATGACGGTTACAGAATTTTTTATAAGAATGATAAGGCGATCGCGACTGAAGACACTATTCAAAGAATATTTAGATTAACTTGGTTTGCAACGCCATTTGACGTCAACTCTGAAGTTAATAATGGTCGAGGTCCAGCCGACTATAAAATATCATATGGGCAAAGAGATTCGACTATTGTGGAATTTAAATTGGCAAGTTCATCCTCACTAAAACAAAATTTGCTCAATCAAACAGAAATTTATAAAAAAGCATCAAAATCAATTACCGATATAAAAGTCATACTTTGTTATACACCATCTGAAATAAGCAAAGTTAATAGAGTACTGGCAAGCATCAAGCAAACAGACGCGGAAAACATAATAATAATCGACGCCTCAAGAAAAATATCAGCATCAAAGGTGTTCAGTTGAGTAATTAAACTTACGACTACTGGTAAAGAAAATATGAGATCTAATATGATGATCAAGTCTCAACTCTATACAAATGATTTGAAGCGATGATCTCAACAGCTGGACAGTTGGATACCGCCAGCTCGAAAAGGCTGGGCTTGCAGGTCAACTGCCGAGCCGTTGACGGAGGAGTAACATGCTCACCCTAAATTTCCCCTTTTTTCCAGATAACGTCTGTGAAGAACATGGCATTTGGGACACTTTCCCTTGCCCGTGGCCGGGCTGTAAGAATGGAATTGACGATGAATGCTTTCAGGTACAGGGATGCATCGAAGGACAAAAAGTGACAACATACAAGAGAAGAGCCTGGCAATCTCCTCTAGGTGGCACCTACTACAATTGGGACGGTGACGATCTGCCGAATTGGTTTTCAGTGCCGAAGACATTTTGGAATGAGGCTCGCAGGCTTAAACTCATCACAATGGATTTACCCAGACTTATTTATCATTATACGACCTTGGAGGGTTTCATAGGGATTGTGCAAAGCCGGTCTCTGTGGCTATCTGACTACTCGTTTCTGAATGATAAGCGTGAGTTGATGCACGGCGCGGAGATAATTCGGGAAGTAATTGCTGGAATGCTTGAAGCAAGACCGAACAGTCCAATTACTGACCTCTTGCACCACTGGGACCAAGAGATCGCAGAACCCAATCATCGAGTATGTATTGCATCATTCTCTGCTGAAAATGACAGCCTGAGTCAGTGGCGTGCATACGGAACTATTGCTCTCGGAATTAATCCCCGCCACCTTCCGGTACATGCACATCAGACAAGGTTACAACCCGTAGAATACGATCATGACATTCAGCGAAAACTTAGCACAGTCTACCTATACCATATGACCCAAATGTACGAAGCGGATCTATCTGCGGATAGGCTTGAACGTATACCTGACGTTTATCACCAAACTGATCGATTCATTGAATTGGCAGCATTTTTCAAGGATTCTGCGTTTCGAACAGAGCAGGAGTATCGTCTTGCCTATATTGAAAATTCAGAGGTACTGAATTCCTTGAATGTCTCACCACCACCTAAGAGGTTTCGCGTCTCTAAATCAAGGCTACAACCGTACGTGGCGTCTGACGAGCTTTTTCCAATAAAAAATCAGCACAGACCTCTAGAAATTGAGGAGGTAATACTTGGCCCTGAAACAGATGAATTATTTGAACGTGGCATTCGCGAGTTCCTTGACTCTTGCGAGATGGTGGATGTCAGTGTGCGAAGATCTAGAGTGCCGTATAGAACGTAGAGGCTGATAGGCCAACCATCATCGGGTGGTGCATGAACCCCACTCCCTCAGCCACGTTACAGATAAGTTTCTTCCCAGTACATCCATTTGACTGAACTGAAAAGCCAACCCGGAATCGAGCTTTTTGCATATCAAACATGAAATCAGAATAACCATTTATATATAAAGGACAACAATGGCCCGCATCAAGAAAACCGTCCAAACCCAAACTACCGCCCAACAACTTGGCTCAATCGTCAAATCTTCCCGAGACATCATGCGTAAGGACAAGGGGCTCTCCGGCGACATCGACCGGCTCCCCGTACTTACCTGGATCATGTTCCTCAAATTCCTTGATGACATGGAGCGAATACGGGAGGAGGAAGCGATCCTTTCCGGTGAGAAGTTTCGACCGGCAATTGAGGTGCCGTATCGCTGGCGCGACTGGGCTGCACGAGAAGACGGCATAACCGGCGATGAGCTGATCGCCTTCGTCAACAACGATGAAGCGGTACGTCCGGATGGAACCAGGGGCGCCGGGCTGTTCGCCTATCTGCGCGGTCTCCAGGGAATCAATGGCGGCGACCGGCGGGATGTCATCGCCACCGTCTTCAAAGGCACCATCAACCGGATGATCAACGGCTATCTGCTGCGAGACGTGATCAACAAGGTGAACGGCATACACTTCACTTCGTCCGACGAAATTCACACCCTGAGCCACCTCTACGAATCCATGCTCAAGGAGATGCGCGATGCAGCCGGTGATGCGGGAGAATTCTATACCCCTCGCCCGGTTGTCCGCTTCATGGTCGATGTCCTCAATCCCCAATTGGGTGAAACCATCCTTGACCCGGCCTGCGGCACCGGCGGTTTTCTGGTGGAGGCCTACAGCCACCTGGAGAAGCAGTGCAGTACCGTCGAGGAACGAAAGACCCTCCAGGGAAGCAGCATTTATGGAGGCGAAGCCAAGCCGCTTCCCTATCTGCTGGTGCAGATGAACCTGCTGCTGCACGGGCTGGAATTCCCCAGAATCGACCCGGATAACAGCCTCCGCTTTCCGCTCAATGAAATCGGCGACCGGGATCGGGTGGATGTGATCCTTACCAATCCTCCTTTTGGCGGCGAAGAGGAAAAAGGAATTCTCAACAACTTTCCAGCCGAGATGCAGACCTCGGAGACGACTCTTCTCTTTCTCCAGATGATCATGCGCAAGCTCAAACGTCAGCCAAAGCCTGGCCGGGCCGGGGTGGTCGTCCCCAATGGTATGCTCTGCGGCGACGGCATCTGCGGACGGATCAAGGAACGA
>JBGSQD010000076.1:0-4774 GCA_041738275.1 Geobacterales bacterium
CCCCTAACCCCCTCCCGTCAAGGGAGGGGGAAGTATATATTCTTGATGTTATTGAAAAAACACCAGAATATCCGCTCTTCCTGATCGGCGATCCGAAACAGGCCATCTACAGCTTCCGCGGGGCGGACATCCAGGCCTACATTGCCGCAGCGCTGGCTACTGATGGTGACCGGCGCTGGACCCTGGACACCAACCGACGCTCCACAAGTCCGCTGGTCAAGGCTGTCAACACCCTGTACAGAACCGACGATCCCTTTCAGTGCACCGCCATTGACTTCACAGAGGTGCAATCGGGCCGAAATCCGCAACATCAACTGCTGCAGAACAACTGCCCGTTGGAGCAGCCCCTGCGCTTTTGGGTACACCAACGCGAGGATCAGACCAAAGTCGCCGGCAAAACTGCTGTCCGCGCTGCCGCGGTTTCAGCGACCGCGGCGGAGATCGTCCGGCTGCTGGATGACGATTTCGAGATCATCGCTAAGGACGGCATCCGAAGGCCACTCAAACCAGGGGACATTGCCGTGCTGGTCAAGGCCCATTACCAGGCCGACCAGATCCAGGACGCCTTGACAAGCCTGGGCATCCCCTCTGTGCAGCATGGCAATGCCACCATCTTCGAGACCCGTGAAGCACAGGATATCCTGCGTATACTGCGGGCTGCTAGTGATCCGACCCGCGGTGACCTGATTCGCGAGGCGCTGTTGACCGCTGTGATCGGTCTGTCGGCTAATGAGGTGTTTGCCCTGGGAAGCGATGATTGGGGGTGGGAACTTTGGCTGATGCGCTTTCGGACACTGCATGATGCCGCCCGGACTGGCGGAGTGATTGCACTGGCCGCTCGCCTTTTGGGAGAATGCGGCGTCAGGAAGCAGATCCTTGCCCACGCAGGCAGTGAAAGGCGCATGACCAATATCCTGCACTGCATGGAACTGCTCCATGGTGCGGAGCAGGAGCACGGTATCGGAATCGAGTACTCCATCACCTGGCTGGAACGCCGCATCAGCGGCGAGCAGCAGGACGAGACCTCTCTGCTGCGCCTGGAAACGGACGATAATGCCGTTACCCTCTCCACCATCCACGCCAGCAAAGGGCTGGAGTATCCGGTGGTGTTTCTCCCCTTTGCCTGGGATCCGCCAGCAAGCATAAACAGCCGCGTACTCTTCCATGCCGAAGATGGCCGGCTGGTGCTGGATCTTGGTTCGGACAAGCGGGAGACCGTGCACAAACAGCTGGCCAGGGCGGAACAGGAGGCCGAGGCGGTCCGGCTGCTGTATGTCGCCATAACCCGGGCCGAGTTTCTCTGCTACGTTACCTGGGGCGCCGTCAAAGACGCCTTTGGCTCGCCACTGCGCAGGCTTCTCCATGGTACGAAATACAAGGATGCCAAGACATTCGGCGCAACCGGCGACCAGGAGATCTTGAACGACATTCGCGACCTGGCGGAATCCTCCATCCAGGATGACCATTCCCTCGCCATATCCGTGGAATTCATGCCGACCAGCATGCCCCCCCCGCTACATCGCCCTGACCTGGACATGTCGGCCAGCTACAGCTGTCGTGAGCTGCAGGGAACAATAACCACCAACTGGCGCGTCTCCAGCTTCAGCGCCATTGCCGGCGGAAGCGAACGCACCCTGCAGCCCCGTGACCACGACGCCCTCCCTGCTCCGGCCGCAGCAGAGGACTTTGATCGCATGGCAGACACAGACGGGCTGTCGATCTTCGATTTCCCACGAGGAGCCGAGGCCGGCACCTGCCTGCATGAACTGTTCGAGCACCTCGATTTCAGCAGCGCCGCAGGCGACGCCCTGGAAACCACTACCCTGGACTGCCTGCAGCGCAACGGCTATGATCAGTGCTGGCTTCCGGCCGTGACCGGCATGATGGGTGCGGTGCTCAGCGCCCACCTGATTCCGGATGCGCCCGGGTTTTCCCTGGCACAACTCAGGCCGGCAGCCTGGCGTACCGAGATGGAGTTTTTCCTCCCACTGGAGCTGTTAAGCGGGCCGCTGCTTCGGGAGGCTTTTGCCGGATTGCTCAGTCCTGAACAGCACGGAAATTACCATGAGATCCTGTCCATGCTCCAGGTCCAGGAGTCGCGGGGGATGCTGCACGGCTTTATAGACATGATCTTTGAACATGCCGGCCGTTACTATATTATCGACTGGAAATCCAATCACCTGGGCAATCATCGAGATGACTACCACCCCTCCGCACTCCGCCGCGCCATGGCTCAGCACGCCTACATCCTTCAGTACCATCTCTACACCCTGGCCCTGGACCGGCTGTTGAGACTGCGGCTGCCTGATTATGATTATGCAGCACATTTCGGCGGCGCCATCTACATCTTCCTGCGGGGTGTTTCAGCGGATAGTACGGACAACGGTATCTTCCGCGACCGTCCCTCGCCTGAATTCATTGATCGAGCGAACAGGATTCTTCTTGCACCAGGGCAATGATTACAGTAACAAAAAAGGAGCCGCGTCTTTTTGACATGGCTCCTTATCCTTACGACCCCTGTTTTACACCACTATCTTTTCATTTTCTCCCGATATTTCCTTACTCCATCCTCGAAAATCTCTTCAATTTCGTTCTTTGGCCGGTCTTGAATATAATAATTGAAATACGTATAAAACATCAGGACAATTGCAGCAAATAGAATTGTATAGACGGTTCTTTTTGCAACCAAAACCCAGTTGATTCCAACTGATGTCGGCTCTCCATCCTCCTGCAGTTCATCTTCATCAATGATTGAACGGAACAGGTACTTCTCGCGCATCAGCCGAATGCGTTTGAGCTGCACATTGGAGATGTGGTTGATGATGGCGTCGCGGTCCCGTTCAGCAATAAAAACGAACTGCATGGCGGTGTTGTAGTACTCCTGATCAACACCAGCTGCGTAGTTGCGGGTGGCAAATACCACTCGCACCACGGCATCTACAATGCGTACCGGCGAGGGTATCAGTATCTCCAGCAGGACAAATTCTCCGTACACGAAACCCTGATGGGTGATGATGCGGATACCACCACCACTGATATTTGCCGCAAGTGGTATGATGGTATCCCAACTGTCGTCAGCATCATACTCATTTTCTTCCTGGTGCGGTTCCTGGGGAAGCCCGGCACTATCAGCGACATAGGTGCTGTCCCAACGCTGTTCTTTTTGCTCCAACTCCTCAAGCTGGCGCTGTTCGCGCCTCGATATCCACTCACGCTTGAGAACATCAGGATTCTGTTCCCAGGGGATATAGTATTTAATGGGGAGAAAGGCATCAATCCGGTAAAACTCGCGAAGTTCATCAGAGACAATCTCCCCGATCAGGCGGAGCAGTATCTCCTGCGCCTCCCCTTCGACAACGATGATGGCACGGCAGGAATACCCTGAATCTTCCTGACCGCCCCGTATTTCGAGGATCTGGCCCACATGGAGAGTGACCTCAACCGGCAGCTGATCACGGGATAGCTGCAATGTGAGGAGATCCTCGTCGATCTCATGAATCACGGCCCATTCCAGAAATTCCTCGGCATTGGGCATGGGGATACCGACACCGACCTTCATACCGGCTCTGAAATAACTGGTGTATTGGTCCATATCACTCATAGTTAAGTGACCATTCGATATAATTGATCATGCAATTCGACCTGATAACAGGGATGTCATCTAAGCGAGAGATTCAGTGCTTCAAGGAGTTCGTCTATACCTACCTTGTGGACACCTGCACCATGTTCGAGGGTTTCCAGATCAGCAATCTGGCATTCGTAGCAGTCGAGGTTGTAGCGTTTGAAAACCGGCAAGGTTTCGGGGTGCTGCCTGATGATGTCTGCAATAATCATATCACGGGTGATCATGTCTGCTCCCCTCATTCAGTTGATTGTATGCTTGTATTATTCACCGGTGTTGCTAAAGCCGTACTTCGATCGCAGTGCTGACTTGACCTCAGCCGGCACGAAACCATCAATATTGCCTTTGAGAGAGCAGACCTCCTTGACAATGGAGGATGATAGATAGCCATACTGAATCGAGGTCATCATGAATAGTGTTTCAACTTCATGCCCGATGGTGCTGTTCATCTGGGCAATCTGAAACTCGTATTCAAAATCGGATATGGCCCGCAATCCCCTGATGATAACATGCGCCTTTTTGGAGGAGACGTAATTAATCAGAAGACCGGTAAAGGTGTCAACCGTGACCCTTTTCTCATCCTTTAAAACTTCCTGGATCAGCTCGACCCGTTCCTCAGTGGTAAAGAGAGAATTTTTTGAAGAATTCCGGGCCACGGCTACGATGACCTCGTCAAAGATTGTCAGGGTGCGTCTGATAATGTCAAGGTGGCCATAGGTAATAGGATCAAAGGAACCAGGATACACAGCAATCTTTTTCATTCTCTCTCCAGTGTATAAAAATCCAAAACTGTGTCTCCGTAGATCCTGCAGTCACTCTTGACAAATCTTCCAACCTGGTCAGGCAGCGGGTTCCGCACGTCACTTTCAGCCACAAAAAGCCCCCCCGCCTTCAGGAGGGAATAATTACTCAGCGCTTCCGACACAGCCAGGTACAGGTTTGCCGAATAAGGCGGATCGAAAAAAACGATATCAAACTGTTCCCCTCTCGCGGCCAGCAGGTTCAATGCCTTGAAAATATCCATCTGCAGCAGATCGGCACACGCTTCATAACGTACCGTGGACAGGTTTTTCTTCAGCGCTGTCAGCGCATCCCTGTCCTTTTCGATAAAACAGCCGAATGCCGCCCCCCTGCTGAGAGCCTCGATACCCA
>JBGSQD010000080.1:0-3367 GCA_041738275.1 Geobacterales bacterium
AGCAGTTGGGAATTGCAGAGAGAATCGCACTGATTGCCAAGAGAGCTTACAGAAAAATGTTACCCGTTTTGAACCCGGCAGATGCTCTCAAATTACTGCCGGCAATAGGATAACGGAATCCAACTGCCGTTTTTAGGATAATCCACTGGCGATATGTGTGACATGATTGTGCCCCGGCTGATGGCTGGATTTTGCAAGGGTTTTCTTTGACAGGCGAGTGGCGGCAGAGTAAAGTGAGAGCACTCTTATGTGATGGGGTTTGGGATGGAGTGGATGAGACAATCTGACGATATAAAAAACCGCTGAACCCGGAAGAGTGCCGGTTCAGCGGTTTTTTTGATTTTACCCTGAATAACAACATACACCACAATAAAGTATCATGATGATACTTTGCATTGACGAATGGCTCAAAATATTCCACACTCTGGATGATTGAATATGGAAAAACGGAAACCACATTACGGGCTTGATGCACTGAAAATGCTTTTGCTGCATGAATCAACCCGTATTGTTACCCGTTCTGGCCGGCAAGGTGCCGCTATGCTGGGATATTTTGACTATGAGTCAATGGTTGCCAGGATTCTTCGGCTTGCCTCAAGTGAGTTTTATAAATCCATGACCACGCATGGCAACTCTAAGATCTGGCAGGACGTGTACCGAACCAATGACGGTAATGTGGGAATCTACATAAAGTTGCAGAAATCACTGGACGGCAAGGGTGTTATTATTTCGTTTAAACTGTTGGATGAAGAGGTTACCTAACATGTACAAACAAGGTGATAGTTGTCCGCTTTGCGGTGGTGGTCGGTTGAATGAAAAGGTAATTGAAGAGTGTTTCAACTACAAGGGACATTCTTTGGCGGTTTCTGATTACCGTGTTCTGGAGTGCCCGGTCTGTGGTGAAGCGATTGTGGAAAAGGAGTCAGCCCGTCGGGCGGAGAAGTTGCTCAGGGATTTTGGACGTCAGGTTGATGGATTGCTGACGGCTGCGGATATAAAAAGAATCCGGCGCAAGCTGCACCTGACTCAGGAGCAGATGGCTACTGTTCTTGGTGGCGGTTTGAAAGGATTTGCCCGCTATGAAAACGGCCAGGTTGTCCAAAGCAGGGCCATGGATAACCTGCTGCGCATCCTGGATCGTTTTCCAGAAAGTCTGGCTGTGTTGCCGGGCGCGCCGCGTCCGCATATTGTTGCCATCGGTGCGGATGCTCTGCGAAAAAGTAAGATAGCTGATGTGGGCATGGTGCATGAGGATGGTGAAGGGTATCGAGGGAAGGGGTAGGGGGCTGTCTTTGAGGTTTACAGCGTTCCCTACTCTACCCGGAATTACTCCTCCTTGCTCTTTTTCTCTTCCATTTGTGGTGCTAAGTCTGCAAGAGAACGTCTTTTCGTTGAGTCAGGGGTAATAGCAAAATCCGCCAAACTAGGTCGCGATGCAGTACCTATTAAGCCTGTAGCGCGTGGTTCGGTTTTGGGCCTTTGCATAGACAAAATCAATTCATTTTGATTATTTATCGAGCTTTCCAACTTCATCATGCCATCTATTAGGTATCTCTGAATATCATCTTTTTCAGTTTTTTCTACCTGTTGTAGAATATTAGCCATAGAAGCAGCTGCGTATATAGGGTTGTCAGGACTCTTATCTTTCAATGCTTCAGTGATAGCGCTGCTAAGTGCGTTTTTCAGTTCATCAACGCCTGCAATATCATTGTCATAGAAGATTGTTCTTTGATCGCTAATGTCGAATGGTAGATTTGTTCCGCGCTCTGCTAATGTTACAACGGGTTTTCTTGCAGCATGCCTAACTGCTAATTCATACATCACGTTAGGATTCAACTGTGTCAAATTAGCTATCACTAGTTCATCTTCCAGTAAATGTTCGATAACCTGCTTTGTAATTGAGCCCTGTTTTGATATTTCGTGAGCAACCTCAACCTTGAATTCAAATTCCTTTAGAACCGGCCTGATTACTGATACTGTCAAACCGTCAGTATTCCTTCTAGTTGTTGAATCATCACCACCTATTGGTGTTATAAAAAAGCAGGTTCTTTCTTCCCTTGTGTCCTCTTTCTTTACCGTCATATCACCCTCCAGCTAAATGAAATATATATGTAATTTAATACCATGCCCTCGCCTGGTCAAGTTTTTGCTTAGAATCTTGTTGCGTCCGAACTTGCCACCTAATAATTTGCAAGTGAACAGCACTGAAGGAAGTCTGAGTTTCCTCAGATTCTATTTCTTCCCTTGACGCGTGTCACGTTACACATTACACTTTGGCCATGATCAAAACTTTTGCCGACAAGCACACAGCTACCTTGTACACCTCCGGTAAATCACGGCGGTTGCCGCCGGATTTGGTAAGCCGTGCGCTACGTCGTCTCGAATACATTGATCTTGCCGTATCACTGGATGATCTCAAGGTGCCACCAAGCAATCGCCTGCATAGTCTAAAGGATGACCGATCTGGTCAGCATTCCATCTCGTTCAACGACCAGTGGCGTATCTGTTTTGTGTTTCTTGATGGCGATGCCTATGATGTGGAGATAACCGACTATCATTAACGAGGTGACAAAATGAGTATACCAAACACCAACAAGCGGACCGTTTCCCCGACCCATCCGGGAGAGATGCTGCGCGAAGATTTCATGCCGGACTACGGTCTTACGGTGACGGCTCTGGCGGCAGCCCTGGGAGTGTCTCGGCAGACGGTCAACGAACTGCTGCAATGTCGTCGTGCCGTTAGCCCGGTCATGGCGTTGCGTCTTTCGCGACTGTTTGGCAATTCCTCAGCGTTCTGGCTGAACGCTCAAAATTCGTTCGATTTGTGGCATGCAGAGCGGCGTTATCGAAAAGTTTTGGATAACGTGCAATTGTTGAAGGCGGCATAGTGTTTAGCGGAATCGGTGCTTCGCCGCTCAGATCCCAGTTGCCAGTCGCTAGAGTAGGTGGCTGTTAACCACTGAACACTTAAAGATACAGCACTGACTGTATATAGAAAGCTGAGTGAACATATGTACGAATTGAAATATCTGGCAGGCTATTCCGAGAAGATTATCAGCCAGGCGCAGCACCTGATTGCGGAGGACAGGCTGGCTAGCCTGCTGACGCGAAAATATCCCACGGCCCATGACATCCGTACCGACAAAGCGCTCTACGACTTTACGATGGGAATCAAAAACGAGTTTCTTCGCACCGCGCAACCGTTGAGCAGGGTGGCCTACGATGGCAAGATGCACGTCATTCAGCACGCCCTGGGGAGCCACACCTTCGTCTCCAGGGTGCAGGGTGGCAAGCTCAAGGCCAAGCACGAAATTCGGGTGGCATCGGTTTTCAGAACCGCGCCGGCAGAATTTCTCAAGATGATCGT
>JBGSQD010000091.1:0-9808 GCA_041738275.1 Geobacterales bacterium
TGACCATTCCTTTCTGCCGCAAGGTATAGGCAATCAATTTTTCTAGCATTAGAAGTAATCTCCCGTATTATGTGATTCAATTTTCGTTTATAACCCCACCTGTCCTCCCCTTAGATTAAGGGGAGGGACGCTGAAGTGGTAATTACAGTAGCAGCGGCGATGCACGTTCCCCCTCTTAAGATAAGAGGGGGGCAGGGGGAGTTATGAAGTAGCATGTCACTTGCCGTGTCCGTGCTCGTCAACCACCTCACCCTTCTTCACTTCCGACTTGAGGATGAACGATCCCTTGATTGCGTAGCGCTCGCCTTCTTTAAGCCCGGAGACTATTTCAACCAGGCCGCTTGCGGTTCTGCCCGACTGAACCTGTCGTGCCGCGAATTCAGCGCCATTTTCCGCGACGAAGACCACCTTTTTGCCATCCAGATCCTGCAAGGCATCTTCGGGAACGGCCAGCACCGGCGGCGCATCAGCCGCCAAAGCAAGTTCGACGGTGGCGAACATCTCAGGTTTCAGCTTCCGGCCCGGATTTGCAACCTCGATCCTCGCCTTGACCGTACGGGTGGACTCGTCAACCAGATCGGCGATATAGGTGATGCGGCCTCTCAGTTTCCGGTCCGGGAAAGCGCCGACAATAACGATTGCCCCTTGCCCTTTACGAACCTTGGCCAGATCTTTCTCGTTTATATCTACCATCACCCAGACCGAGGAGAGGTCAGCCACGGTGTAGAGACTTTTAGAAGGATCGGAAAGTTCGCCGACAATGGCGTGCTTTTCAGTGATGGTGCCGCTGATGGGTGAGCGAACCGGCAGGAGCGGTCTTTTGTGGTTGTCTCCCTTGAGGTCGGCAATGGCAACGCCGTAGAGGGACAATCGTTCTTCATCGGTGTGCAATTCGGTCTGCACTGTCTTGAAGTCTGTTTCAGCCTGAAGGATGTCTTTGCGGGCCGCAATTTTCTTTTCGACCAGACCTTTGATTCGATCCATGTTTGACTGAGCCAGGGCCAGCTTGGTCTTTGACTGGTGGTAACGGCCCAGTGCCTCACCAAGTTCGACACTGTCAAGGGTAGCAAGTGCCTGGCCCGATGAAACACTGTCGCCCAGGGAGGCTCTGACAGCCACAATCTTGCCGCTGATGCGCGGTGATACATGGGCAATCCGGTCGGCATTGGCCTCCACCTTGCCGGTGGCACTGATGCTACCGGCAAGCCGCTGCTTTTTGGCCGCAGCGACGACCACGCCATTCAGCTTCTGCACCTCGGCAGTCATCTTGACGCTACCCACCTCGCCATGCTCGTCATGTCCCTCATGGCCTTCTTTCTCTTCTTTATGCTCTCCTTCTTCCTTATGGCCATCTGCCTTTTCATCCTTATGTTCCGCCTGCTTCACACCGCTGTTCCCGGTCTGGGTGGAACGATAGAGAAAGCCGCCACCAACTGCCACGGCAAGGATAAGTCCGATGATAATTGCTTTTTTATTCACTGCACACCTCCGGTAAGTTCTGTTGCCACTGCAGATTCGAGTTTCATGAGCGCTGTCTGACGATCATGCAACGCAGTCAGATACCCATCGCTGACCTCGAAGAATTTCTTTTGTTCCTGAATGACTGCCAGAATACCGACCTCACCGAGGCGATAGGCTTCCTGGGTCAGCTTCAGGTTCTCCTCAAGCTGGGGAATGATGTTCGATTTGTAGAGAGAAAGGACTTTTTCAGCATTCTGCAAACTGGCGTAGGCCGTCTCAACTTCACGTTCGGCGTTTCTGGTTGCTGCCAACAAACGGGTTTCAGTAATGCTCCGCTTGGCTCGTGCTTCCTGAACACCGGCCTTGTTTCTGTCAAATACGGGAATGGGAATGGACAATTTCAAGCCTATGATATAGGCCGTATCCTTGCCCTCAACCCCTCCGATCTCCATGGCCGTCGTATCCCGACTCACAGCTAGCCCAGCCGTAATATTCGGGATTCCTTCAGCCTGGGCAAGGGTGATGTCCGATTCCCCCCTGCCTTTTTCAGCTTCCATTGCTTTAAGATCCGGGCGATTCCCAAGGGCCAGTTGCTTCAGATCAACCAGTTTTTTCGTCAGGATGATGTCGGGTTCAAATTCCCCGACAATGGTCGGAGATTCACCCAGTGAAAGTCCCATAAGCGTCAGCAGTTTTGCCTGATTCCGGTTCAACGCGTTTTCTGCCTCAATCCTGGAACCTTTGCTTCGCGCCAGCTCCACCTTGACCAGATTCATTTCCAGTTCAGGGATATCCCCTGCCGCCAAACGCTCTTTGGCCACATCAAGAAGCTGCTGGTTGAGCGTTATGTAACGATCCGAGAGGACGACCCGCTGCCGGGTCAGAAGGACATCGCAAAAGGCCGTCTTCACCTCTTCGCGCAGTAATCGCTCCCGGTCAGCCAATTGCCAGCGGTACATCTCCAATTCTTGTTCGGCGACGGCGAGCCTTTTTCCCCGTTTTCCCGCCAGGAAGAACTCCTGTGACACCCCGAGAGATAGACTGTTTTCGGCACTGCTGCCGGTCAATGCACCTGTGCCTGCTTCTAAATCAAGGGTTGGATTCGGCAGGAGTTCCGCCCTGACCATGCCGGCATCACGGATACCTTTTTCTTCACGAAATGATTTGAGGTCGCCGTTATTCTGTAACGAAACCTCGATCACCTGCGGCAGTGCCAGTTGTTGTGTCTCTGCGAAAACCGGTGCAGATGTAAGAAAACAGATTATGCCAGGCACAAGTAGCTGAGCGCCTCTTTTGAATACAGTAGTTCCCAAAGGAAATACCTCCTTTTATTCAGTTAGGTATGACAATTCTAAATGATTGCGGCCGCGCCACAACAGGGGCCGAGAAATATTTTGTCCATGGGAGGGGACAAACTACTCCTGTTGAAGCGTTTTAGGCTTGTATTTGCGGGGGGATAAACCTGGAAAGATACACTTCGGGTAAATGCTTGAAAGGGTCAGACGTGTACAGATCAAATATGACGGGATTATAGCCGAGTTTAAACGGTTGAACAGCAAGAGGCGCATGGCAGGCGCAGTTGATGCAGGAGTCGCAGCAATCAGAATCTTCGTGTTGTTCATGAGGGGCGCACGGACAGTGGTGCGAGTCGGTGATTTCAGAAGCCGAGACCTGATCGTTTTCTGCTGTCACATGGCTTTGCATGGAATGAGCGCTGTTGTGCACGCCATTGATCGTGACGGCCAGCATGACCATGAGGAGAATTCGGGAAAAGAATTGTAGTGGGAATAATTTTCGCATAATTGTAATTTCAGTAATCATAAACAATCTATACAAACCATGTCAAGAACCGATTCCGGTTGATCCGGAATACGCTCGTATCAGTGGATGTACCGGATCACCGGCACTTCTCCTTTGACAGCCAGCGTGGCGTAGAAACCATCCGGTACTGTTATGTCCATGAGCTGCCAGCGTTTAGGCTCATCAGGCGCAGTGCGGTGTTGGAGCAGTGCGGGCGGTTGGCCTGGGAGCAGGGAGACATCGAAGCTGTCGGCCGGTTGATGAAAACCGCTGCCGCATCCTTTCAGATAGGCCTCCTTGCGGGTCCAGCAGCGGTAGAACGCCCCCAGTTGCAGCTCTTCCGGCAGGCTGAACAGCTCTGCCTGCTCACGGCAGGAAAAGAATTGCGCTGCCATCCCCTGGAACGGCAGGTCGTCCTGTTGCAGTTCCAGATCAATGCCAAGTTCGCAGTGACCGGATACGGCCAGCAGGGCCAGACCGTCGGCGTGGGACAGGTTGAAGCAAAGCCCGCTTTGCCCCTGTTCTGCTCCAAGTTCGGGTTTGCCATGGTCACCCGCGGCTATGCGGAGCGAGCCGGGATTCAATTCCAGATAACCACTCAGTATTTCACGGAGCATGCCGCGCCCCACGACAAAGCGATTGCAGGCCAATTGGTTAAGCAGCCGGTCGGCCCGGTCCATTTCTTCAGAGGAAAGGTACCGATGCAGGCGTGCTCGCTCCTTTTTTCCCCGGTCGAGCTGGAACCGGTGTACATGAACCTCTCCCGGGGCCGGAATGGTCACTGCTGTCATGCCTGCCCATCCTTCAGCCAAGTCCGCAGTTTTACGAGCCCTTCTGCGATGGTGATCTCCGGTTCGTAATCAAGGTCTTTGCGAGCGGCATTTATGTTGAACCAGTGGGCGGTTGCAAGCTCCTGGGCGACAAAGCGGGTCATGGGAGGCTCCCCCGACAGTCTGAACAAACTCCAGATGCCTTCACAGAGGCCGGCGACGGCATAAGCCATGCGCGGTGAGATCGTGCGGTCCACCGGCGGCAGGTCGGCGGCGGCCAGGATGCGGTTTACCATCTCCCAGAGGGGGATCGGTTCGCCATTGGAGATGAAATATGCCCTGCCGGCTATTGTTGAACCAGGCGTGAGTTTGTCGCCGGCCAGCAGGTGGGCGCGGGCGGCGTTGTCCACATAGACCGTATCCACCAGGCAGGGGCGGTTGCCGATCCGCCGCAGCTTGCCTGCGCGCCCCTTGGCAATGATGCGCGGCACCAGGTGGTTGTCCCCCGGCCCCCAGATCAGGTGGGGTCGAAGCGCGACCGTGGCCAGGTCTGGTCCGTTGGCGCCTAGGACGAGCTGTTCTGCAAGGGCCTTGGTGTGCGGGTAATGGGCCTCGAAATGGGCCGGGTAGGGGAGCGATTCATCGCCGCCGGTCACATCTTGGCCGTCAAAGACAACACTGGGAGAACTGGTGTAGACCAGCTTATTGATACCATGCAGGCGGCAGGCTGCCAGGACGTTTTCCGTGCCGGTTACATTGACTTCGTGGAACTCCTGGTAACTCCCCCAGATGCCGGGTTTGGCTGCTACATGATATATGCATTCACACCCCTGGGCGGCCTTGCTCAGAGCTTCCTGGTCGGCCAGGTCTCCTTGGGCCTGCTCAACGCCCAGTCGGGCCAGTTCGGGGTATATGCCCCGGGAGAAACTGCTGACCGTATCCCCGCGCTCCACAAGTTGCCGGACAATAGCACCGCCCAGGAATCCGCCTCCCCCGGTGACTAACACCCTCACCTTATTTTACCCGCAGCCCAGATCGCCAGCTTTTCCCGGAAGATTTTGGCATTATGGCGGATATCCACCGGAAAGGCCGGATGGAATAGGATATCCCGGATGCCCTTGGTGTGGGGATAGAGTGCCGCCCGCTCCAGGAGATCGCGCCGGACCAGCTCCTGCTCGCTCTTCCTGGTTCCCTTTTCCAGTTCCACGCACAGCACCGGCCGTTGGTTCCCCTGCTTGCCGACGCCCACCAGGGCCGTGCGCAGTACCAGGGGGTGGACGTTGAACACCCCTTCCACCGGGATGGTGAACAGGGTTTCGTCGCGGCTCACGACCCGGTGCGACTTGCGGCCGCAGAACCAGATCCGGCCGGTATTGTCCCGATAGCCAACATCGCCCATGCGATGCCAGACGCCACCCTCCGGGTCGGCAATCTTGGCCAGCCTGGTTGCCTCGGGGCGGTTGAAATAGCCGGCAGTGACCTGCGGCCCGCTGACGACAATCTCTCCCACCTCCCAGGGTGGGAGCGCCAATTCGTCCGACCAAACGGCAATCGGCTCGTCGCTGATCTGGATGATGGCCAGGTCGATGCTCGGTACTGGTCGGCCGACACAGACCCCGCGTCCTTCTCCCGCAAGGTGGCCGGTCTCGGCCAGGATCTCGCGGCTGCCGATGGAACTGACCGGCAGCGCCTCGGTGGCCCCGTAGGGGGTGAAGATCTCCGCATCCTGCGGGAGCAGGGCGCTGAAACGCTCCAGTATCTCGGCCGAAACCGGTGCGCCGGCCGAGATGACCCGCTTGAGGCTGGACAGCTTTGCGCCCAGGGGGGCGCTGCAGCGGCCCACCCGGTTGAGCAGGGCAGGGGAGCCGAACATGGTGGTGGCGCCGTAGCTGGCGACCGGTCCGAGAATCCGTTCCGGCTCGACCCGGCCGGGACGGGTGAAGTCCATCTGCGGGATAACAGCGGTCATCCCCAGGGCCGGGGCAAACAGGGCGAACAGGGGAAAGGTCGGGAGATCGATCTCCCCCGGCCGGATGTCGTACAGTTCCTGAAGTGCTTCAACCTGGGCGGCGAAGTTGCCATGGGTGTAGACCGCCCCTTTGGGAGGGCCGGTGCTGCCGCTGGTAAACAGGATGGCCGCGGTGTCATCCCAAGTTGTGTCGGTAGCCTGGAACGGTCCGTTTCCATTGCCCTGACTGCGCACCTCGTCCAGCGTGACTCCGCCCCAGAAACGGCTGCTGCCGCCCACGGTAACCAGGATGCGCAGGCTGTTCTTGCCCCAGCCGAACAGGCGTCGCGCCAGATGGGCCTTGGGTATGCCGATGAACGCCTCGGGCGCTGCTTCCGCCAGACATCCCTTGAGATTGCGGGCACCGATGCCCGGATCGATAAAGACCGGGATCGCCCCAGCCTTGAACAGGGCAAAGGTCAAGGCAAACAGTTCCGGTCCAGGAGGCACCAGCAGGGCTGTGCGAGTACCGCGCACAATGCCGAGACGACCCAGCCCGCGCGCCAGGCGATCGCTTTCTTCATCCAGCTGGCGATAGGTCAGGGAACGGTTTTCCTGGGGAAAGATAATTGCCGGGGTGTCCGGCTGGGATAGGGCCAGTTCCGTCAGGGGGCGGGAGATGTTGACGATGTCGTTGCTGGTCATTATTCTGTTCTGTCCATAAAGTCGGAGATCAGCGGCACGATTTCATCCTTCAGATCCTCCAGGATGTAATGCCCGGCGTCTGGGTAGGAATGCAGCTCTGCCTTGGGGAAGCGGCGCTGCCATTCGGCCAGAAAATGGGGATCGAAGACAAAATCCTGCTCGCCCCAGAAGATGGCCATGGGCAGCCCCTGGAATTGGGCCAGCCCGGCGGCCACCTGAGTCACCAGGTCATAGTTGCGGTCGTCCGGGGCCAGGGGGATATCCTGGACAAAGCGCAGGGTGGCGATGCGGTTCTGCCAGCTGTCATAGGGCAGGCGGTACAGTGCCCGCAGTTCAGCCGGCATGGGATTGCGCTTGCAGCCGACAAAGGAGGCGGCCAGACTGAAGGCGTTGCAGCCCCGCACCAGCAGCGTGCCCAACCAGGTGTCGCGGCAGATCTTCAGGGCCAGGGGGAACGGTTTTTCCTTGGGGAGGTGGAAGGCGGCGGTATTCAGGATCACCAAGCGCTTGATCCGCTCCGGATGGCGCAAGGCAAAGGCCATGCCGATCATCCCCCCCCAGTCGTGCAACACCAGGGTGATACCTTCGCTGATCCCCAGGGAGTCCAGCAATTGCTCCAGGTCGTCCACCCGTCGGGCCAGGGTATAGTCATAGCGCTCGTCTCCTGGTTTGTCCGACAGGCCGCAGCCGATATGGTCCGGCACGATGCAGCGGTAACGATCCCGCAGGCTAATCACCAGGTTGCGGTAGTAGAAGGACCAGGAAGGGTTGCCGTGGACCATGACCACCGGCGGCCCGCTCCCCTCGTCCAGATAGTGGTAACGCAGGCCTGTCCTGAGCGAAGTCGAAGGGCTGTCCAGGTCGAGGGTATGGCCGGTGAAGGGATATTCTCTGTTCAGCGAGGGGTTCACCATTCCACTCCGAGCATCAGGCAGTTCAGCCCGCTACCGATGCCGAGCAGACCGACCCGGTCGCCGGGCAGCAGCTCTTCGCGTTCGTCAGCCAGGGCCATGGTCAGCGGCAGTGAGACCGTCCCCATGTTGCCGAGGAATTCGTAGGTGGAGAAGTCGTTCTCGGCAGGGATGCCGAGGGTCTTCAGGATGGCGGTCTGGTGCGCGGAACCGACCTGATGGCAGATGACCCGGTCCACCTGCTCGGCTGTCCAGCCCAGCTCCGGCAGAAAGGCGCTCCAGGTCCGTTTGCCCAGTTCGATCCCGAAATTCATGACATTCACGCCGTTGGTACTCATGTACTGGGTGTAGCCCCCTTTGTTGTCAGGGGTCATGCCCCACAGGCAGAGCCCGTTATGCTCCGGTGCGGCCTTGGTAATGCCGCCCAGGAGACGGCGCCTCTTGGCCGTGGAAAAGGAACCGTCGGTGAGCAGAACCGCCACCGCTCCCGAGCCGCCGGTCAGGGTGGCCAGCGAGGCGGCAAAGTGCTCCATCTTCCGCTCTTCCAGCATGCGGGTGATCATGATGTCGTTGATCTCCCGGGCGCTTTCGCAGGAAACAACCAGGCCTGCCCTGATCTGTCCCAGCTCGATCCGGTTGGCCACATCCAGGATGCCGTTGAGCACTCCCAGACAGGCGTTGGAGATGTCATACACCGCGGCATTTCCCTTGATGCCCAGGCCGGCGGCCACACGACAGGCCGTGGCCGGTTCGAACTGCTCCCGGCAGACCCCGGTGTAGGTCAGGACACCGATGTCGTCCGGCGAGATGCCGCTGGCAACCAACGCCTTTTTCCCGGCGGTTATGGCGCCCTGGGAAAGCGGGTAGCCCGGTTCCCACCAGCGCCGCTCCCGAATCCCGGTCAAGGCCTGCAACTGTCCCGGCGCGAAATGCAGCGCCCGGTAAAGGGGTTCCAGCCGCGCCTCCAACTCGGCGGAGGTGACCACCACCGGCGCCAGTTCATAGCCAAGTTCTTCGATAAATACTTTGGTATATTTCATGGTTCCTGTTCCATCTGCACGGTAAAATCATTCATCTGGTAGATAACCTTGTTGTCCACGGCCAGAAAGCCGTCGGCGGTGAGGATGCGATTTGCTTCGTCCACGGCCGTGATCCAGGCCTGAACCGTGACCCGGTTGTTGACCGGGACGACCTGGCCGCGGTAAAGCCAGTTATGGCGGCGTTCCAGGGCAACAACGGTCAATCTGTTTCCCTCCTGCCATCCCCAGCGCTCAACTGCAGCGAACTTGACCAGTTGCAGGAACGATTCCAGCCCCAGGGAGCCTGGGGTGACCGGATCCTCGTAAAAATGGGCCTTAAAGAACCATTCCTCCGGATCAACCTGCTTGCTGCCGCGGATGTAACCGAGACCGGCTGGGCCGCCGTCCGGGACAAACAGCTCGATCTGGTCGATCATGCGCAGCATCTTGTCCGGAAACGGTGTTGACTCGGGATATGGGAGGCTTCGACTCCGCTCAGCCTCCGCTGCAGTCGGCTGGTATGGCTTGGCGTCGCGGATACCCACCTGGGCTGCCAAGGCCTCTCTGGAGAAGAAGCCGAACATGGTCTCCCCTTCATAGAGGATTCCAAGGCAATCGGCCACGGTGAAGTCGTACTCCTGAATGATCATGCCGCCGCTGGTGGCAACCTTCTTCAGAGTGGCGCCGCAGGTCAGGGTGCCGCTCTGCGGGGTAACCGGCCGATGCTGGATCGCGTTTCCTCCCAGGTTGCGGAAGGAGATATCGGTCGGGCTGGTCAGGGCAGAACCGACATAAGCTGCCAGCCAGCCGCACGGCTGGAGTGCTGCCTCCAGCAGGATCGCGAACGGCATGCGGAGTTGGCGCTCGGCAGTGAAATACCACTCATCAGGAGGGATGTCATACTGGGCCTCGACCATGGCCCCTGCCACCATCTGCCACGGTTCTCCCCTGAGGGCGGTAACCCGGTCCATGAACTGGTAGGGAGGGCCGGGGAGGCGGGCAATCTTGCGGGCGCTGTCGAAGATCCGGTAAGGTTCGCCGAATCCTTCGGACGGCTTGCCGTTGCTGTAGGCCAGGATCTGCTCCTTGGTGTAGAGGGCTGGTTTTTTCCCCTCACCCCGGCCCTCTCCCGGTGGGAGAGGGGGCGAAACAAACCAGAGTGTTTCAAGCTTCTCACGTGTCGTGCCGGTCAGG
>JBGSQD010000151.1:0-12589 GCA_041738275.1 Geobacterales bacterium
ATCCCATGACGATCAGCGTTCTGGCCCCTGAAATCAAAGGTGCAATTGCGCAACCGACACGGATAGTAAGCAGGCCTGACCTTTATTGCAGCACTGGTTTCGATGTCAAGCTCGAAGGTGTCTGGGCGAGAAGTTGGATAACAAAAAGTCTCCCCACCCGACGGCATCTGCAGCATGTGGTCGTACTAGCAGATGTCCGACGCTTACTGTAGCGCCGCTTTTGGAAATGGCAGGAGACGGGCGGTTATTTCTTGCCGGAGCGGGAGAAGAGGGAGAGATAACGATATCAGGAAACACGAACGGACGGGCAGACCACTTGGTTCCGAAGGCTTTGTCGAACGCCTGGAAACAGCACTTGAACGCCAGTTGTAGCACGGGAAACCGGGGCCGAGAGGGAAGAATAATTAAGTGTGGTGTCCCGAATGGCGCTAGTTTAAGGTTAATTGCATGAGAAAATGCCCGAAAATATTGGCCAAATCTGAAGTGAGGTCCTATCGATTATACAGCACTTATATTTCGAGCCTTTTACCTGCAAACCCTGTATCAGAAGCATCTTTCAGCCCCGAGGTAAAATGACACTGATGAAGCCTATGCGTTCAAAGAAAACGGCGATGAAATCATGCTTCGACCGCTTAAACTAGCGCCATTCTGTGGTGTCCCCGGAATACCCATATTGGAGGGTGCAGCAGGTTCTATTTTGGCTGCTGGACTACTGAGTCAATTAGCACCACTCTTTTAGTAATAAACCAAATGGCAATCGGTGAGATTATAAGGGTTCTTGAGCCAGATGTATCTTACTGCCTGCAAACAGCTTCTTGACACCGGCAGGGCCTGTGGTTCACGAAGAACCCTAATTGATTAGAACTTGAATTTCCGGTTTTTGTGTATAAATTTACAAAGACAATATTAGGATTGCCATGGTATATTTCAGCAATTCTTTAATCGGAATTTCAGGAGCTCCACTGTGCTATTCAGCATGTTCATCTATCTTGGGAAGTAAGAATAGGCACGAGAAACTACCATGTCACTTTATTTCAGACATCTATTCAGTATTGTTTTTATTTTGCTGTTGGAAACATCGATTGCCATGGGGGCATCGGTGTCGCTCAAAGCGTCAGGTAACGGCGTTTTTGTGCTACATGGAGACTCTATTGACGGTGTCGCAGGTATCGAACTCATCGTAAACTACGACAGCTCTTCTCTGGCATCACCAAAGGTCGATCAAGGCAGTCTCGTCTCAGGGGCAATGTTCGCAGCCAATCCCAACTTTGGCCAAAACGCAATTAAGATTTCCATTATCCGCAATACTGCATTTTCAGGCAGCGGTCCACTAGCCGTGATAACATTTGCTTCCCATACAGGGAGCGGAATTATTACAGTTTCCACCAGCATGATCGACAGCAAAGGAAAAACAGTGCTTGGCGGTGAAAAAGCAACGGCGATCGATTTCCAGACATCCACTGCCGGCTCCACAGATTTCATATCAACGGCGGGTGTCCCATTCAGTCAACCAAGCTCTATGTCCACGACTACCGCCACTGTTTCAGCAGGTTCATCGAACATTACCGCAGCGCCGGTAAGTTCATCAACGGCTACATTTCTGGGTACAATAAGCATACCATCTGATGTTCCGGCCAAGAACGACACTAATACCAATGATACAAACGGCGTACCTGTAAAGTATGTCGAACCTTCAGCTAAAAGACAGATTGAACCATTTGTTGAAACTAGAACCGTTGAGCCTCCCGCTGGAGAGATACCGATATCAGAGCCACAAAAACAAGTGAGTCCCAAAAGCACATCCTACAAAGGAGTTCTTGAGAACTTCCGCGCATACCAGGGTGAAAAAACCCCCGCCATTCTTATTGCACTCTTTAATAAAAAAATTGCACCAACCATTCGCCAGGAACCGGCGGTTGCCCTGAGCGATGGCAAAACGCCGGTCAAAATAGTGGTTGAACTTAAGGGTGCCGGTGACAAATCGCCCAATTTCGCTCTGAATGGCGCCAAGCTGGTATCACTCAATAAGGATGATGCTTTTACATGGATTGTAGAAACCCTGCCCCAGGCAAACATCATGCAGGCCAGCCTGACAATCCTGATGGATAGAGATCTAATGGAGTACCCTCTTACACTGGTACCATTGGTCGATGGTATTTCGCCAGCAGAGAAAGACTTTGATATTTTTCTCAGTAAAAACGAAGCGGCAACTCCTAAACGCGACCTCAATGGCGATGGCAAACGTGACTATCAGGATGACTACATCTACACCGCACATTATCTCATTATGAAAGGCGCAGCTGGTAAGGCAAAAAAATAGCGGATTTCCATTTTGATAAATAAAAAAACCGCTTGGGTCAACAGGCGGTTTTTTTTGTTTGATTGTAGGATCAATGTATTGATGTAATTTTAAACCTGTCGGTGTTTTCTGTTTTTACGAGATTTTGAGGTCGTTACAATATGGGATGCGGCCTTGTGCCTGTTTAGCATGAGACCAAGCAATTTCTCTTGCGGAAGAAGGCTGATTGCTCTCTGGATCTCCTTTGTCGAAGCATTGCCTTCCTGAACAACTACCAATATGTTGTCTACTAAAGGAGCAAAGACCATGGTATCAGCGCCGGCGAAACATGATTGCATATCAAAGATAACAAATCTGTTTGGATAGCGCGATTTCATATCCGAAACTAAATCCTTCATTCGTGGTGAGCCAAGTAACTCACTGCTATCCCTGATAGTCCTGCCACCTGAGATAAGGGTGATTTTCTCTATCCCAGGCCAGGTGAAGAGGTCTGTTATTGGGCAGTCATCCAGCAAATAGTTGATTAACCCCATGTCGCTGGGATATCCCAATTTTTTATGAATATCTTGTTGCTGCAGGTCACAGTCAACAAGCAGAACAGTCTGCTGGAACTCTTTTGCCATTATAAAAGCGAGGTTGATAGCCGTAGTCGTCTTTCCCTCGCCTGGAAGCACACTCGTCACCATAAGAGTATTACCGCCAGATTGCGTCATCCGATGCAGAATCTGGGCTCGTAGTATTTTATAAGAATCTATTGTTGTCGAGTCGCCATTGAAAGCAATGCAGCGATTTGTATGCAGGACTTCAGGGTTTAGTACGATTGACCGCGACATTGAATAATTGGGCGAATGCCATCCCAATTTTGCCCGATCAAGCTCCTCTTCATTGAAAGCATCCTCTTGCGGTTTCATATCTTCGTAAAATTCCGACTGGTCGGTTGCTTCAGCCGTGCTGGTTTCCGCCTCAATTTCTTTATTTTTTAGTGCGTTTGATGGATCAAATACATACGCCTTTGATGTTACCTCCTCAGACTCTATAACTTCACCTGACTTCGGATAGACAATTTCAACCTTTGCGCAATCTTCGGCACCCGACTCTCTACTCTCTATTGTTGTTTTTGCTTTTATTTTTATTGCCATGCAGTGCTCTCCCAAATCTATTTACTTAGTGGAAACGCCGAACTACCTCAAGAAGTATACATGACCAGTTTCCGTAAAAATTTGGCCCAGAAAACATTGAGATCCATTATCAGAAAATGAAACGCAGCCAATAATGAGGCCAGAGAGATGAATGCTGAAGCGAGTGCCCTTCGTCGGCGCTTGCCGAATTTGGCACGGTCCAGGTCAGTTACGATCTCCGGTACGGCACCGAGCACCGATATCCGGGTTGACCGGACAAGCTCATCAATACTATATACTGAACCATCGCTACTTTCCTTGATTGCTGCCGCACCACACCCAGCTCCAATCCCTAACACGAATCCGATCAAAATTATTGCCGGGATGTTGGGACTAATCGGCTTTTCCGGCAAACGTGCGGCATCGATCAGGGTAAAACGCTCTCCTAACTGCCCTTTCTCAAGTCCGTTTGCAACCCGGGCCTCCATGAATTTCTTTGAAAGGTCGTCATATTTCAACTGCAGACTGTTCCTTTCTGAAATCATTGCTTTGTATCCTTCTTCAACGCGAGGACTTGCTTCAATTCGCTTGCGGAACCCTTCACGTTTCAAGGTATGTTCCTCGAGTTGACGTTTGACAGACGCGATATCGGCCCTGGTCGAGGCAAGCTGTGACTGGAAATTGATGTAGGAAGGGTTATCAGGCTTCCCTTCAGGTGTTTCGCGATTGGTTCCGCGCAGTTGTTTTGTCAACTCTGCTATCTCGGCCTTGGTTTTTATGACATCTGGATGTTTGTCGGAAAGGCGGCTTTTTAAGTCAATAAGTCGAACTCTTACCTCGTTCAGGCGTGTTTTATCCTGATTGGCTGAATCGGTTGGAATAGAATTAAGTTCGGACTGAAGATACCCTTCCTTTTCCCGCAATGAACGAAGCTGTTCGTTCGCCTGTCTGACATCTCGGTCAAGATTGTCCAGCATCTGCAGATTGAGTTGATTGAGTTCCGGCAGTGTATTCAGATTCCGTTGTTTATAAGCTGCTATCTGCGAATCGATTTTAGCCAGTTCGGTCTGAACGCTATTCATCTCGTCTTCCATGAAACGAGCCGTACCGGTGGACTGTTTTTGTCGCACCTGCAGGTTTTCCGCCAGGTAGAGGGAAGCCAATTCGCTGGCAATCTGCTGAACAACAGCCGGCTTCTTGCCGTCATACGAAACTGAAAAGGCAATAGTTGCCTGCGCTGCTTGTCCTGTGCGTGGATCTTTTACATCGGCATTGATGGTATTAAATTTAATGTCCTTGCGCATTTTAGCAACGACTTCTTCAACCGGTTTTTTATTCCTTATATCCGCATAGAGATTGAACCGGTTAATCATTTCAAGCAGCCGCGTAGTTCCAATAATTTTTTGATTGATCGATTGTAACCGCTGGTCGGCGTAGCTGGTCACATTTGTTGAAACATACTCTCTAGGAATTTCTTGATCTTCGATCAATATGGTTGAAGAAGAGCGATATTTGGGTGGAATCAGAAATGCGATTATCGTTGCAAGGGAAAAAACAACCAAAAATGGTATAATTATGTACCATTTTCTCCTGCTGACGATGGTTAGCATGTCATTAACACTCAAATTATTTTTATCCATGAAAACCTCGCTAATTAAATATTGATGGGGTCTACAGGGTAACAGGATATTTTGCGACAACTCTCAGCATCACGCTGTTCTGGAAAATCTGCAAATCACTATAACCATATGTGACGGTGTAATAGGTGTATTGGATCCCTATATCGAAGTATTTCGATATTTTATTCACGATATCGGCCTTGAGGTTGATCACCCTGTCATCGGAGCCTCGTTTCGAATATTGCCCACTGGCCGCCTGGTTGATGTTGTAGGATGCCATGATCTGAGCGCTAGTCTTCTCACTTAAACTCCGCCCAAGCGTCAGACCGAAAGAGGTTGTTTCCACTGCGCCGACCTGTCCGGATGAAGCAGCAAAATTATGGGCAAAGGAGAGGGAGCCAAAACCTTTTTCACCGGTGTAGTTGAGCAGTGCTGAACCGATTGCTCCCCACGAATCATTGCTCTCCACAAATGGCGACATGAATTTCGAATGAACTAAATGTCCACCTGCGGAGAGGTTTACGCTGACCTTTTCGTTAATGCTCCTGTTTGCCCCGATACTAAGGGTGTAATTGTCCGAAGTTGAATCGCGATAGACTGCCCGGCTGAAATTACTGCTCAGGTTTCCCTTTAATAGGGGCATTACCGAACCCAAATCCTTTGAAACTATCATGTTCACATTATGAACATGATTTGCCAGAGAATCCGGATTATCATACTCGTCTTGAACGAACGAGTACGCCAGAGATGCCGATGTCGTTTCGTTGAGGAGCCTTCCCAGTCTGGCTGAATATTGAGAGTGATCACTGCCTGTGTTTGCAGCAAGCCCGGTACTCTGACTGATACTGTCGGGACGGGTGTTACGCACGTGTATAGCGCTCATGTCTAAATTATCTTTCAAGGTAAGCTTTTTGGCCACCTGTGCGTTATACTGATAATCCAGCGTGTCAATGCCTTTGGTGCGAGCATATTCATGCCAGCTTAATCCGGTAAGAAGATCGATATTCAGGCGTTCCGAAGCGACGGAGAAGGCCAGACCTGGTGTTAGAGTGCTAATCCAATCACTATTCCTGTTGTCTGCGGTCAAAAAGACATTATCATTGTACTCCTCTTTAAGCTCACATGAGGGGATGAGCCTTATATTGGCTCCAAACGCAGTCTTGACGCTTGTGAGTGGAACCAACAAGCTGCCCGCAAGCAGTGTGCCATGAAGGATAAGCAAGCTAATCCTGCCTCTATTACTGTTGATCAATGGAAACATGAAAATGATCCTCGCTTACGGAACGACGATCACATCTCCTCGTTTGAGCAGGAGGTTATCATCAAGATTATTGCCGGAAACAACCTGGGAGTATCTGAAGGAATACACCAGCGTCTTGTCGCTATTCTGCCGGAATATTTTGATGTCATCTTTCTCTGCAAAAGTATTAAGTCCGCCCGCCATGGCCAGTGCCTGTAATACAGTAGTGTTTGCAACAAGCATCTGTCGTCCGGGACTGTTGACCTTGCCGATGATATAGATGAATAAGCTGTTTGATTGCTTGACCTCTACAGTAATATCTGCGTCAACAATATAACTGGATAGTTTTTCAACAAACTCCTGTTTCAACTGGGCGACTGTTTTGCCGCCGACCATTAACTCTCCTATCAGGGGATATTGAATTTTACCATCTGGGAGTACTACAACCGATTTTGTAAGCGAATCATCGCGCCAGACCGAAATGCCAAGCAGGTCGCCCGGCCCAATGATATAATCCTGCCCAAGAATCTGTGGTGAGTTTTTTACCTCAAGTGGAGGTATAGATGGTCTTTCGTCATGCAGGCCAACCTTGGCCAGAAACCCCTGCCATGTTGATGATGACTGGGAAGTAGGGGTTTTCCGCGTGTTCTCCAAAGACTCGGCAGCATCAGTTCGATCCTTCTCGACCTTCTCTGCCGGCATCTTCTTCTCGGCGGCCTTGCCGGCATCAGTGTTGTCCATCCTGGCTTTCTCTACAACCGGTCTAACCTGCTCTGTCTTCTCTGTCGGCACCCTCTCCACGGCAGTCTTCTCGACCTTCTCATCAGCCGGCATATCAGCAGCATTTTCATCTAATGCCCAAGATTCCGGCGTTTTTGAGGATACTGATTCTCCTTCATCGAGTCCTATGAAGCCTAAAAATTGCTTCCAGACGGATGGTGATTGGTCATTGCCACCTGAAGCAACACCCCGATCAACCGACTGAACCTGCTGCTCTGTTTCTGAAATATCTTCTACCTGGTCTGCTGAAGAAGAGATTGGAAACGCCATAAACATGAGTAGAACAATTACTGTTAACGAAATTTGCGGCAACAATATTGATTTGGACATAATGTTCCTGCTCGCTTGAATGAATTCTCGAAAGTTAAAATTTAATCAAAACAGTATAGCATTCGAGTATTGCAATTGTATGTCGGTTGCGTGAATGTTTTATGAAAAATAGCGGCGGAATCGAACTGTTTATCATTACACCATCGATAATATCAGGCATATACCAATTCCAAATCAAAGCGCTATCTTCGTTGGCTCGTCTTCGCCTTGATTTCATCTTTGATTTGAAATTGGAATTAGAGTGTCTTTATGATTGTTTCTGCTTCTCCTCTGCCGGTAAACTGCTCTCCGGACGCCAATGATTTTTTAAGTGATTCTTTTGCCTCCGGAAGCTTGCCTGCTTTGTACTGCACCATCCCGAGATGATAATTAATTACCGGGGAACCTGGAGTCAAAGCTTGAATTTTAGATATCAGTTCAAGTGCTCTCTTGAAATCGCCCTTCATGTAATATACCCACCCCAAGGTATCTGATACCGTCAACTCCTCTGGATTTAGCGATTGTGCCTTCTGAGCCATTAAAAGTGCCCGGTCGAGATCCTTGGCAGAACGATTTTTCTCGCAGAGCAGATATGCCAGGTCATTGCATACCCTCCATGACTTGGGATTACGCTTGTAAGCCTGTTCCAGCTCGTTCAGCGCCTTGTCTGTAAGTCCCTGTTTGAGATAAAGCTCGCTGAATTTAACGTAGCCGATTGGAAGTTCCGGTGCTTTGCGTTTCAATTCGGCATATTGAGACTCGGCCCGCTTCAAGTCGCCGGACCGGACAAACAGATCCCCTAAATCGCTCTTAACTTCCAGGTCTGACGGGTTCTTTGCAAGAAGCCGGTTCAATGTCTCTTCCGCCTGTCTGAAATCCTTCTGATTTATCAGTACACGGGTCAAGCCCCGCAGCAATTCTCGAGAATCAGGATCTGCCTTGACAGCGTTCTTCATCACATCCATTGCCAGATTGGCTTCCTTGTTCATTTGGTGTGCATCTGCCAGCCGTATCTGTGCCAGGGCGAACTTTGGATTTTCGTTGACCACGGAACGGAATTCTGTCACGGCTTTTGAACCATCGCCCTTCATCAGGAAAATGCTACCTTTGGTAAAGTGGGCATCGCTGTTTTTCGGGCTTTCCTTGATGACATCATCCGCGTATCTGGCGCTGGTTTCTAGATCGCGTCGGATCAAATAGATTTTTGCCAAAGTGGTTTTAATCTGAATCAGATCCGGTTTCTCGAGATCCTTACCTTTGGCCATGGCTTCCTTCAATGTTTCAATAGCCAGATCGCCTTTGTTCATGTTTGCATAGAGTTCGCTTAGAGCGAATCGAAGCTTGAAGTTTTTGGCGATGGCTGCAATGCCGTCCTTAAGCTCTCGTTCGGCATCTTCCGGTTTGTTGTTGGAGAGGTAAAACCCGACTATATGTAGACGGACATTTTGATCCTGAGGAGATGCTGCAATCAAGCCCTTCAATGTTTCCAGAGATTTCTGCTGCTGGTCGGCGGCCCAATAGAGTTGCGCCAGGGCGATACCATGCCGGGGTTCACTCGGTTCAATGGACATGATCTTCCTGATCACTGCGGCTGCCTCGTCAGTATTTCCGGAGCGTATTTTGAGGTCAGCAAGTGACATTAGTATGTCCATTGATTTTGGATTGGCAGCAATCCCCTTGTTGAGGACTGATTCGGCATTTACGGCATCTTTTTTCTGGAAATAAGCGGAAGATAGCAACATGTAGGCGTCGGGCTTGGTAACCCCTTTGCTAATAACTTCTTCCAGATAAGGAATTCCGATATTTAATTCCTTGCGTGCAATATGCACTGCGCCCTTCAACAGCATACCGTCTACGTGATTGGCATCTTTCTTTAGTATCAGTTCCGCTTTTTCCATTGATTTGTCGTGCTGCCCTGCTCCAAGCAACAGTTTTCCTATCTGGTAGTGAGCATCAAGATCAGCCGGATTCAGCTCAATTGCTTTGGAAAAGAGACCGTAGGCCCCGCGAAAATTGCCATCCTTCATATCGATCAGTCCAAGCATCCGATAGGGATCAGCGAATTTTGGATCGATCTGAACGGCATTTTTGAACTCAAGTTTTGCCTTGACGTAATCAGCTTTTTCGTAGAGGGCTTTCCCTTTGTTGAAAAATTTGGCTTTCTTTGCATCAGGTCCTGCACATGACGCCATAAGAGACGTGGCCACGAGGAGCAAGTACCACCGAACAAATATCTTCTTCATAATTTATTACCTCCTGATTTATTGAGATGTCAGTTAATTCAGCGTGAAGCCAGTACCAGCAGTGCGGCCATTACAGTCCCGGCAATATAATTGAACTTGCCCCGGAGTTCGGCAAGCAGCACCTCGAAGCTGAAGTAAAGCATGATGGTTTTTGCTGCTACAAGTCCATATTGATATTCCTGTAGATGATTATTCGGCAGGTTGGGAACTGCTACCGCCAGAATAATGATTAGAAAATCCATAGGTGAACTCTTGAATCCACCGGTACGCCTGGAAAATTTCGAAATTACCAGAATCAAAACCGAAAAGATGCCGAACAGCATGTTGAACATCGTTCGTGGAACCCCGTCCAGCCAAATATTCTTACCGGTTTCGCTTAAATAAACTGCGAAGGGGACAAAAAGGTAAATGGTCACACGCAATGTCCTGGTCAGCCACTGTTTTGCAAATAGCCAGACCATGCTGATTAACAGCATTGTCAGCAGAGCAGCCATAATAAGATATGCGGGCACGTCGTCAGTTAGAAAGCAGGTTGCCAGGAGTAGTAACGGAATTCCATACACAAAGACAGGAAACGCCCTATTGATAACAACGCCTTCACGTTTCAGGAGCCTTATGCGGCCAGCTATCCGTACGTCGAAAAACTCGAATCGTTTCGCCTTCCAATGGTTTCTGCGAGCCCTGTCGAAAAAAAAGATAATTACCGCAGAAAACACCAAATATTCGATCAAAAACAGCCAGTCTGAATAGTAGCGAAAGAGAAGTGCCGATATGATCAGGAGAGTGTGGAGTACATAGATCACCAGTACCGATTCGGCATGGTGCAGCCCAAGACCCATCAGATGATGGTGAAAATGGTTTTTGTCGGCACTGAAAGGCGACCGGCCCTTTGCAATGCGGGTTACCATAACCGTGAGGGTATCGAGAATAGGAAAACCGAGCAGAATGAGAGGGAGCGCCTGGCTCAAAGTAGGCGTCCTCTGAGTCAGGTAGATAGACAGCGTTGCGGCCGAAAAACCGAGGAATTGGCTGCCGGCATCCCCCATGAATATCGATGCCGGATGGGTATTGAACCTCAGAAAGCCGAAGAGCACCCCGGACAGCGCCAGGGCGATCAAGCCGACGACCTGATTCCCCTCAAGATATGAGAGGTAGCCGATTGCAGCAAAGATAAGCAGGCAGATTCCACCAGCCAGGCCGTCCAGCCCGTCGGAGAGATTTATTGCGTTGGTAGCCCCGACAATGGCCAGCAGTGTAAATGGCACGGCAATAAATCCGGGCAGTTGATATCCATCGGAGATAAGCATCCCCAATGAGGTGATCTGGACACCGCCTCCTGCGATAACGATTAGTGCGGCAATTATCTGTCCGGCAAATTTGAACTTGGGCGAGATGTCCAGAATGTCATCGAGCAGACCGAAGGCAACCAGGACAGTTGCTCCGGCCAGATAGGCGATTACGAACTGCTCAGCACGGAACCAATATAACAGCGGCACGAAAGTGCCTATGGTCATGGCAAGGCCGCCAATGCGTGGGACCGGCAGTTTGTGCACCTTTCGTGCTCCGGGCAGATCCACCGCGACATTATAATGAATAGCCAGCATACTTAACGCGGGAGTCATTGCGATGGTGATAAGTATGGCCAGCAGAAGAGTCGAAAGGAAAATCATCGGATGTTCTTACCGGGGAGATACCCGTCAAGGATAGGTACTGCCAGTCTTACAAAGCCTTGCATTCTCGCCTCGGCATCTTCCACCCGCTCAGAAGGTGCTACCGGCGTCACCAGGCGCACAAGAGCGCCATCGGTCCTATGCTGGGTAATGGCGTCCCAGAACACGAAATACTTGAGTTCCAGGATATTGCCGGGCACTCTACCGCGCTGGGGGAACCAGTAGTAGGTCAATTGCCGTTGCCCATTCTTCTCCATGAAGGCCCTGTTCACCCTGATAGCCCGGTTTTCTCCCCGGCTGTCCAATTGAATAGAGGCGAGCCCTGATTCCTCGAAATTCCAGCCGCTGCCCGGCAGGCACGTGGCAGGCGTGTGAATCGACTCACCTTTGGTCTGGCTGGCATAGTATGCGGTGTAGAAGTTTATCTCTTTCCCTTTTTCATTTCGGAAATTGACGATAACGTAATCAGACAATTTAAGAGTATCAAGATATATCTGCTCCATTGGCTCGATAGTGCCGTGCCAGTCGCCGACAGTAAGGGGAAAGTCGATCAATGGCTTGCTGATAGGCGTTTTTTCACGGAAATCAACCATATTTGCTGTTGCAAGGGTTGCCGAGAGAAGGATCAGGGCCACAATGAATCTACCTGCCATTGCTGGCCGGAGCGGCTCAGATGGGGTGATGGGAGTGGACTCCTCGTCGGTTGCGGGAGGTATGATCAGGTTTTTTCCCGGCATCAGCTTTTTGAAAATCCAGATTTCAGCAATCAACAACCCCAGGCTGAACATGAATATAAACCATCCGGAAAAATCGTGGAAAAACCCCTCTGCAACCTGCGGGCCGAAGAATTGATACAGAATACCGACCGAGGCGATGCGGAGACCGTTGGTGGCAATTGAGATCGGGATGGAAGAGAATGCTATCGCAAGACGTTTCCACAACGAAGCATTGTAGTAGTATGCGAGCAGGATGGCCATGGCAGCCAGCGGGACCATATAGCGGATACCGCTGCATGCATCTACAACCTGGAGTCTGGTGAAGCCCAGATCTATCACATTACCCTCACGAAATGCGGACATCCCCCATAGGTGGAGGATGCCTACGCCCAACTGTGATGATAGAAGCTTTAGTTTAAGAGTAAGTTGAGTATTGACGTAGTTTGGTAAAGGAAACATTGCCAGAGAAAAAAAGATCGGGAATTGGATGATCCTGAGTTTTTCCCTTCCGAGTTCAAGCCAGAATATCCCGGCGATTACCAGCCACATTGAAAAGTACAATGTGAAAAACTCGCCCGACAGTTCGCCCAGCCAG
>JBGSQD010000217.1:0-8275 GCA_041738275.1 Geobacterales bacterium
TGCACAAGAAAGGGCGAACCAGCATCCTTGATACCCTGTCGGTACGGGACGACATGGCCGAGTACCTCGAAGAGCGGCTGGCGCACTACGTCGAAAAAAAACGGTCACGTCAAACCATGGAAACTATCCTGTCGGCACTGGGAAAGTTTGAGTACGCCATCAATCACTATATCGAGATCCACACTCTGGATATTCCCCGACTGGAGACAGAAAAACTGCGAATGGAGTTCTACGCCAGAAGCCGGAAGCTGCTGCGCAAATCGAGCAGGATCTTTGACAACCGTGCCTACCCCGATCCAATCATGCTCATTGGGGCAATAACTGATGGGACCTTCCAGTTGCAGGCATCATTGCAGTACGAAGGCGGCCTGCGTACCGAAGGGGTCGGCGCACCCAGCAACCGGCGCTTGAAGAACCCGCTTACCAGTAACGGTCTGCGCGGCATCGGCACTGATCCGGTCACCGCATCTCCGGTGGGTATTGTCGCCTCGGTGGAAAAAGGGGGCAAGGAAACTGAGCATTACATCTCCGCCGCAACCTACCGGAGACTGGAAGAGCACATCAGCAAGTATGACAAGTTGGAAAGTGACTACTTCGCCTATGTTGAGGCAATCAACACGGCAGCCAAGGCTACCGGTCAGTATGCCAAGGGTCGCGGCAGCCATGGTCTGAAACACAACTTCGCCCAGGAGCGTTACCTGGAGTGCATCAAACAGGGCATGAGCCACGAACAGGCCCTGCAGCAGACCTCCCTTGAAACATCCCACTTCCGGCTACGGGAAACCCTGACCTACACGAGAGGATAACATGACCGAACAACTGAATCTGATAACCGGCCTGACAGAGCATGAACGGAAAAAACTCTTTTCCTGGATGGCGTCGCTGCCTGAGGTGAAGATTATCGAGATCTTCCAAGAGGGAGTGAAGAAGTCGTTCCAGCTCAAGGAGGAACGCCCCGATCTCCACGGCAGGATCAACAAGTACTGCGCCTTTGTCATGGCAGCCCGCAAGTCCGGCTGGGACACGATCAAGGGTAAAGGGTACCGGGTTGCAGACCAGGAGCAGTACGACGACTTTTCTCACCTCCGCAAAGCGAGCGCTGCCGGGCTGATACAAAGAGGGAGGACACCGGTAGTACGCCTGAAAATCCTGGCTTACTGGGGTGAAGTCAAGGAGCTGAAGGCAGACGGCATGGGATTCCGCCCCATTGCCGACTATCTGAACAGGAAGCGGAAATTGAAGGTATCAGCAACATACCTGAGCAAACTATGGAAGGAGGTGGAAGGAAAATGATTGATTTTGAGTTCAAGGGAATATGCGTGAATGCAATGGTCGAGGTGACACGGAGTGAATTCAAGGATTCCGGCGGGCATCGCCTCAATCGTTTCGACAGGAATACCCGCGTCAAAGTCAGTTTCTGGGATTTTGTCATCTTCAATAACCTGTATGAACTGGCCATGGTGAAATCAACCCTAAACTACTTCATGCAGTCCTATTGGAAGCGTAGCAACAAGGCAGGCGGCAAGATTGAACTGGCAACGGCGCTATTTCATGATGACTACTACAATTCACAGGCACTCAATCTGATTGCCCGGCAGAAAAACGGCATTCAATCCCTTGAAGTCAGTTTGACTGAAGACGGCAGACCTACCGGAGAAGTCTATCTGGGCGGCCAGGAGGTGATAATGCTGGATATTGCCATAGGCAAGGCGATTGGTCTGCTGTCACCGGAAATTGTGTATCTGTAAAACTAACCAACAATAAAAGGAGATAACCGTATGCACCACCATGAATTAATCGAAGCCGTAGGCACAAATATCGATATGTGCCAGACCCTTGATGAAACAACTCTGCGCGAGATTTTGAAAGATCAGAACTTCTCGTCGAACAAAGAAAAACTTATCTATCTGAACCGTTATCTGCGACCGAAAGTATCTCTGCCGGTAATTGAGCTTCACGGCTTGAAACCTGAGCAGATGGACAGATTACTCAACTGGTCGTTCGTCCCGGATGAGTCGGTTGCTTTGCTGTCGAATCTTGACCAGCAGATCCAGGCACCGGTCCTGGAGATATTCAACTTTTATGTGGATGCAATCGGCGACAAAGGTCTGAAATTGACCAAGGCCGGTAATCTCCCGCAGAAATTCTGCCACGATGCTGCCAGTTACCTTGACTCCATCCCGCAGTATCGGCAAAGCATGCACAAGCATCTCTACCCGAATTCCTACGACCAAGCTATTCGAGCCACTGGAATAGTCGCCGAATTGGCCGGATTGATAGATTCTGAGGGCGGCAAATATGTCCTGACCGATGAATTCCTGAAGATAATGGCCAGTCAGGGGCAAGCCCGTATCTATGCACAGCTGTTCAGAGTCTTTGTTGAGGATTTCAGCTGGTGCTACAGCGATAGCTGGCAGGATATTCCTTTGTTGCAGCACTCTTTTCTTTTCACGCTGTACCTGCTGCGGAAATACGGTGCCGAATGGCGGACAACGGCATTTTACCAGGACTGTTTCCTCAGAACGTTTCCGACATTGCTACTCGAAGTAAAACCGCTTGAGCATTATTACTCCCCAGAAGACGTCCTGCGTTCCTGCTACTCAATGCGCTGTCTAGAGCGGTTTGCCTGTTTCTTCGGCTTGTTGGAGATCGAGCGTGATCCTGAAGATATCGAGCAGCAGGTGGAGTTCTCGCTGAAAAGTCTGCCGTTACTCAACGATATAGTGCAGTTCAACTTTGAAAATTGATTCCACTTGCCGATCAGGGAGGCCCCATGTCGGGTACCATCAAATACTATGACGCACAGCAATGGTTACGAGAGCGGCAGCCGAAACGGGCAAAAATCCCGGCAGTGCTGGTCGCCATATTCGTTACACTGCTTACCAGCGCGATTGCCGGTCTGCTGGTCGGACTCTGTTTCCTTGGGACATTCTGGTACTGGGCCATCGGGATTGCCTATATCTCGTTGCCGTACATCCTGATGGACCGGGTGCAGGTGCGTCTCTATCATGGGTACGTGAAGGGGAAACCATTCTGGGCGCTGATCAAATATGCCTACTCCAGCACGGATTACCGCCCCTGCTACGTCCCGTGGTGGTACTGGCGCTGGTACTACTGATGGTAGGAGGCTTATTGGTATCCCAAATGGGTGCCTGTTTCGGATACCAAGTTGGATGACATTATGGTGGCTGTTTTGGATACTAATTTGGTACCAAAAATGGCGCCGTTTTTGCCACCTTCTGTCAATGCCGCTTTTTTGGGTAGCCAATATGGTACCTTCAATGCGGCATTATTTTTAATGCTGCGTTTTAGGCACCATATTGGCTACCTTTTTGTACGTAGCATCACCGTCGGTTACCAATCACGAGTAGCTGAATCGATGAACACCAATTCATATTGATTATATGCAAATAAAACAACCCGTGCTATTTTATGCGACCGATTTACGTAAGTTATAAAGCGTGTTATGAATTCCGGACAATTTGAAATCCATCAAGGAGTACTGTCTTCGTGAACTCCAAATACGACCGCTACAGCAAGGAAGAACTGGTAAAGATCATCGAGGAACGCGACCGCAAGCCGAGGCTCGGGCTGGTGTGGGAGCGGGACGAGATTGATCATGACCGTTCCCTGAATCAGGACTTCGTGACTCTTGACCTCCTGTCGGAACATTCCTGCGGCGACGGCCCGTGGCACAACCTCTTGATCGAGGGCGACAACTTCGACGCCCTCCGTTACCTGCGCATGACCCACGCCAACCGTGTCAAGTGCATCTACATCGACCCTCCCTACAACACCGGCAATAAGGATTTCATCTACAACGACCGTTTTGTGGATAAGGACGACGCCTGGAAGCACAGCAAATGGCTGGAATACCTCTACCGTCGCCTGCTGCTGGCCCGCGACCTGTTGGCCGAGGATGGCGTGCTGCTGGTTTCCATCAACGATGAAAACCGGGCAAAGTTGGAGTTGCTGCTGGATCAGGCAATGCCGGGTATGCAACTTGGTTCCTTTGTCTGGAGGACACGTCAAGGATCAAATGCAGATCATTCATGCTTTTTGAGCACGGATCATGAGCATGTTTTGGTTTATGGTGGCCCAGGATTCCGATTTGTAGGCTTTGAGAAAAGCTATGAAATGTATGGTAATCAAGATGATGATCCAAAAGGGGATTGGAGACCAAGCGACTTAACACTTGGCTTCTCATTTCAAGAACGCCCGAATCTTTATTATCCGCTACGTGATTCTAATACTGATATCTACTATCCTCCGAACCCTGATCGAGTCTGGGTTTACGCCACTGAAGCCCGCTTGAAACCTGGCCAGCGGGTGCAGGCCAAGACTATGGAAGAGTTTATTTCACTCGGCCAGATTCTCTTTCCACAAGATCAGCGAGTAGAGGTCTGGAACAGCCGGGAAGAATTGCTTGCCGCAATCGAGAGTGGCGATGTTCCCAAGACCGGCAAGAACCCAGTGTTGCGGCTTGACCTGCCTGATCTCGATTTTTGGATCGGAAAAAAAGTCGGCTTTGGACGCCCAGCCTTCAAGCGCTACAAGGCCGATCTGCGCAACCTGAATCAACCGCTCAGTAGCTGGGTTGTCCCTTCGTCGGAACAGAAGAAATATGAGGCAGAGAACAGCTTTGTTTCCGGCACCAATCAGGAGGGTGCCAAGGCCGTTTCGGCTATCTTCGGTACAAAATCCTTCAACTATGCCAAGCCACCGTCACTCATTAAAGAGTTGGTACGACAATCCACCAGTGATAATGACCTGGTTATGGACTTCTTTGCCGGGTCCGGGACCACGGCCCAGGCGGTACTGGAGCTGAATGATGAAGATAAGGGGCAGCGCCGCTTTATCATGGTATCCGCCACCGAGGCAACAGCGGATGATCAGGAAAAGAACATCTGCCGCGATGTCTGTGCCGAGCGTATCCGACGGGTGATTGCCGGCTATGGCGGTAAGGAGGGAACCGGTGGTGACTTTGCCTATCTGCGGGTAATGCGGATGCCGCAGGAGGATGTACTGACCGAGATTGACCATGCCCAGGTATGGACTGCCCTGCAGTTGATCCATCGACAGAGCTTCACGCCATTCAACCCCGACATTACCCTTCAGGAAGCTATCACCCCCGACAATAGCCTGGTGTATGTGACAGCCATCAGTGACGACACGGCTGAAAAGATTACCGTCCTGGCTGGACAGACAACGCACCTGACGGTCTACACCTGGCAACCGGGACTGCTGCGGGAGCGGTTTGCGGTGCAAGGTATCACCGTTGAGCAGATTCCCCAATTTCTGGTCAACCGGTTCGGAGGTGCGGCATGATTGTCAAACCGAAAGGCTACCAGTCTGCCGCCAAGGATAATGTCCTGGAAATTTTCCGCTACGCCAATGCCCAGCTCGACGGGGCGTCGGACCCGGACAGCCGCCGCGCTGCCAGCGCCCACAACGGTTGTGTACTGATCCAGGCTCCCACCGGTGCGGGTAAAACCCTGATCGCCGGACTGGTGGCGGAGGAATTTGCCAAGGAAACCAACATCGTCTGGCTCTGGTTCACCCCCTTTGCCGGACTGGTGGAACAGGCACGTATCTCCATCAAGAACCATTTTCAAGGTCTGCGAGTACGGGACATCGGATGTGACCGGGTAGCGCACAGCAGCCGTAGCGGTGATGTATTCGTCACCACCTGGGCAGCGGTGGCCGGGAGAAAAGACAGCAAGCGGTTGCGCCGCGACGGTGATCTTTCCGTGTCGCTGGATCATCTGTTAGGGCAACTCCGGCAACGTGGCTTCAAGATAGGCGTACTGGTGGACGAAGCGCATCACACTTTTACCGCCGGTACCGAGTCGGTCAAATATTACCGCGAGGTGGTACAACCAGATTTTACCCTGATGATTACCGCCACTCCCGACGACCAGGACGCGGAGAACTTCCGCAAGGCGTCCGGTATTGCCGTCATGCACCGGGTGACGGTCAGCCGTCTGGATGCCGTGGAAGCCCGCTTGATCAAGGGGGGCATCAAGTCGGTGGCCTATCTGGCCGGTGACCAGCATCGGGAGCTGATCGACTTCGGCTTGGCTGCCCTGGCCGACGGCGTGCGGGTCAACAACGCCATCAAAGCGCAACTGGCAGTAGAAGGGATTGATCTTGTTCCACTGATGTTGGTGCAGGTGGCATCGACTGACAAAAGTGTGGACAAGGCCAGAAAAGACCTGATGTCGCTCGGTATCCCGGAGGATGCCATTGCTGTTTATACCTCGGATGAACCGGATGACGACCTGATGGCCGTAGCGCGTGACGAATCAAAAGAAGTGCTGATCTTCAAGATGGCGGTGGCTCTCGGTTTCGATGCTCCCCGGGCCTTTACGCTCGTCTCCATGCGCGGCGCCCAGGACAAGGATTTCGGCACCCAGATTGTCGGGCGTATTCTGCGGGTGGACGGGCGGCTGCAAAACCGCGAGCTGCCTGATCTGCTCAAGTACGGCTACGTGTTCCTGGCCGACGCGGAGAAACAGACCGGCCTGGTCGGCGCTGCCGATCGAATCAATACCCTGCGCACCGAACTGGCTACGGTCAGTCCCTTCACCATGCTGGTCAAGGTCGGTGATACCGCTTCGGTGCAGGTTGTGCAGAACGGACAGCCATCACTGATGCCTAGCCCCTGGAGCCCTCCGCAACCGCCGCTGGACAGGACCGCCGACACATCTACCGAAACAAAACCGATTGTATCAACCCAGGATCTTCTGGCAGGTTTTATCTTCCCCGATTCCACGCAACCGGAATCAATCAAGTATCCAGATACCAACTACTCCGCACCGTCTCCCCCGGGTACACAGCAGTATCGTTTGAAGGATGGGCTTCAACGTGTCTTCAAAAAGGAGCAGCTGAATCTGAACACCTCCGGATTGCTGCAGTGTGTTGAAAAACGGCTCCGGATTGACGACAAGGTATTTACCGGCGCTTTCCGGCAGGCGGTGAATGTCAAGCGTAAGGAAGAAGAGATTTTCACCCACGATATCAGTTACGGGGAGTTCCAGGCCCATTTGTCGGATTCCGAGATTGCCCGTCGGGCACAACGGCTGCTGTTCGAGCCTGACTACTTGGACCCGCGCGACCTGCAGACTGCTCTAATCAACAAGCTGAAGGCCGAGATCAAGGAGCGAGGAATATTTCTGGAGTTACTGGAATCTCCGGATCAGCTGCGCCGGGCGGTGCACCTGATCCTGGTTGCCTATCCAAGCCTGCTGCGCGACACGGTACGCGGCTGCTGTGCCGACAATGCTGAACTGGTGGACAGTGCGCCGCTGCCGGAAACCTTTGACTGGCCGAGCGGCTGCATGACCGCCCTGCTGGGTAATTATGGCGTATTCCCGCCGGACATGAACAATGACGAAATTGCCTTTGCACAACTACTGGACGCCGACATGAGCGGCACGGTGGAGTGGTGGCACCGCAACGAACCGCGCAAGCCCTGGTCTGTCGGGCTGGTCATGCCGGATGGCAGCCACTATTACCCAGATTTTGTGGTGAAGGTAGCCGGCAGGAACAAGGGCAACGGCATCATGTTGGTGGAAGTGAAAGGGGAGCACCTGATCAACAGCCTGAAAAACCCTGATAAAGCGGTGGCCACCCATAAGCTCTATCGACAACCGCTGATGGTAATGAAAGAAACATCCGGGCGCTGGATGACGCTGCGTTTCAACGAAAAGAGCGGCAAGAACGAGCCGGATTCGATCTTCCGGATTGAAGCGTTGACAGAGTATTAGCGGGGTACGAATAGCTCATGATTAAATCCTCTTTGTCACATAAAACTCATCTCTTCACTCATACGCTTCCTGTTCTCAAGCAACAGTGTGCCTATTTTTCCATTGAGGCAGTGAAGCGTTCTCTTATTGCCGATGAAATCGAGCTTGCCGATAGTTCTCTTCGTAAGTACCTGAGCAAGGCAATGGATACCGGTATTGTGTCGGATGCCGGGCGAGGTTGGTACAGCCGCCACACAAGCCGGGTGAGCCTCGATCCCAAACCGGTCGCCAAAATCATCCGAGAGGTAAAGAAGGCATTTCCGCTGCTGGATTTCTGCTGCTGGTCAACGGCTCAGTTCAACCCGTTTGCCTTGCACCTCATCGGTCAGCCGACGATTTTCCTCTATGCCGAGAGCGATGCGCTGGAAACAGTCGCCGACACTTTGAAAAAGAGCGGTTGGTATGCGTGGGCTAATCCCGGCAGGGTAAATGCGCAACGTTATGTCCAGCCTGGCGAGAAGACGGTT
>JBGSQD010000225.1:0-9662 GCA_041738275.1 Geobacterales bacterium
TTTTCCACCAATATCGCCAATGAGGGACGTTTTCATACCAAATGGCTGAACATGATGTACCCGCGGTTGTACCTAGCGCGGAATCTGTTGCGGGATGATGGAGTAATTTTAATCAGTATTGATGACAGAGAGGTTAGCAACCTGCGTAAACTGTGCGATGAAATTTTCGGAGAAGAACGTCTAGTTTCGCAGCTTGTGTGGAAAAACAAATACAACGCTGGCGCATTGACAAAGGGCTTTTCAAGCGTCCATGAATATGTACTGTGTTATTCAAAAGGGGAAATTAGCAATCTGACCGTCCCGTTAGGCGACACTGAAATAGCGGGGTACAAGGGCAGAGATTCGAAATTTGACTCACGTGGAGGCTTTGTCACCCAACCGTTGGCAACAAGCAGTAAAGATCCAAGACCAAATCTTCGATATCCGATCGTGGTGGATGGCCGGGAAATATGGCCGGAGAAACAGTGGATTTGGTCAAAAGAGAGGGTCGAACAAGCTATCGCCAATGATGAAGTTGTCATAAATGAATCCAGTGGAAAGATAAGCGTCAGAGTTAAACAGTATCTCAAGGATGAAAGAGGAGAGATGCGGGAAATGAAACCTCTGTCCATCCTAATTGGCCCGTACAACCAAGAAGGTACAAAGGAAACTGCGGAAATCTTTGGAAACAGCAATATTTTCTCATTTCCTAAGCCAATGGAACTTGCACGACATTGGGTCTCGCTGACGATTAACGATCAAAAAGACAAGGAGTCGATTATCCTCGACTTCTTCGCCGGGTCCTCTACCACCGCCCATGCCGTTCTTGACCTAAACCAAAAAGACAACGGGAACCGTAAGTTCATCATGGTTCAACTTCCAGAACCCTGCCCGGAAGAGAGCGAAGCCTTCAAGGCTGGCTACAAAACCATCGCCGACATCGGCAAGAAACGCATCCGCCTGGTCATCGAGAAACTCGAATCCGAACAGAATGGCAAACTGCCCTTTGATGGCATACCTCCCCAGGACAGGGGCTTCAAGGTCCTCAAACTCGACAAGTCCAACTTCAAGCAGTGGCAATCCCTCCCCCCAGACACTCCTCCGGAAAAAATCGTTGAGCAGCTCCAACTCTTCGTTAACCATGTCGACCCCAAGGTCAGCGGCCCGGATGATTTGCTCTTTGAAATCCTGATCAAGGCCGGATTTCCCCCCAGCGAGCCGATCGAAAACCTCACCCTGGCAGGTAAGACCGTCTATGCCATCGCTGGGGGCGGGTTGCTCCTCTGCCTGGAAGACGAAATCAGCGCCGAATTGATCAACGCCGTGGCCGAGGCCGAACCCATGCAGTTCATCTGCCTGGACGCAGCCTTTGGTGGTAACGACCAGCTCAAGGCCAACGCCGTGCAGACCTTCGCCGCTCGTAACCTGGGCAAGGAAAAGCACAATCAGATTGTTTTCAAAACAGTATAAGGAGGGCAACGAGATGACAAATAAACATGCTCTCACTGTATTTGAAAATTATGAGATCCGCAGAATCTATGATGAACAATCGGCAACGTGGTTCTTTTCGGTTGTCGATATCGTCGCGGCGCTCACTCAGCAGCCTGATTATCAAACTGCCCGCAAATACTGGAACCAGCTGAAAGGACGGTTAAAAAAGGAAGGCAGTGAGTCGGTGACAAATTGTCACCGACTGAAACTTGAAGCAGCGGACGGGAAAAAATATCTGACCGATGTGGCCAGTCCTGAAACTCTGCTCCGCCTGATTCAATCCGTGCCCAGCCCCAAGGCGGAACCGATCAAGCTCTGGCTGGCCAAGGTCGGTTACGAGCGGATGCAGGACATGGCCGATCCGGCCCGCTCCCTCGACCGAGCGCGGGAGTTCTGGCAACAGCACGGCCGAAGCGAGAAATGGATTCAGCAGCGGATGATGGGTCAGGAGACCCGCAACAAGCTTACCGACTACTGGCAGGAACACGAGATCACGAAGGAACAGGAGTACGCCATCCTGACCAACATCATTCACCAGGAGTGGTCCGGGGTGTCAGTCAAGGCGCATAAGTCCATCAAGGGCCTGAAGACCCAGAACCTGCGGGATCACATGAGCGAGGCTGAGTTGATCTTTACCGCCCTGGCCGAACTTTCCACACGCCAGATCGCCGAGAGCGTCAGCGCCACCGGCATGGAGGAAAACAAGGAGGCTGGCAAGAAGGGTGGCGGCATAGCCAAGAAGGCGCGGCAGGAACTGGAGTCGAAGACGGGCAGGAAAGTGGTGACCGGAGAAAACTTCCTGCCGCCAGGTGGTACGAAGGTCTTGATCAAACGGAAAAAAGACGAGGGGGCGGAATGAAACTGCAATTTGATTCCAACCTGACTTACCAGCAAGAGGCGATAGCCAGTGTAGTTGATCTGTTTGAAGGGTTGGTAGGCCAGGGCTATGGCGCGACCCAGGATTTCAGTAGAAAGGATGCCCTGTTATGGAATGAGCTGGGCATTGGCAACAACACCATGTTGCCCCCGGCGGAGCTGTTGCAGAATCTGCATACGGTTCAAAAACGAAATTCCATCCCAAAATCCAGGGCCTTGATTAAAGAGGAAGGAGCATACACCTTCCCCAACTTCTCGGTGGAGATGGAGACCGGTACCGGTAAGACCTATGTCTACCTGCGCACAATTTTTGAGCTGCATAAACAATACGACTTCAAAAAGTTCATCATCGTGGTGCCATCGGTAGCGATCCGCGAAGGGGTCACCAGCTCCATCAAGATAATGCGAGAACATTTCAAGGCCCTGTACGATAATGTGGCTTTCGATGATTTTGTCTATCAGTCAAAGGATCTGAGCCGGGTGCGACAGTTTGCGGTGGGGAATGAGGTACAGATCATGGTCATCAACATCCAGGCCTTTCAGAAGGATGCCGGTGATACGGTTGATTACACCACCCTGACCGATGAACAGCGCAAGCGTTTGAATATCATCCATCAGGAACAGGACAAAATGTCTGGCCGCCGCCCCATTGAATTTGTGCAGGCCACCAACCCTATCTTGATCATCGACGAGCCGCAAAGCGTGGACACAACCCCTAAATCGCAAAAGGCGATCAGTACCTTGAATCCGCTCTTTGCCCTGCGCTATTCAGCCACCCATGCTAACCCCTATAATCTCCTCTACCAACTCGATCCGGTTCGCGCCTTTGACATGCGGATCGTCAAGCGCATTGACGTTATGGACGCCAGCGACGGTCAGGACTTCAACCAGACCCTGGTACGGCTCGATGCAGTGGGTTACTGGCCCAAAACCGCGAAGACCCCGAAAGCGAAAGTCACCATCTTTGAAACCACTCCCAATGGTCCCAGGGAAAAGCAGTTGACCGTCAAACACGGGACTGACCTTGTCCAACAGACCAACCGGCCTGATTACGAGGGCTATCTGATCACCAACATCAGTGCCGAGGCGGGCAACGAATACGTCGAGTTCCAGAACGGCACGATGATTGAACTGACCAAGGAGTCCGGCGGCATGGCTGACGAACGGTTGAAGAACCAACTCCGCCAAACTATCGAGCAGCATTTCGCCAAAGAGAAGAAGCTTAAAGGGAAAGGAATCAAGGTCCTTTCGCTCTTTTTTATCGACCATGTCAAAAGCTACCGCAGCTATGACGATGATGGCCTACGGCAGAAAGGCAAGCTCGCTCTGTGGTTTGAAGAACTCTATGCCGAAATCAGCGCGATGGGAATGTACAAGGGGCTGATTCCCTTTACGGCGGAGGAGGTGCATGAAGGATATTTTTCCGCTGACAAAAAGAAGGGCAAGGTCGTGCAAGAGCTGGACACAAGTGGCGGCACGGCCAAGGATGACGAGACCTACGAATTGATTATGAAGGCGAAGGAACGGTTGTTGCGCCAGGACGTGCCCCTTCGCTTCATTTTTAGCCACTCTGCCCTGCGTGAGGGCTGGGACAATCCCAATGTCTTCCAGATCTGTACTTTAAGGGAGATGGGCACCGACAGGGAACGTCGTCAGACCATAGGCCGAGGCCTGCGTCTGCCCGTCAACCAGGAAGGACAACGAATCGATGATGAGCAAATCAACCGGCTGACCGTTATTGCCAACGAGTCTTTTGACAACTTCGCCCGAGGCCTCCAAACAGATATCGAAACAGCCATCGACCCCAGTGGCGGTTTCAAGTTTGGCAGGGTCCAACCGTTGGCCTTCACGCCGCTGTTGAACACGGAAGGGACAGACTATCTTTCCCCGGAGGAATCGCTGGCCTTGTGGACGCATATCGAGCAGCAGGGATTGATCGACAAGGACGGCGATTTTACCGAGAAGTTTATTCCGGATGCTGCCGACTTCACTTTGAATCTGCCTGCCGACTTCACCGGCATGGAGGAGGCGGTGATCAGCCGCATGAAGAGATTCCTGCCCCGTGACTTTGTCCAGAATGCCAGAAAGCGAAAAAAGGTTTCCTATAACAAGCGGGTGGAACTCAATCCTGAATTCAAGATTCTGTGGGATAAAATCAGCCAGAAGACACGCTATTCGGTGGAGTTTCAGACGGCGGATTTGGTGAACCGGGCCGTTGATAAACTCAAAGCTATGGCAGCGATCAAGAAGGTGCAGATTGAGATCACCAAACGCGATTTGGAGATCAAGGAATCTGGCATTGAGGGTGGCCAGATAACGATCAACCGAACCTATACTGTTAGCAATAAGCAGCCTCTGCCGGATATCCTGACCTTTCTGCAACGGGAGACGGAATTGACGAGGGGGACGTTGGTTGAAATTCTGGAAAAGTCAGGTAGGCTGGCTGAGTTCAACCTCAACCCGATGGCGTTTATGACCGAGGCCGCCAAGTTGATTAGCCGGGCCTTACATGAACTGATCATCGATGGCATTAAGTATGAACCCATCGCGGGGCAGTTCTATGAAATGCGCCTCTTTGAGGAGAAAGAGATCGAGGAATACCTGACTCGAATGTATCAAGTGCAGAGCAAAGATTCCCGCACCCCTTATGATTATATCGTCTATGAATCGCACCCCGAGCATGAAGTGGCAAAGCTCCTTGACGCCAATGAGCATGTAAAATTTTTCTGCAAACTGCCCCGCTGGTTCAAGGTGGCTACACCTTTAGGAGACTACAATCCTGATTGGGCGGTGGTGGTGGAAGAGGATAAAAAACTTTATCTAGTGCGAGAAACCAAGAGCACCTTAGACAGAGACAAAAGACGGGAGAGCGAAAACAAGAAAGTGGATTGCGGCAAAGCCCACTTTAAGGCCTTGGGAGTAAATTTTAAAGATGCGACATCTATTTATGATGTTTTGCAGCCATAATAGGGTAACCCCAACAATCGTGCAGTGAGGGGCCACTCCCGAAACCTTAGATAGCTGCTGGCCCGGCTAAAAGCCCATAATTTTCAAATCAAAATTCGTTCGACTTCATCCAGTGAGATCTGATCGTTGCGCCGGTCATAAAGACCGGTAGTGCGGGCCGATTCATGATTCGCCATCTGTTGCGCCACTTCGAGCTTGCCGCCATTGCGTAAGTATTCGGTGATCCCGGTCGCACGAAAGCTGTGACAGCATATTTGGGTACGAACTCCGGCATCCTTGGCGCGACGGCAAACCATGCGGTACACGTCCGTCCGGTGCATGGGTTTTTCTGAAAGTTGACTTGTGCGTCCGCGTGCCGTGCGGAAAAGATAACCTTTTGCATTCGGACCAATTCCCGCCCCCTCAATATAGGCCTCAAGGTAGTGTTCAAGATTATGGTGGCAGGGCATCTCATGACGCTTACCGCCTTTTTCGTGCAAACGCACCCAGGTGCGACGGCCCTGGACATACACATCTTCACCGCGCATCTTAGTGACCGCACCGACGCGGGCGAAGGTATACACCATTAGGCCGATCAGAGCGCGATCTCGTAGGCCAATCAAGGAATCCGTATCCATTGAATCGATCAGCTCGCGGGTTTCTTCCGCCGAGAGGACCGGAGTTTTGCCTTTTTTCACCACATGCTTTGGCCCTCGGACAGCGTGGGCCGGGTTGGTTGGAATCACCTGGTTGACCACCAACCAGTTGAAGAGCATGCGGAGCGCGGCAAGTTGGAGCTTGACCGAGGGGGCTGCGATTTCCTCCTGCAATCCCTCAATATAAGCCGCGACATGTACAGGTCGTACCTGTCCGAGCTCGTGTATCCCCTGGTCAGTACACCACATTGCGTATCTTCCCACCGCCCTCGCATAGGCCTTGCGAGTATTCGGGTTTCTCAGATGAGCAGTGAAAAATTCGACCACCCGTTCCGCGGTCCTCGCATCCGGAGCAAAGAGCACCGGCAGCGCTACTCCATTCTGACCCCCGATCACCACCAACGCTTCTGCCATACTCTCTCCTTTGGTCACCCTATTTCATGTATCATAACGTCCTTTATCATACATAAAAAGAGCAGTTATCTCCACCCTCTTTTTACCTTTGACCTACAATCAAGTTTTGGCTGAATCAACTCCCAAGTTCGGAAAATTTTATATAAGCATTGCCAAACAAGCCCGGTAAGGAAAAATATACTTGGAAATTCAGCCCGCGCCGTGATGAGGGGGTTAAAATTACATCCAGAGGAAGCCTGCGGTTTGGCCGGGATTGCCAAGGGCAAGTTTAAATCAGGATTATGAATGATACATTCCATATCAACAATATGTAAAACTTTACCACATTGCCATCCCCTTGAAAATCTGGATTAATAGACCCGAAATCATGTTAACCAGATTAACAAAACGTCAAGAAAAGGGGGGGCAGTATGAACGCAATGACAAGAGAACTACCTCGCTCTATTCACGCCGATGAGGCAGAAAAACTAAACTATCTCCTTGGCTGCATAGATTCTTGTATTTGTCCTAAATGTGGCGAGAGCATTCATTGGCGCGATATAGTTGATAGCCAAAAATATGGAGAACCTCGATTTTACCTCTGCATTCACTGTGGATGGAATGACATTGTTTAAGTCATGTTGGCAATTCTAAATGATACTTAGCCTCACAGATTTACCATGTAACCTGTTCACCTAGGAACTACCGTATTAAAAGTCTTCATTGCAGTCGCAAAGTAATCAAGAAACAATCACTTCTGCTACAAAGATGAAAATTGAAAGGAAATGGTGTGTTCTCACCGGTTTCAGTTTGGGAAGGGATCTGTGATCCATATGAGTGCAATCGGCGGACATACTGCTTGCTGGGTGAGGCGTAACTGAGAGTTCTGCTATCATTGGGTCGTATGCATCAGGCTACCGCGCGATCTGAGGAGGATTATATGAAAAGAAAATCAATTTTGTTAGCAGGTGATGAAAAACTTGCTTTGAATAGCTTGTCCATAAATATGGTAAGTGGTGAATTCGAAGTGCCTCTGGTGGCAAACGGAGAAGAGGCTGTTATCATGATCAATAGTGGTCACTTCGACATTGTGGTAACCGACCTGATGATGCCAGGGCTCGATGGCTTCCAGGTTCTAAAGGTGGCCAAGGAAAAGAATGCGCGGACAATAGTTATTTTTTTGATCGGCTATGACGACATGGGTTTCGCTGTTGATGCGCTGCAGTTGGGAGCTGATGATTTCCTGCTAAAACCATGTGACTCCAAAGAATTGCTGAGTCGAATTTCTGCCTGTCTCCTGAAACAGGAAATGCAGAGAAATATTTCGCCTCCACGCTATTTCACGTGGGTTTCGGTAAATTCCAAATTGGAGTTGCGAGCAACATAAATAATGTTGATGGGGTTTGCTCACTAGCATTTGACTTTAAACAAGCAGGTCGCAATCGTCGGTCGTCGGGATATTTCTCGGCGAAACAACTTTAGGGAGAGGTGCACTATGATAAATACAATCCCGGAGGGATACCAAACTCTCACTCCAATGTTCATGTTCCAAGATGCCCAGAAGGCAATAGATTTTTATAAAAGGGCCTTCGGCGCGGAAGAACGGCTCGTCATGCCGGGACCGGATGGTAAAGGCGTGATGCATGCCGAAATCAGGATCGGCAGTTCGATCATCATGATGGGTGAAGAAAATCCGGATTATCCGTGTAAAAGCGCCGAGACTCTCGGCAGCTCCCCGGTTAGTTTTTATATGTATCTCGAAAACGTGGATGAGGCATTTAAGATTGCCGTTGAGGCAGGATGTGAGGTCCGTATGGCAGTTGAGGATATGTTCTGGGGGGATCGCATGGGTACAGTGCAAGACCCATTCGGGTATAATTGGAGCCTTGCCAGCCATGCAAAAGATCTAACGCCCGAGGAAATCAAGAAGGGTGCAGAGGCCGCTTGTGCCAAGATTGGAAAGTAGAGGAGTGGCTTCACTTGTTTGGTTCGCAGCCTAACCCAAGGGGTCTCCGAGCCGCAAAATGAAATTGTCCGTCATTGATCATCAGACGTCATCGTTCTCCTCCATAAATTGGAGCGCATATCGTGGCGGCTGACCTGCCTCGGCGCAGAGGGCGTTGATTTCCTGTTTCAACTCTATCGTGCGGAGTTCGCGGTCCACCGCGGCGTTATTAAAGATTATCAATTCTTCATTCCTGGCTCGTAGTTCATCCTCGGCTTGTTTGCGTTGAGTAAGATCGATGTCGATGCAGAATAGTTCTTGCTTTCGTTCAGACACCTGAACAACAGTGTGGCTCGAATATATTGGTACCCGCGAACCATCTTTTCGCATCAGTGACATTTCCGACGGTGGAATGGGTCGCTCCGTTTTGACCATCTGCCGCATCGCCAGTTCGACTTCTTGTCGTATTTCTGGCGGGACAATCAGCTTTATTATGTTGCGGCCAACAGCCCCAGAACAAAAGGCATGGAAAATAGACTCAAGCAATCCACCAAATTCCGCGAAAAAGCAGAAGACATCTTCCGGAAAAGAGCGCCGCAATCACCGGAAAACATCGCGGCTTTGTCGCTCGAAGAAAACCAGAATATTTTCTACGAACTGCACATACATCAGATTGAGCTGGAGATACACAACGAGGAGTTGCGCCTCGCCCAGGCTGAGAACGAAACCACAAAAGCACGCTACTTCAGCCTCTACGATCTGTCCCCGGTAGGCTATTGCTCCCTCTCCGAAAAAGGAACAATCCTGCAGGTCAACCTTGCCGCCGTAACCCTGCTGGGTGTGCCACAGGGAGCGCTGATCAATGAACCGCTCTCCCGTTTTATTCTCAAGGAAGACCAAGACATCTACTGCTTCCATCGCAAACAGAACGCTGAGACCGGTGAGATGCATGGGTGCGAGCTGCGGATGCTGAAACAGGACGGAACGGTATTGTGGGTGCAGTTGACAACTATTGCCTTGCAGCAAACCGGTGGTGAACCCGAAAACCTTTTGATGATGCATGACATTACCGAGCGCAAGCGAACAGAAGTATATCGAGAAATGGGTCGGGAAGTTCTACAGCTACTCAACGATCCAGGAGAGTTATCAGATACCATCCAGCACGTCCTTGGCGTCCTGAAGAAGCGAACCGGGTTCGATGCCGTTGGCCTCCGCCTACAAGCAGAAGATGATTTCCCATATTTCGCTCAGGAAGGCTTTTCTCCTGAATTTCTCTTGACGGAAAATACCCTGACAGAACGTGCTGCAGATGGAGGCCTATGCCGGGACAAAGACGGCAATGTCAGGTTGGAATGTACCTGCGGCCTGGTCATCTC
>JBGSQD010000229.1:0-6726 GCA_041738275.1 Geobacterales bacterium
GCCAGGGCAGGATCGTCGTTTGTCAGGTAGCGAATGAACAGGTTGGTATCGACAAAGCACCTTTTCATGCGGTCTCACCTGTAATCCGCTCGGCAACCGAGGCTTTTGCCGTCTCCCGCTCTATGTTGATGTTGCCGGACCCGCCGGAGGCAACCGCTCCCCTAAGCTGTTTAAGCGTCTTGACCGGGGTGATGACGATATGTTCGCCATCCACAAAGAAGTCAACCCTGTCATTCGGTTTAATATGGAAGCGGGCTCGAATTTCTGCCGGGATGGTTACCTGCCCTTTCGTTGTTACGTTTGATAGCATGAGTGACTCCTGTTGTACTCTTGTTAAAAGGTAATACATTTATTGCATAGTATTACATGTTGGAGCATAGTTCAACATAACATATATTACCGTACGGATAAATTTTGCCATTCATATGCATACACACATGTAATATATGTCCGTACGGACATCATCATTTCTTTGCACTCCTCGAAAGTTGGGTCGCGAGGGTAGGGATTCAGGTTTTGTCCGAAAAATTCTTTCGGGCAACTGGGTTGACGTGTTATGGATAAGGTGTTCTAATTAACTGATGTTTATGTGAAAAAGCTGTAGCAGTAAATGCCGGGATAGTGGCTGAATGTATTGTTGTGTTTATAGATTGATATTCATGATCACGGGCTAAATGTTCTTTTTGAGTAGTTCACCAGTTCACGCGCGCGCGTGAACTAATCAACAACGAGTTGAACTAAGGGAGGATACAAGATGAAAGACAATGCTCACCGTATCATTACCACAGAGGCTATCAAACTGCTGCCCGAACCATGCAAGGCATTCTTCGATCGCACCTATCTGGGCGAGACCGCACTGGAACTGATTGTTGCGGGCGCGGTTTACGAAGATTACGCTATGGAACCGCTGGGTGAACCGCAGAACCTCCTGAGTGATGCCTGGCATGAGTCATCTACCTGGGAGGGGTGGATGCAGGACATTGTCAAGTGGTTCAAGGATGACAAGGTCCCCTGGCTGGAGCATTACTGGAGCCAGGACCTAGGGTATACCGGGTTGTCAAATCCGGTGGGGATCACTGGTCTGGAATTCCGGGCAGCTCCTGAGCGCGCTCAGGATTATTGGGATCAATATGTCCTGCCGCTATGGCAACAGGGCACTGAAGAAGCGCAGGCCCGGGCACTCGGGTACTTTGGCCGCGTCGTCCACTTGCTGGAAGACATGGGCACACCGGCACACGTTAATAACGACTGCCACATGGCCCTTGATTTACTCAGCACCATCACCTTCGGGTATCTCCCCCAGAAAGACCTTGGCATGGGAACGATAGATGACGATGACTACGAGGATTATGTGGGAGAACGCTACAAAGCATCTGCCTCATCCTGGCCTGTTGATCCGATGAAGCAATCCATCTTCTATCATCCAGACTGGACGCTGCGCGACTATAACCGCCGCATGGCCGAAATCGCCACCATGTTTGACAGCGACGATGTCGATGGACGGGGGCACCTCCAGCCCTACCGCTGGGACTCATTTCTGGAGAGCAGCGATCCGCATCGTGACATCACTTTCGATCTGACAGATTACGCCTGCAATGCCATCGCAACCAATCTCATCTCGATCAATCAATCCTTTGTAGCCGGACTAATGCTGATGTTTTTGAAGACAACGGGCTTTGAGGATATCCCGGAAATTTATATCCCAAAGATCACTCTAAAGAAAATCACCGTTCACGATGACACCGACCCCATGGCAGCCGGTGAGATCTACATCAATTTTACCAGCAAGAATTATGTCCATCGTTTTGGCCGGTACAAACTCTCCGATGGCGATTCGTATGAGATCACCCAGGATAATGACCACTCCTACACTCTGTACGATGGGGAAGACATCACCCTCAACTTCAACGTTTTCGACGACGATTCGTGGTATTTCGAACCGAAGGCGAAGGAAAGCCTCGGGAAACTGGACTTGACATGGCCTCCGGCGATCTGGCGTTCGTGGATCGGAACATCGCAGCAGTTTTCACTGTTGACCAGCAACGGTCGCGCCACCCTGGATTTCGAGATCAATCTGCAGCGCTGTTTTGAGTCGTCTGAAGAGAGACTGCGCCGCCTGCCTTTTTCCATGAAGGATATTCTTACAAAATTTCCACCTCTCGAATTCAGCTGCATTGATTCTTCCTCAAAAATGCACCACGAGCACTGCCATCACCTGAAACAGATCGAACCAACTAATCTGCGCAATCTGTATATGTTCCATTACGAATTTGAAACCCTCAAAGAGAATCTGCGGGTGAATCCAGCACACTATGGCAATGGCGCAACAATGGAATATCTTGCAGGCATCACCAGACATGACACGTGTAAGACCTGTGACAAGCTGAGAGAAAAACGCGCCCGGTAATGGCTCCTGCCTTAGCAGGACACCTTGCCCAAGGTGTAACGAGGATTGGAGGGAGCAAAGCGTGAGTTGGGCTAGGGGGGACGTGGGCTAGGGGGGACGTACTTAAAAAGTTAACTTGCAAGAGCAAAAAGGTTGATTAGTAAAGTTTTTAAGAGCGTCCCCTTAATTCTCACGTAATTCTCAGCGGGAAAGATCTCCGCCGACAGGTCAGCCTTGTTATGTTGTCACCTCAACAACGGCGTCAAAAGACGCAAGCATGATATCCATAAAAAGGGGTATAGCATGAGAATTACCTTCAATGGCGCCACCCGTACCGTGACCGGTTCGCAACACCTGCTCGAAGTTAACGGCAAAACCATCATGCTCGACTGCGGCCTGATTCAGGGCAAGCGCAAGGAATCCTTCGAGAAAAACCGCAGCGAATCCTGCCAAGGAAAGAATATCGACTGCCTGGTCCTTTCCCACGCCCACATAGACCACTCGGGCCGGATCCCCTGCCTCGTCAAGAACGGTTTTAACGGCGATATCTTCTGCACGTCGGCAACCCGGGATCTGTGCGCAGTAATGCTCATGGACAGCGCCACTATCCAGGAAAAGGACGTGGAGTTCGTCAACCGTCGGCGCAAGAAACAGGGCCAAAACCTCTTCGAACCCCTATATACCAAGGCAGATGTGGCCAAGACCATGAATCAGTTCGTAGGACTCAACTACAACCGGCCCCATCAGCTCTTCCCCGGCATTTCTCTTACCCTGGTGGATGCCGGGCACATGCTGGGCAGCGCCCATGTCATTCTCGATATCGATGAGCAGAGCACCAGCCAGAAACGCCGCCTCGTGTTCAGCGGTGATATCGGCAGGCCGGATATCCCCATTATCCGCGATCCCGTTCCGATCAGCGATGGAGCCGATATCCTGATTATGGAGAGCACGTATGGCAACCGGCTGCACCCCGACTATCCCGAGTCGGAAAAGGAGCTGGAGCGCATTGTCAATGAAACCGTCAGTCGTGGCGGATCACTCCTGATACCGGCTTTTGCCGTTGGCCGAACTCAGCAGCTGGTTTACGCCCTGCACAAGCTGCACAGCGACCGGGCTATTCCCAATCTGCCGATCTTTATCGACAGCCCGCTGGCCACACGCACTACCGATGTCTTCCGCCTCCATCCGGAGGTCTTCGATGACGAAATTCGCGAGTTTTTGCTGACCGACGACGACAACAATCCTTTCGGCTTTGGGCGCCTCCAGTACACGCAGTCGGTGGAGCAGTCAAAAGCGCTCAACAGCCTGAAAACCCCGGCAGTTATCATCAGTTCCGGCGGCATGCTGGAAGGTGGCCGGATTCTCCATCATCTGCGCAACCGCATAGAAGATCCGCGCAACACCATCCTTTTCACCAGCTGGCAGGCGCCCAATACCCTAGGACGCCGATTAGTGGAAAACGAGAAGGTCGTGCGCATTTTCGGGGAGGAGTTCCAGGTGCGTGCCAGGGTGGAGGTACTGCCCGGCTTCTCCGGCCACGCCGATAAGGAAGGACTCATAGATTTCGTGCGTGTCATGAACAGGAAACCGCAGCGAACCTTTATTGTCCATGGCGAAGACGATGCCTCCGCGAGTCTGGCCGGTGCCCTGCGCAATGAACTGGGTCTCGAAAATGTAGTCATTCCTGATTCCATGCAATCGTTCGATGTATGATCAGAATCGGCTTGGGAACACCTGTGGGGATGCTGGCGGCAGGGTGGGGGAATTCAACTCAAGCTGCATGGTTTGATCTGTTCGGTCTGAGAAGATACTTGATGGCTAATAATTCCAGCTCACCCCGATCAGATGCATATCGACACCGGGATTGAGGGTGTGGCTGGGATAGAATATGTGCCCGTTTGAAAGGTGCTGTATGCGATAACTTATCCCCAATCCGGAGCTGAAACGGTAGGAAAGACCAACGTTGGCGCCGAACAGGAGAATACTGCCGAAGTCCTGCCGCCCGAATTTGCGTCTGTCCAGGAGATCGGCATTAATGCCCATCTCCAGTGCGATGCCGCTTCCCAGCCTGTCGAAAACAAGGCCAGTCCCCACAGAACCGATGAAGCCGGTTTCATCGCCGCCAACCAGTGCGCCGGCGGAGACGCTGGTCTGTGTCGCCAGGCCCCAGCCTGAAGATGTCCGCCACTCCCAGGGCAGGCCATACACCGCAAAGGCTTCATACTGATGGAAATATTCACGCTTCGGCCCGGCCTGGAGGCCCATGCGCACGCCAGCCTCCTGCCAGGACGCCTCTGCTGATGTGCTTGCCAGGGACAAAAAAAGCTGGATCAACAGGATGGTGGCAATCCACATGGATGATTTTTTACGGAATGAAAAGGTGGGGGTAAAAATGAATGTGCGCATATTAAATGAGTACAGTGAAAATCTCGCTTGTCAAGTTCGGCGCCGGCAACAACGACCCGTGTTGCGGTCTGGCAGGCATTTTCGCATCCGCTCGCCTCGCCGGGATGTGCGAGGCGAGCGGTAAGCGTCTGTCAGTGCCCTATGTCACCATTCCCGCCGCCACCCAGAACCTTGTACAGAGTCACCAGATTAGCCAGCCGGGCGAGGCGGACACTGATGAGGTTCTGCTGGGCGCCGTAGGTGGAACGTTGGGAATCAAGGACGTTCAGGTAGCTGTCCACTCCGTTGTCGAAGCGTGCCTGGGACAGGAAGAGGCTCTGTGTGGTGGCGTCCGTGAGTGATTGCTGTGCTGTCAGCTGGTCGTTGATGGTTCCCAGCTGGGCCAGGGCATCGGCCACTTCCCGGAAAGCGGTCTGGATGGCCTTCTCATACTGGGCAACGGCAATGTCACGATCCACCTCCGCCACCTTCAGGTTGGCCAGGTTGCTGCCGCCGTCGAAGATAGGCAGATTGATCTGCGGTGCAAACTTCCAGGCAAAGGAACCGGGCTTGAAGAGACCGGCCAGGTCTTCGCTGCCGAAGCCGATGTTTGAAATCAGCGTGATGCGGGGAAAGAACGCTGCCCTGGCCGCGCCGATGTTGGCGTTGAATCCCTTGAGCGTGCTCTCGGCATGGAGGATGTCGGGACGATTCAGCAGTACGTCGGACGGCAGACCAGGAGCGACATCCTTTACGGAAGTAAGAGTGTCCGAGAGGGACGCGGGGAGCAGCTCAGCAGTGACCGGAGAGCCGACCACCAGGCTCAGGGCGTTCTCGTCCTGGGCAACAAGGGTGGTGTAACGGGCGATATCCACGCGCGCCGTATCCAGGCTGGTCTGGGCCTGATTGAGGGCGAGGGCGTTGGAAACGCCGGCCTCGAACCTGCTCCGGATGAGTTTGAAGGAATCCTGCTGGCTTCCCAGGGTTTCATTGGCAAGCTTCAGACGCTCCCTGTCGGCTGCCAGTGACAGGTAAATGGTTGCAACCTGGGAAACCAGGCTGATCTGCACGCTGCGCCGGGCCTGTCCGGTGGCCAGGTACTGTTCCAGGGCCTGATCCTTGAGACTGCGCACCCGGCCGAACAGGTCCAGTTCGTAGGAACTGACACCAAGGCCGACGCTGTATTGTTCCGTCGTTAAGGAACGGTCCTTGCCGGAAAGGGTTTCCGGAATCCGCTGGAAAATGGCGCCGCCAGAGGCGTCAACCTTCGGCAACAGATCGGCGCGCCGGATCTGGTGAAGGGCCCGGGATCTCTCGATATTGAGGACAGCAACCCGCAGATCCCTGTTGTTCTCCAGCGCCAGGGAGATCAGCTTTCTTAACTGCGGGTCAGTAAAGAACTCCTGCCAGGGGATATCGGCCAGCGTTTTTTCCTCTTGCCTGGCGTTCATCGTCTGATAGGCCGGGCCGCTGGGCCAGGCTGACGTTATTGGTGGGACCGGTTTGGTGTATTTCGGAGCCATGGTCGCGCATCCGGCAAGGTTGAGTGCTGCTGCCAAAGCGAGAACCAGGGCTGTTATCGTTCGTTTAATATGATTCATTTAGTTTACCTCCGAAACATTTGCTGCAGCAGGTTCGCCGGGGTGAGGCTTGTATTTCTTTCGGCCGAACAGCTTTGACACCATCACAAAGAAAAACGGGATGAAGATCAGGTCGATGAAGGTGGCTGACAGCAGACCGCCGGTAACGGCGGTACCGATAGCATTCTGGGCTGCGGCGCCGGCTCCCGTGGTCAACGCCAGCGGCAGGGTGCCGAAGAAAAAGGCCAGAGAGGTCATGATAACAGGCCGGAGCCGAATTCTTACCGCCGCCAGCGTTGCCTCAACCAGTTCATGCCCCTGATGCATCTGTTCCTTGATGAACTGGATGATCAGAATGGCGTTCTTGGTGGAAAG
>JBGSQD010000259.1:0-6329 GCA_041738275.1 Geobacterales bacterium
GGGATCGCGGGCGATGCCAAGACGGTCCTGCGGGAGCTTATCTATGAACTGCACAGGAAAAACAAGCGGAAGAAGGTAAGAGACGACAGGCGCAAAGAGGTGCAAAACATAAAAGAGGGTTTAACGGTAAAAAGCAGAAAATTGAACAAAATGCCCTATAACCCGCAGAGACTGATTATGGACCTGTCCGAAGCCATGCCGGAAGGGACAATCTATTTTGTGGACAACGGCAACAGCATGGCCTGGGCAATCCGCCACCTCAACATAACCAGCCCCTATTCGTTTTATGTCGGCCTCGGTTTCGCCTCCATGGGTTTTGCAGTGGCAGCGTCAATCGGCGCCAAGCTTGCCGCCGGAAACAGGCCTGTTGTCGCCCTGGTCGGTGATGGTTCATTCCTGATGAACGGTATGGAAGTTTCCACGGCGGTTAATTACAATATCCCGGTCATATGGGTGGTGATGAACAACTCCATGCTCGGCATGGTTTACCATGGCAGGAAACTTGCCGGAATTCCCGAGGGGATTGAATCCACGTTCAAGCCGGTCGATTTTGTAAAACTCGCGGAGGGTTTCGGAGCACGGGGAATCAGAATCACACAACCGGGAGAGATAAACAGGGAAATGATGGCCGAGATCATCTCGGCAGGAGTCCCCACCGTGCTGGATGTGATTATTGACCCGGAAGAGGTCCCTCCGATACATTCGCGCATTGCCTCGCTGGAAAAACTTTACACATGAGACAAGATGGTATAAAGCTTTGATATCGTGCCACAACATTCAAGGAGGGATATCATGACAAGTAGATCTTTGATTACAGGTCTGTCTTTTGTGTTGTGCATGGGGTTGAGCGGCATTGTCAGGGGAGAGGACCAGCCTGATTCCCAACCCAACATACTGGTTGCACAGAACAGTCAGGCCGAAAACAAGGATCTGCTCATGTTTTTCGAGGAACAGGATCTGGTTACAGCGACCAAGCGCCACACCACACTGCGCAAGGCCCCTGCCATAGCAACCATCATCACCGCGGACGAGATCAGGAACATGGGGGCGCGAAATCTGCAGGATGTGCTGAAGATGGTGCCCGGCCTGGGCATCTCGACCACTGAATATGGTGGAAATATGATCGAGGTGCGTGGAATCAGGACGTCACTCAATGAAAAGATTCTGTTCATGATCGACGGCCATTCCATGAACAAAAACTTTAATGGCAGCGCCTTATATAATGTTGCCGACATGCTTTCGATGGAAAATATCAGGCAGGTGGAGGTGGTGCGTGGCCCCGGCTCAGCACTCTACGGCAACAGCGCCTTTGTGGCCACCATCAACATCATAACCCGCAATGCCGAGGAGATCAACGGCCTGGAGGTCAAGGCCGGCGGCGGCAGTTTCGACAGCTTCAAGGGAAACCTGGTTGGCGGCAAGGCCATAGGCGATAAACTGACGATTTCCGGCAACCTGAGCCATTACCAGACCAACGGTCCTAAATTGACGGTTGGGGCTGACACACTGAGTGGAACACCATTTTCTCTGGCACCCGGAACTCCCAATCTGAATTTCAAACAGTCTGATGCATTCCTGAAGGTCGGCTATGGCGACCTCTCTTTTCGCGGTCACTACCTCACCAGACGGAAGGAGCAATATATAGGTTTGGTGTCCGCCCTTACCGATGATTCAAGCAAAGATAAAGTCGATAATTACTGGGGCGAGGTGGCCTACAACCTGAGCCTTTCGGATGGGCTCTCAACGAACATTAAGCTCTATTATGACCATTACGAGCAGGATCCGAATGCAAAGATCTACCCGAACGGCTTTGCCGGTATCTATCCGAACGGAATGATAGGCAAGCCGCTGGTTAAAAACAGAACTATCGGTGGTGAACTGCAGGTCGATTGGGATATTTTCGAGGGGAATCATCTGATTGCGGGCTTTTCATTCGAGGAGTTACACCAATATGACGTCAAGCAACTGGCAAACTTCGATCCGCTGACCGGGGCTCCTCACGCTTCAGTGCAGAACGTCGCAAACTGGAACAAGAATGCCAACCGCCAGATCTGGGCGCTCTACCTGCAGGACGAATGGGAACTGCTGGAGCAGGTCAATCTTACGGCCGGGGTACGCTACGACAATTACAGTGATTTCGGTGACACCGTAAATCCACGAATCGGCCTGGTCTGGAGCTTCCTGGAGAACGCCGACCTGAAGCTCCTTTATGGCCGGGCCTTCCGGGCTCCCAATTTCCAGGAACTCTACAACATCAACAACCCGGTGGTAGTCGGCAATTCCAAACTCAAACCGGAACGAATCGAAACTTATGAAGCCGGCGTGGCATGGCGCCTTAACCGCTTCTTTGCCGCCAATTTGAACTATTTTTACAGCACCATCGACGACCTGATCGGATGGGTTCCTTCAACCACGCCGGGCCAACCAGCCGTTAATGCCAATATCGGCAAATCAGAGACCCAGGGAATCGAATTGGGAATTGATGGCGCCTACGAGAATGACATCTATTGGAAACTGACATATGCCTGGCAGGACCCGCGTGATGCAAAGACCGATCAAAGACTACCCTATGTCCCGTCGCACCGCGCCTCGGGGAGTATCAACTATGCCCCGATAAAATATCTGAACCTGCACACAGACGTGCTCTGGACCGGCCCTCGTTCGCGTGACAAGGGCGACACCCGTAAGAAAGTGCCGGACTATACCACGGTAGATCTGGCCGTGACGCTGAAAAACTTTTACCGTACATTGGAGATTCAAGGCACGGTCCGTAATCTCTTTGACCAGCGCTTCGAGGACCCGGATACTTCAGGTGGTAATGTGAACCTTGCCGGGACCGGGCCGAAAGTCCCTGGTGATTTCCCTAGGGAAGGAATTTCCTGGTTTGTGACCGCATCTTACAGGTTTTGATTTTAGAATTGCTTCAGTGCACATTTCCATCTGAACAAGATCTTTAACCACCGCACGCCCCTTATCAAGGGGATAACCTTTATATTTCACCCGGACAAGGGAAATTAAGGGGGTTGGGTTTTGATACCATAGGAACTTCATTCTTGAAAACCTCATTCAAACATATACGCTACCTACTACACCTGCGCCGCTATCCCCTCTTTGCGGCGTTTTACCTTTTTTTACTGCTGTTGTTCTCCTCCCCTGCCTGTGCCGCAAAGGTTCTCATTGTTGGTGATACCCAATACGCGCTGGTAGCCGACGTTGTCTCGGGGATACAGGCATCCCTGAGGTCGCAGAGCAGGGAATATGCAACGTCCGAGATCAGAGGAAAACTTGGCTCAATCGTAGAGCGTGAGAATGCGGAGGTTGTGGTTGCGCTGGGCATTGAAGCGGTCAACGAAGCCCTGCGTCTTTCACCGGCAATATCCGTAGTCTATGGTCTTGTAATCATACCGCCAAATTACAGCAGGCCGAACGTCACCGGGGTATACATGTCCCCTCCGGTCAACGAATATATCGCTACGGTCAGGAAATATCTTCCTGGGCTCAACAGGATTTCGGTTTTGGGGAGTCAGAAAATGATGAAGAGCCTGCATGGTGACGATTATCCCCAGGTTTCAGCATATAATGTCGCAAGTTCATCCGATCTGGTCAACACCGTCAATCGGCTCGGAGATACCAGGGCGCTGTTGCTGCTTCCGGATGCCAATCTGCTGACCAGTTCAGCCATGTCAAATCTCTACCTGTTCTCTTTCAGAAAAAATATACCGCTGCTCGGCATCTCGGAAGCGAGTGTAAAGCAGGGATCACTTTTTGCTCTCGTGTTCGACACCAAGGCAATAAGCAACCAGATCGGTGAAAAGGTGCAGACCATTCTAAATGGTGTCGATGCCGGAGAGATACCGGCTTCTGCTCCCAAAAGATACAACCTGTATATTAACAGCAAAACAGCGCACAAGATGGGTATTGAGATACCGGACGAGATGTTGAGGAAGGCCAAAAAAATCTATCAGTGAGACCGAACCAGAACATGACAAGCGCAAACCTGAACAACGACAATTTGCCGCCAATAACCTTGAGAAAAAAGGTCCTTGACCGTTTGAAAGCGATGACCCCCCTGACCTTCAGAGGGCAGGCGGTTTTGTTCCTGATCCCCATGATTGTCATCATCTCGACGGTATATACCGTTGAGTCGATCTACACCGAAAGAAAAATACTGCGGAATGAGATAATAAAAAAGGGCGAGACTATCGCCACCATAGCTGCCAGGAATGCGGAGCTGCCAGTACTCTCCGAGAACCTTGAACAGCTTAAAAGCTCCGCCCTCTCGGTGATGGCAATAAAAGACGTTGCATTTGTCTCGTTCCTTGATAAGGGCTTCGAAATATTGATCCATGAAGGCAAAAAAGTTCCGAAGGCAGCATCTCAGGCATTAAATCCCGGCATGGCAATCAGTTTTTCGGAACATGACAATGTTTTTGAATTCATTGTACCGGTAGTTACCGTAAGGGCCCAGGAGGGTCTCTTCCTGCTGGAAGATTCCAGCACAGCACCGGCTATCAACGAGCATATCGGCTGGGTGCGCATCGGACTTTCAAAGGAGGTAATGAGCGAGTCCATAAACAATATCATGGTACGAGGCGCCATACTGTTGGTTGTCTTCTCCACTGCCGGCACTCTGCTGCTCTACATGTTCGTAACGCTGGCAACGCGCCCTCTGTATGCCCTGATCAATGCGGTCAAAGAGGTGCGGAAGGGGGGACATTCCGAAGTCACGGTAATTTCACCCAAAAGCGAAATCGGGCGGCTCTCCTCTGAATTCAACAGGATGAGTCTTGCCATCAAGGACAGGGAAGAAGCGCTGCAGGAAAACGTACTGGAACTGGAGATAACACAGAATGAACTCCAGGAAAACGTTGTGGAGCTTGAGACAACCCAGAATGAGCTTCAGGAGAATGTTCAGGAGCTGGAAATGCAGATCGATGCGCGCGAGGCTGCCGAAGTAGAGCTGATAAAGTACCGTGATCATCTCGAAGATCTGGTCGTTGAGCGAACAACAGCTTTATCCATCGCCAAGGATCAGGCAGAATCGGCAAATCGCGCCAAAAGCGATTTTATCTCCAGCATGAGCCATGAATTACGAACACCGCTCAATGCCATTCTGGGCTATACACAGATACTGAAACACCAGACCAATCTGACGGAGACCCAAAGGCAGCACCTGGAAATCATGCGCAGCAGCGGCGAGCACCTGCTCACGCTTATCAACGACATCCTGGATGTTGGCAAGATCGAGGCGTGCAAGATGGAGATCGAGGATATTGCATTTGACCTCCCTGCCCTTTTGCGCCAGGTTCTTAGCCTGACCAAATTGCGCGCAGAGGAAAAGGAGCTTCTGTTTCAGTATGAAACCGAAACCACCCTGCCGTTGTATGTGCGTGGGGATGAACGAAAGCTCAAACAGATCCTGCTGAACCTGTTGAGCAACGCCGTCAACAACACGCGCCGTGGCGGAGTTACCTTGCGCGTAAGCTATGGTCTGGCAGGCGCCGGCATATTCCGCTGCGATGTTGTGGATACGGGGGTCGGCATCCCCTCGGACAAGCTGGAGATGATCTTTGAACCGTTTACCCAGCTGGTGAGCGACAAACAGGTCCGTGAAGGGACCGGCTTGGGCCTGAACATCTCGAAACGCCTGCTGGAGATGATGCAGGGAAGAATTGGTGTGGAGAGCGTTCCAGGCAAAGGCAGTACATTTTGGATTGAGGTGGCTCTGCCGACATTGATGGATAGCGATGCCTCCCCTGAGAAGATGGATTATCGCATCGTCGGCTATGAGGGAGATCGGAAAAGAGTACTGGTGGTTGACGATACCATCGGCAATACCTCGATGCTGGTTTCGCTGCTGGAACCTTTGGGATTTGAGATTGATACGGCGCAGAACGGTCAGGAGGCGGTGTTTAGGGCCAAGGTGCAACGACCTGACCTTGTGCTGCTGGACCTGGTGATGCCGGAAATGGATGGACTGGAAGCAGCCACGCTCATGCGGCACAACATGGACCTGTCGAATACCAGGATCATCGGCGCTTCGGCCACTGCCACCGACAATGCCCACAAGGAAGCATTCATAGCCATATGCGACGACTTTGTACTGAAGCCGATCCGCATTGATCTGCTGTTGGAGAAGATCAGGATGCAGCTTGGAATCGAATGGCAGACGGAAATCAATGAAATATCAGTAACGGAAAGCATCCCGAGATCCGGGGAACCTGATGATACCTTCGTGCTTCCCGCAGCTGAAGAAATAGAAGAATTGCATGAATTGGCCCTGATGGGAGATATGCTGAAAATAGAGGCATGGGCAGCTGAATTGGAAT
>JBGSQD010000014.1:0-13409 GCA_041738275.1 Geobacterales bacterium
ACGTGGATCGTGATCCTTATCGGCGGATACCACTGTTGCCATGATCTGTGTGTCGTTGAGGAAATTTTCCGGGAAGAGCGGGCGGATAGGGCGATCGATCAGACGGCAGGTAAGGGTTTCGGGATCTGATGGGCGAGCCTCCCGTTTAAAAAAGCTGCCGGGAATTTTGCCGCCGGCATAGGCCTTCTCCGTGTAATTGACCGTCAGGGGGAAGAAATCCTGACCTTCTTTGGCCTCTTTCTGAGCCACTGCTGTCACCAGCACCATCGTATCGCCGCTTCTCACCATTACCGCACCGTTGGCCTGTTTGGCCATCTTGCCGGTGGCGATGGTTACTGTCTTGCCACCAAACTCAACATCTACAACGTGTTCCATAAGTTCTCCTGTTGTCTGTTGCGTTGGGGCCGTCGCTACAACCTCTCAATCATGGCGATCAATCCAGGAATCTTCGCCAAAAAACCGGCGGGGTTCCTGTATTCATCATCATGCCGGAGAGACTCTACCCACGTCCCCAACAAAAATAAAAAGGGCTATAAAAGCCCTCTTTGAAAAACGAGCATACGAAAATGGTGAAGGCAATATACCCGTCATATAACAGGTATACTGCCCTCCATTACCTGCGTATGCCGAGTCGCTCGATCACCTTCTTGTACCTGTCCAGCTCTTTGCCTTTGAGGTAATCCAGAAGCCGACGCCTCTGGCCGACGAGCTTCAGAAGCCCTCTACGGCTGTGATGATCTTTTTTGTGGATCTTGAAGTGCTCGGTCAAATAGGTAATCCGCTCGGTGAGGATTGCGATCTGCACCTCGGGAGAACCTGTGTCACTGTCATGTTTTTTGAACGAATTGATGATTTCCTGTTTCTTTTCGGTTGCCAGCACTGCTAACACCTCCTTTTATGTACGCTTTTGCAGCATAGTGTTCATAGTATACTGTTCTGCTGTAAGCTTAAATTAATACCATACCGCTACCGACATGTAAAGTACTAACTCAGACGAAGACACGCTTCAGAATGATACGGGCTGGATTATCCATAACCGGCATAAGCTGCGCGACTGCGATCAATGTTTTTTCACAGGAAAGCCTTGCCAGTACTGGCTCATGACAATCTAGAGGCATGGGCATGGCGGTATCCGCCCAGGAAGGCGAAATACCTCGTTTGACTTTAAACAGACCGGTATCTGTCAATGGGATGTCCACCAGGTGATTGAGAGCCGCATATGGAGACAGGAACAGATCCGCCATTGCTGTTCCACTGACGGCAGCCTCCAGGGCTTCGAGCGAGAGTGCGGCGGATATCTCAAAAGGACCACTTGCGGTTCTGCGCAATTCCTGCAGGGCAGCACCACAACCAAGATCAGCACCAATATCGTCTGCCAGGGAACGGATGTAGGTGCCCCGCGAACAGCAGACCCTCAATTCAACAAATGGCGGTGCAAATGACAGCAGCTCTAGCGACCTGATTTCAATCCGGCGAGCTGCCCTTTCAACATCCTGCCCTTGCCGAGCCAGCTTATAAAGCGGCTGACCATCGCGTTTTATTGCAGAAAACATGGGAGGAACCTGACTGCTGACGCCAGTGAAGCGTGTCATGGCCATCTCCAGCGAACTCCTGTCAAACTCTGAGAAGTCCGCTTCACGCAGCACCTTTCCGGTCATATCAAGAGTGTCGGTTACCACACCAAGACGCATCAGCGCTTCGTAGCATTTGAATCCTTCGTCCAGAAAAGGAATCGCCTTGGTCCCGTCGTTGACCGCAACCGGCAGCACTCCTGTGGCAAAGGGGTCCAGGGTCCCGGTGTGACCGACCTTTTTGGTCCCGAGTATCCGGCGCACACGGCTAACCACATCATGGGAAGTGATGCCTGCAGGTTTGTCGATAATGATAAAACCATTCATTGCTGAGGACATTCAGGATGACTGTGTGGTTGCGGGATGATAATACGGAGGAAATTGAGCCTTGACCAATAAAACACCCAAATACAAGCTATCAGCAATATTTTCGCTGATTGATTTTGATAAAAACTCAGTTGCAATCCAAAGATTCCACAATACTGTAAACCTTGGCCTTAACATCAGCCAGTGTGCCATCTATGGTACAACCGGCAGCGTTATGATGGCCGCCGCCACCGAGACCAGCCGCAAACTCGGCCACATTAACCTTCCCTTTGGAGCGGAACCCGACCTTGTATCTTGCTTCATCCGTCTGCCGGAAGAAGATGGCAACCTCAACCCCTCTGATCGAGCGAGGGTAATTAACAAATCCGTCTGTTAATTCTGCATCGGCACCTGATTTTACGTACATGTCAAGCGTAACGGCCAGCGAAGCAGCCTGCCCGTTTTTGATGACCTCAAGGGTGTTAATGGCAAGTGCCAAGAGTTTAAGACGCTTCAGGGGCTGGTTTTCGTAAATCTGTTCGGCTACGTCCCAGGCATTAATACCGCACTCTATCATTTCGCCGGCAATAGTGAATGCCTCGCGGTTGGAATTTGAGTAACGGAACGAGCCGGTGTCGGTGATTATGGAAACATAGAGACAAAGAGCCGTATCGATGTCAAAACAATAGCCGAACTCGCTGGCTATACGATGTACCAGGACACCTGTAGACGCAGCAGCGGGATCGATAAGATTATAGGCACCGAACTGCTCGCAACCGAGATGGTGGTCCAGATTGATAAGTTTATTAATCCGTGTGAACCTGCAGAATTGTTCACCTGCCCGACGCAGTTCGCCAATATCGAGAACAAAGGCAATGTCGAAATCCCGATCAGGTATCTGGTACTGGACGGTCTCGGTACCCGGCAGAAAGGCATACAACTCCGGCACGGGATCTCTAAAATGAACACACACGTCCTTGCCGATTTTCCGGAGAAAAGAGGCCAAAGCCAATGTTGAGCCAACGGCATCGCCATCCGGCCCCTCATGGGAGGTCAGCAGAAAGGAGTTGTTGCTGCGTATTTCATTAACTATGCTCTGAATCGTCTCCGTCATGCCCTGAGCTGATCTCCTTAAGGATAGAATCGATCCGGTTACCGTAATCCTGCGAATGGTCGTATTTGAAGACAATCTCGGGAAGATGGCGGATAGTCAGGACACGCCCCAGTTCCTTACGGATAAATCCCTTGGCGCTGTTCAAGCCGATCTCGCTGTTCTTTTTGGCTTCATCGTCTCCGATAACCGTGAAAAAGATACGAGCCAGACTCAGATCATCGGTAGCCTCGACTGCTATGATGGTGACGAAACCGATACGAGGATCATTGAGTCCCCTGCTGAGAATCGATGAAACCGTTTCGTGAATAGTTTCGGCAATTTTTTCGGAACGCTTGCTCATAATAAATCCAAGGGGAAGGGCCAGGTCATGTTTTAAACCTTTGCCCCCTTCCCTGCTATTTAAAGTTTTGTGGCAATCTTCTCAATTTCGAACGCTTCTATGATATCGCCGACCTTGATATCGTTGTAGTTTTCCAGGCCAATACCGCACTCATAACCGTTGGCAACCTCTTTGACATCATCCTTGATACGGCGCAACGAGGACAGTTTGCCTTCGTAGACCACAACATTGTCACGCAGCAATCGTACTTGAGCATTGCGCAGCATCTTGCCGTCCTGAATATAACTGCCGGCCACATTGCCTACCTTGGGGACCGAGAATACCTCGCGGATTTCAGCACGACCCAGGTACTTTTCTTTCAAGGTCGGCTCCAGCAGGCCTTCCATCGCCTTCCGCACATCCTCGACTGCATCGTATATTATGCTGTAAAGGCGAATATCAACGCCTTCCTTCTCCGCAAGCCCCTGAGCCTTGACCTCGGGACGAACGTTAAAACCGATGATGATGGCATTGGATGCTGCCGCCAAATTGACATCTGTCTCAGTGATCGCACCAACAGCCAAATGGAGAACATTTAGCCGTACTGCATCGGTAGAGAGCTTGCGCAACGATTCGCCCACCGCTTCAACCGAGCCCTGCACATCACCCTTGACGATAACATTAAGGTCTTTGACCTCACCGCTCTGGATACGTTTATAAAGGTCCTCAAGAGATAATTTGGTGTGTTTGGACAGTTCAACCTCGCGCTGCTTGATCTGACGCAGGGTGGCGATTTCCTTGGCCTGTTTTTCATCCTTCATGGCCACAAAAACATCCCCGGCATCCGGCACGCCCGAGAGACCGACCAACTCTACCGGCATGGAGGGGCCCGCCTCGAGAACCTTCTCGCCGCGATCGTTCTGCATGGCCCTGACACGACCGGAGTGGATACCAACCACGCAGTAGTCGCCATTTTTCAGTGTTCCTTCCTGAACCAGAACCGTGGCAACAGGGCCGCGGCCTTTATCCAGTCTGGCTTCTACAACTGTTCCCTTGGCCTGTTTGTCGGGATTGGCCGTCAACTCCATCATGTCGGCCTGCAGGAGCACCATTTCCAGCAGTTCTTCCAGGTTGAGGCGTTTTTTGGCCGAAACCTCGACCATGGTAGTGTCTCCGCCCCATTCTGACGAGACGAGTCCATGCTCCATAAGTTCCCGTTTGACCTGATCAGGTCTGGCATCAGGTTTATCAATCTTGTTGACGGCCACGATGATTGGTACGCCGGCGGCCTTGGAATGATTGATGGCCTCGCGGGTCTGCGGCATGACTCCGTCATCAGCAGCCACAACCAGAATAACAATATCGGTGACCTTGGCGCCACGGGCACGCATTGCGGTAAATGCCTCATGGCCGGGGGTATCGAGGAAGGTTATCTTGCGGCCATTCAGCTCCACATCGTAGGCACCGATATGCTGAGTGATGCCGCCGGCTTCGCCAGCGATGACATTAGCTTCGCGAATTGCGTCCAGGAGTGAGGTCTTACCATGGTCAACATGCCCCATGATGGTAACCACCGGTGATCTTTTCAGCAGTGTTTCCGGTGCATCCGGCGCAGATTCCAGGATCTCGTCCAGATCGACCGCCACGTTTTCAACCTCATAACCATATTCGGACGAAAGGATCACAGCAGTATCAAAATCAAGCGGATGATTGATGGTAACCATCATGCCCATCTTCATCAGTGATTTGATCAGGTCGTTGGCCTTGATGCCCATGCGTTTGGCAAGTTCACCAACACTGATGCTTTCGGAAATTCTGATGATGCGCTTGATCGCCTTGGGAATCGTTATCTCGGTCTTGCGTGTTTCAACCGAACGCTCCCGGCCGCCCTTTTTCTTGGAACCTTTATATACCGGATCAAAAATCCGCTCTCTTTTTTCAATTACATCGTTTTTCCGTGGCTGTTCTTTTTTCTTGGCCGGTGGCGCACCCTTTTTCCCGCCCTTGACAGCATCAACATACCCACCAGGTCCCTTGGCGCCTGGTTTACGACGATCATCTCCACCAGGGGGTGATGCCGGTGCAATTTGCACCTGTTTCATGCGGGAGCGATCCGGCTCGGGAGCACCAGCAGCGGCAGGAGCAGGAGCAGGCCTTTTCTGACCGGCGTCAGCCGGTCGTGGAGGAGCAGTAGTTCGCGGCGGGGCGGAACGAGATGGGGCAGCAGGGGCATCTTTCGGTACCACGCGGTTCGGCCTGCTGGTGACGCCCGGAATCTCCATGCGGCCCAGAATACGAGCCTGATTTGGCCCAAGTTTCACCTGCTCGGGAGGTACCACCACCGGCTTCTCGGCTGGCGCGGGCTCTACCGGTAAAACAGCCTTGCTGACTTCTTCAACAACAGGCGGCTCTTCAGACACGGCTGAAACGACAGGTATCGGTTCCACCGACGGTTCAACACGCGGCACGTCCTGAATTACCGGAACCTCTTCCTCGGCCGGAGCGACTACAACCTTTGCCCGGCGACGGATGATCGTGGTGGTTACCCTGACTTCATCAGGACTTCCTTCCTTGGGTTGGGGTGGCGTCAATTTATTTATGACATCTTCCTCAACCAGAGAGGTAGCTGTTTTGGCATCAACACCGATATCCTTAAGGCGGGTTAGGACCTCTCGGGTCTCAAGCCCCAGCCGTTCAGCCAGGTTACTCACACGTATTTTACTCATAGGACCTACACCTCCCCCAGGAAGTTTCTGTATCGCTCAATTACACTGACAAGTTGTTTAACAAAACCGCCAGACCTCACCGCAACCGCGCTGCGGGGCGCTTTACCAAGTATGGCGCCAAAATCATCTTTCGTCATGACGCATACACACGGTATGCGGTTAAAACCGGCAAGCGTTTCAATACGCTTGCCAATAGCCTCGGAGACATCCGTTGCCACCAGAACCAAGCCAGGCTTATTGCCACTGCGGATTGCATCACTGACCAGTGAACCGCCGGAAATGATCTTTCCTGACTTATTGGCCAACCCGAGAAAGCCCAGTATCCGTTCCCGCAACAGATGTGCTGTCAGTGCGACAAACTCATCAGCTGAGGGTATCAACACTTCACTCTTGAAAGCGCGGCTGAACTGGCGCTGACGGATAGCAGTGGCCAGGCATGCAGAACTGAGGCAGGTGTATGCTCCCCTGCCAGGCAGTTTTGCATCAAGATCCGGAAACACTTCATTTTGCGGAGAGAGGACAAAACGGAGCAGTTGCCCCTTATCGCGTGACTCGCGACAACCGAGACAACTCCGTTGCGGCGCTTCATGTTGAACCTGCCGCGTCATATTTCCGTGCTACTCCTCTGTCTTTTCCGCAACAACCTCAGCAACGGTTTCAGCATCAACACCAGCCTCAACAGGAGACTCAATGTCGGCTTCTGCCTCAGTTGTCTCGTTCTCTTCCCCCTGGGTACCGTCAAAGGAGGCGTACTCCTGCAGCTCGGCCTCAGCAGCCTTGGATTCGCTCTTGATGTCGATGCGGCAGCCGGTCAGGCGTGCCGCCAGACTGACGTTCTGACCGCGCTTGCCAATGGCCAGGGAAAGCTGGTCATCGGCTACCACAACCTCCAGGGTTCGGTTGTCCTCATCCACAAACACCTTGGAAACCTGGGCCGGCGACAGGGAGTTGCAGGCAAAGCGGGCAATATCTTCCGACCACGGAATGATATCGATCTTTTCGCCGCGCAGTTCGGAAACCACATTCTGGACCCGTGCGCCGCGCATACCAACGCAGGCACCCACTGGATCGACATCGGAATCGTTGGATGAGACCGCCACTTTGGCGCGGCTGCCTGGGTCACGCACTATGGCGTTGATTTCCACAATACCTTCGGCAATCTCCGGAACCTCGGCTTCAAACAACTTGGCCAGCATACTGGGATGTGTCCTGGAAAGAATGATCTGAGGACCTTTGGTTGTCATGCGTATATCTGTTATTATGGCCCTGATACGGTCACCGGGACGGTAAACCTCACGAGGCATCTGTTCCTTGGAGGGAAGCACTGCTTCGGCCCTGCCCAGATCCACCAGCAGATCACCTTTTTCAAAGCGACGCACCATACCCGTGATGATTTCCCACTGACGATCGCTGTATTCATTGAAGATCGTCTCCCGTTCTGCCTCGCGTACCTTCTGAATAATAACCTGCTTGGCGGTCTGCGCGGCAATGCGGCTGAAACCGCTGGCATCCAGCTTTTCTCCCAGCGAGTCACCGATCTCCACGTCAGGGTCGATCTCTCGAGCTTCTTCCAGGTCGATCTCTTTGTAGGAATCCATTACCTCATCCACTACGGTGACGAATTCGAACAGTTCTACCTCACCCGAATCCGGGTTATAGCGGGCCTCAAGATCGCGAGTGTTGCGGTACTTCTTATTGGCCGCAGTCAAAACCGCCTGCTCCATGGCCTCCAGAACCACCTGCCGCTCGATCCCCTTCTCCTTGACGATTTGGTCAATGGCATGTTTGATGCTTATGTTCGTATCCACGATTGCTTCTCCTTGCTGATTTATATTAAATCAGATCAACACATTCCCAGCGAATAACAAAAGAGGCTAATGCTCTTTAAAATCCGCCAACCCTGAAAGACAGGATAAGTGCGTCAGCGAAACTGCATTCTGCCAGAGCAGCGCAGAAAACCACTTCCAACTTACTAAAATTCAAACTCCAGGTTTGCCTTGGCAACTCGCTCCAACGGTATTGACGCAGTCTGACCTTCAGTGAGTTTCACAACAACAAGACCATCCTTAAGGCCGACCAAATGCCCCAAAAAGGTCTTGCGCCGGTTTCCGGTTTCATCCTGAAACGGCTCATAGGTTTTTATCTTGACCAGACGACCTGCAAATTTTTCATAATCCGAATTTTTTTTGAGTGGCCGGTCAAGACCTGGCGATGAGACCTCCAGACTATAGTTGCCTGAAATAAAGTCTTCAATATCGATAATCGCCGACAACTCGCGACTGACTTCAGCGCAATCATCAATAGTTACACCCCCCTCTTTGTCTATAAAGAGGCATAGTATCAATTCTTTGCCGCAGCGCCTGTATTCAATATCAACCAGCTCAATCCGAAGCGATTCCAGGATCGGCTGGGCAATGGCGGTAACACGTCCGCATATGTCGTCTTTGTGAAGTGCCATAAACTCTTTTTAGAAATAAAAAAAGTGAGCTTTGCGAGCTCACTTTGAGGTGAACATAAATTTTACGTTTATTACCATGCCAGGCTGGTAATTGCAAGCATTTTTTCACAGCGAGCGTTCCTACTTGATGCAGACCCTTCTCACTTCATGGATATCCGTCAGTCCTTGAAACACCTTGAGAATGCCATCCTGCTTAAGGGTAGTCATGTTGTCCAGCGCTGCCTGTTCACGAACAGTGTCCGTGTCCGAACGGCGCTTGATGAGCCCCTTCATCTTCGGGGTACATTCCAGCACTTCATGAATACCCAGCCGCCCCCGGTAGCCGCTGCCACCACACCGGTCGCATCCCACCCCCCTGAACATGGTCAAATCCGCCCTGCCAAGCCCGGTAAATGCAAATTCTTCGGAGCCATACTCTTCGATGATCTCGTCTATTTCTTCTTCACTTGGGTGGTAGCTCTCCTTGCATTCCTTGCACAAACGCCGTGCCAGTCGCTGTGCCAGGATACAGAGCAGTGAATCGGAAAAACTGTAGGGGTCCAGACCCATTTCCAATAGCCTTGTAACCGTTTCAGTCGATGAATTGGTGTGCAGCGTTGAAAAGACCAGGTGTCCGGTAAGTGATGCCTCCACCGCTGTGGTGGCGGTCTCCTCGTCGCGCATCTCACCAACCATGATCACGTCCGGGTCAAGACGGAGGAAGGAGCGCAGCGCCGAAGCAAAAGTAAAACCTATGCGCGGATTAATCTGTACCTGTCGCAGACCAGGCTGGGTAATCTCTACCGGATCCTCGGCCGTCCATATCTTTCTGTTCGGGGTATTGATCATGGCGAGGCCGGAGTGAAGAGTCGTTGTTTTTCCTGAACCAGTTGGTCCGACAACAAGAATAAGGCCGTGGGGACTGCTGATGGCATCCTGAAAGACACGCATGTTCCGCTCAGTAAGACCAAGTTCCTTGAAGGCCATCGGCTCACCACCTGCCAGCACCCTGATAACCACGTCCTCCAGACCACCAACGGTAGGCATGGTCGCGACACGCAGCTCCGTATCCAGCGGGCCGAATTTTTTGAAATCAATCTTGCCGTCCTGCGGCTTGCGCCTCTCGGCAATGTCAAGATCAGCCATGATCTTGATGCGGGAAGGTATGGCGAATTTATACTTGTAAGGAATCTTCTGATAAATAGAACATTGGCCATCAATCCTCGTGCGGACGACCACGTCTCTCTTCCCGGGGTAGGGTTCGATATGAATATCGGAGGCCTTGCCAAGATAGGCATCGTATATGATCTTGTTAACCAGCTTGACGATTACACTGTCCTTCTCGGTAACCTTTTTAGTCTCCTCCTCGACCTCTGGTTCATCTGATCCGGAGGTTTTGCTGAGCAGATCGACAATGCTGTCAGGAACGATATCCAGATTAACTTCGTCGTGGGCGCTGGTTGCATTGGACACATCGACATTATAAAGCCGCTTGAGTACCTTGTTGACATCGGATTCAGTGGCAATCGCAGAGATGATTTTGAGCCGGATGCTATCTTCCAGCTCTCTGATATCGTGATGTTTCAGGGGGTGCGCAACAGCCAGGGTAAGGGTATTGCCCAGCTTGGAGATCGGTGCGATGCGCTGTTTCTGGGCATAAACCGCACTGATATAGCGAGACAAGGAGACATCAAGATCATTGGCATTAATCTTCACATAGGGAAGGTCGTACTGACTGGCAACAGCCTTTGCCAGTTGATCTTCGTCAACATATCGAAGCTTGAGAAGGGCCTTGTCGAAGGTAATATCGCTCTGCTTGCTGATTTCCCGGGCATGAGAAATCTTTTGTAGATCAACCAGCCCACTCTTCAACAGTATATCGGAAAGCTTGCGGCGTTTGTTCTTTTGATCCAGCACAAGACTGAGATCACTTTCCTTGATGAACCCCAGCTTACAGAGAAGCTGGCCAATTGCTTGATCTGGAAAGACCTTCTGTAATTCGAGTGCTTCACCAAGCTGTTCCGTGGTGATCAACTCCTGTTCAACTAAAAGCTCTCCAACTCTTTTGACTGCCATAAGTATCCCGTTACGCTAAAAAGTTACAATTTCTTTCACTTTACATGGATGTTATATCCATTTTCCGTGAGCAGATCGCGAACAATCGGGTCAAGCGGGAGATTTGTCAGGAACATTGAGCCACCCGGGATACCTTCGCCCTCCAGGTTGAATCCGGACATCTGCAGAGAGTAGTTAGAGTTGTCATCCGGCCAGAGCTTATGCTGCGCATAGCCGCCCTGAATGCGCAGACGCGAAAGGATCTTCTCGGAAATATTGCGAAAATCATCCTTGGCTTCAAGAATAACCACCCGATACCCCTTGGTTTCCAGAATCCTGAACAGAGTATAGATAACCGGGTCGCCATCGAAACTGGTGACCACAAACCGTTGGCCGTCCCGTTCAAAAAAACGTTCCGCCTTGACTGACAGGGAAATGCCATTGTTGTCTGCGGCAAAAACGTCAACATGACGGTCAGTTTGATATGACACCGCCAGAGACTTGAGGATGGCGTCCAGAATCCCGGATTGTCCCTTGGCGGTAATCTGGTGTATCTGCCGTGAAGGAGTACGAATAATTAAAGGCTTCAAGGATGCAAATGGTTCGTAGACGGTAAAACCTTCCTTTTTCAGAAAATCGCCCAGGGAATGCGGAAGCGAGGTCTTGCCGCTATTCAAGAGGACAAGGTCCTGCTTGATAAGACTTTCCGGCGTTTTTTCAACCTTGAAATCCGATCGGACCACCAATTTTGGATCAGCTCCGAACTCCATACTGAAGTCTTCTTCAACAGAATAGAAACCTGCTGCGCCGAGCATGGCAGACAGAAAACGCCTGCCATCTGCGGGGGATTCCGAGACAATACGTATTGTATGGTCTTTTTCTTCAATCAGGGATTTAACCAGTGGCGGAAGAGCAGCATTCTGATCCAATAGAATCGTGCCGCCATCCATGGCTGCAAAGACAGGATAACGCTGCGGGTCGAGGGTCAGAGAAAAGGTTGATGATTGCAGTTTAAGCGGCTTTTGCGGCTTTCCCCTGGATGGAATCATCTTTTCCCAGACTTCCTTGACCTCCGAAGCGGTACCCTGATAGCTATCGGGTGCAGCAACCGGCGATTCGAGCATAAAGGGCTGGCCAGCTGCAACCGGGTAATAATCTGCAGGTGTGGCCGAATCAGAAACACCCTTTATTGTTTTGGAAAGTTTGAGCGCTCCATCGCCCTTGCGGCGAACCGGGGGGATAACGATCTTCTGCCCGACTTTGAGACGTCTGATATCGTATATATTGTTTTCCCGTCGGATTTCTTCAATAAATGCCTCTGCTTCGTTGTTGCTAAGGCCGTAATCACGCATAAGGATCTTGAACAGGTGATCACCCTGCTTGACAACGTAGATCGCGCCACGACTGGCGCCGCCTTCAACAAGCTTGCCGGCGCGGGCCTTGGCGGGACGCTTTTCACTTTTTGCGGAGGACTTCAACGGTGCCCCGGAACCATCAAGTGCCTTCATATCAAGTTCAAATCGCGGGTCCATCGCTGCATGCACGGCCACAGCACAGAACATAGCCACTACCGTACCATATGTCACCAGAGTTCGGCGATAGCCGATATAAAAAGACATTGTATCTCCGCGTTTCAGGTAGTTACCGCTGCACAAGTAATTAATTACTCCGGATGAAGGTATCTAATATTACTTAATTAAGGGATACAACAAACGCACGTATCCCCGCTGATTTTTTTGACCGGTAAATCAGCAGATCAGCTTTCTGACCGACTCTGCCACGCTGGATGAGATAGCCCTGTTTCCGTTCACGGGAATTCACAGAATAATCAGCGTTGCCAACGACTTCTTTAAGCACTGTAACAAGAAAAGTATCGTTAACCGTTTGCGTGCCAATACCGGCCAGAACCTGATAGACCTTAATATTCCCATCAGACCGGAAGATGCGATATTCGTAGATCTTGCCGACATAGCGCTCCCACCCCGGTTCCTGCGCGACAAAAGAAGGGTCCCGAGTAGCTGATGACATGAAAGAAGGCAACGCTGAAGTTACGGCAACAACAGGCTTTCTCGCAGTGGAGACCGGCTTTTGGAGCGCCGTTGCCTGCTTGCCGACAGGTTCGGCAATCGGCTTGCCGGACTCAAGGGCCGGGGTTGCCGGAGCGGTCTTCATCTTTGTCGAAAATGATAGCAGATCGGGATTCTGCTTTATCAACCCCCATCCCGCAGCAGCCAGCACAATGATCACGACAACAACTATGGACAACCGCTTCCTGGTACTATCCTGAGTATGATAATTTTCTTCAAAGGCCAACAGAAGATCTTCGGGAATCTGTTCTTGAATCTCCCGGGATGCCGGAATTACACGAAAATCCGCAGGTGATGGCGGGACGGCAGGCATATCCACACCTTCAGCTCGCGGCGTGACCTCAGAAGTATCAGGGATCGGTGCGGCGGGAATCTCAACCAGGGGTTCAAGTGAAACAGGTCGTTCAGTATTTCCGGGCTTTGGCTCTGGAACCGCTTCCAAAATGGCAGTTTGCGCCCCAGGCAATGGAGGGGCTTCGGGCAAGACCGACTCCGGAGTTGATTTTTGTATCTGAGTTTTTGCCGGCCTGGGATTCTTTTTCTTTGTCTTGGCTTCAAGCGCCACTGCCGGAACTTCCGGTTTGATGGGCAGCGATGATTGTGAATCTAAATCCGGCAAATCCGGGAAATTGTTCCAGCTGGCTGACTCAACCAATAGCCGTGCCAACTCGTCGGCAGAAGATTCATGCTTAAGCGGCTCTTCTACAGGTTGACCCATAGATTCCATGGTATACTCAGGAGCTTCCTCCTGCCCGGCTGTTCCAATTTTCCCCAGATCAGAGAGAAAATCATCC
>JBGSQD010000044.1:0-6562 GCA_041738275.1 Geobacterales bacterium
TCGGCACCTATATGCAGCACCCCCCAGGAGTCAGCATATTCCTGAGGAGATGCGGTTTGAATCTGGGGAGGTTCAACAACGGTTATAAGTCGATCAACCTCAACATAAGCTATATGAGGATCATTTTTCAGACCCGCGATCGCTTCCTCGGGAAGCTGGGCCGTGATGGCATTGATAGACAAATGGGTACGTCTTATTCTTCCCCCTGCACGATAAACCTTGTTGTGCTTCTCGTTTTCTGCAAGCCCGGAGGGGTGACGAAATCCGATAATAACCTTTTGTTCCCCTGCCTGGGCAAGGGAAGCCAGATTAAACAGAATACATACTGCAATCAGGAAAACGCGACATACCATTGTAAAGACCTCTCTGGTACCATGAGAATCTGTATTAACGGAAGATAAGGTTATGGGAGCGTCATTGACACTCCCATAACCTTTCAGCTCACTGGTTTCTAACCTGTGCTCCGGGTAGATACTATCTGACTTTCTTTGTTACAGCGAAAATAGTGCTGTTGACAGGACCAAAGAGAGTCTTGACCGTTACCGTTTTACCGGCAGCAAAGGCTGCGCTGGTTGCAACAATTTTGGTATCGCTCCAGGAGATGGTTCTTGCTGGGGCGGTATCAACAAATACGCCAATAAGCGCTTTTGTTTTTGCCGTTGGAGGTGTTCCAAAACCTACACCGGTAATAGTCATCGTAGTCCCGGAAAGCATTGCGGTCTTGACCTCCAAACGAGGTGCAACGATTAATTTTTTCAGGTTGCTTATCGTTCCGCTCTTATCTACGCGAAGCTCATAAATACCCTGCTGGAGAGCCGGCAAAAGCACCTTGATCTCACTGTTGGTGTATGAAAACGGTGTGAGTGTAATGGTATTTGAACCATTCACCAGGGTTACAACCGGTGTATAGCTGGTAACACCTAAGGCATCGGTGTTTGTGAAGCTACCACCATTTATGATTAGCTCGGACCCGATGCCGGCAGTAACAACCGAAGTGCTAAGGTTGTTGATGCTAGGTGCGGTTGCTCCGGTGTCATTGGTGGAGGAGCCGGTCCACGAGGAGTGGCACCCGACGCAATCCCAGTTATCGCCTATATGACCATAGCCTGCGGTTTCATTGCCAGGAGCGATAGTGCCCAGATTATTTGCATTTGGTGTGTCGAACTGGATGTTATGAAGCGATTTGACGCCGTGACATTGCTCACAACCCCGGATGCTGTTATGGACGTCATGACACCAACTACACTGACCGACTCCACCAGGCTGGAGGAAGCTGCCGATGTTGGTACCGTGATGTAACTCAGCGTTGCTATAGATTGACGGGGTAGCCGCAAGATCTGCCTGATGGCAGGCTGCGCAACCCTGAACGATGATGGTTGTGCCCGGATTTGCCGGATCGGGTACCGACCGTCCGCTGGGAGCCGGTGTTACTCCACCCTTTGTGGAATCTGTATTAATTACATAGGTAGGGATGTAATGACCATCTGTTGGATTGTCAATGACATTTCCGTGGCAATGCACACAATCCTGGGTAGCGGCATAAGTAGACATGTGGTGCGGTGACTGACCGGTATGACAATTGAGGCAATTGCGGAAATCCTGGAAGGTGTAACCACCGCTTGCGGCAGGGACCAGGATATGGCAACCGGTTGCCAGAGTTGTTGGTGTGGTTCCCGAAGCATTGTAACAGCTCACGGCAGGGACCGTGGTATTGATCAGGTTGTGGTGCAGCGTAACCAGTCCCGGATCTGCCCCATGGCATTTATGACAATCCTCAACGGTAAATGTTCCATATTTGGTATCATAGATTGTGGCCGGATTCTGATTTACCGGTGGTGGCGGCACAGTTGCCCAGAGTACTGCTGCAGCGCCGAGTACCATTGCAACCGATGCTAAAGCGCTACGTACGATCTTGTTTCTCATTAGTGTTACTCCTTTCCAAAGATGGTTGTTTAATTATTAGCCCTCGTTTGAAATCGCACTTTTTTTGCCATCACCTCCTTTAAACGAAATTTCAACTTCCCAGCACTACTTTTTCCAGTCCTCGCAACCTACGAGAACACGAAAGTCCAGGCACAAACTTACTCTCGTCGCATCTATCCAGAGAAATTTAATGGTACAACCCAAATTAGTCTCTCAATGACACGAATATTTTTCGTTTGGTAAAGATGATAGTTACTGTCTATTGATTTTCACAGGAAGGGCGGATCGCATGTAAATAGATAGCTCAAGCTGTATACAGCCAGCAATTCGGTATGTCAATTTTTTTTAATTTATATACATTAATTGTAATATTGTCATTAAATTATGTTTATGTTTGTTCGGCTCGTATTTGTAGTAAACAACAAAAATGAAATCTTCCCTATCTCACGGTTGACAATATCCGGTACTAAGGAGAAAATGATTACTTTATGGAGGATTGTTGTGGACACCATTACGTTGGAACTTGTAGTCATTGGTTTGATGATCATTTTGAACGGGTTTTTTTCCTGTTCCGAATTTGCCGTTATCTCGGTACGCAAAAGCCGTATTGCCCGTCTGGTAGCCGAAGGTGACAAACGGGCACAGATCATCGAGGATTTCCAGAAAGATCCCCACCGTCTGCTGGCACTGGTACAGATCGGCGTAACAGTAACCGGTTCGGCAGCTTCCACTGTAGGCGGCATCATCGCCATCGAGCATCTGCGCCCGTTTTTCTCCGGACTTCCCTGGCCCATGATCCGGCATGCTGCGGAACCGCTGGCCGCCATCGTGGTAGTCACCCTGGTTTCCTATACCTCCCTGATTATCGGCGAACTGGTCCCCAAGGCCATCGGCCTGCAATATGCCGATACCATTGCCCTGCAGGTCGCCCGGCCGATCAATTTCCTCTCCAGGATAGGCGCCATCGCGGTGAGCATATTGACTTTCTCCAGCAGGGCGGTGATGAAGCTAATTGGAATTAGTGGCGATCGAGACGCCTTCATCACACGTGAAGACGTTCAGCACATCGTTGACGAAGGGCACGAAAGCGGCGGTGTCAGTGAGACTGAGAAGGAATACATCCGCAATGTCTTCGAATTCACCCATACCTGTGTGCGCGAGGTAATGGTACCGCGCACCAGGATTGTAGGGCTTGATCTTGCTGCACCACGTGAGGTTGTCCTCGGCGTGGTGCTGGAAAACATGTATTCCAGATACCCGGTTTACCGCGGCAGTATTGAGGATATTGCCGGTGTTGTCCACGGCAAGGATCTTCTTGGGCGACTGGTGGCTGGCGAAACCCTCGACCTGGCCGCTATCATGCTCCCTCCGGTATTCGTTCCCGAGGGAAAAAAAATCAATGATCTTCTGAAAGAAATGCAGCGCAGCCGCAATCAGATGGCTATTGTCGTTGATGAATACGGCGGCCTGAGCGGACTGGTAACTACCGAAGACCTGATAGAGGAGTTGGTCGGCGAAATACAGGATGAACACGATACCAGTGAGACCGAAGCATTTGAACGCCTGCCGGATGGCGCGCTGCTGGTGGATGGATTTCTGTCTGTCTTCGATATGGCTGAGGCCATAGAAGTTAAGCTGGAAGATGATCTCCCCTACGACACGGTAGCAGGATTGATCCTGCACGAACTGGGACGTTTTCCGACTCGCGGAGAAAGCATCCAGTGGCATGGTTACCGCATCACCTGTGACGAGGTCACACGCACCGCTATTCTCAGGGTGCGCATTACCCCGGAGAAGGCATGAACCTCCCCGGGGCAAAACGAACCTACATAAAGCTTTCCGGTCTGTTTTTCCTGTTTTTGACAGCTACCCTGATAAGCCTGGCAATCTTTTTTCCCCGCCTGATCGACATCAATGCCTACCGTGACGACATCATGACAACCCTGCAGAAATCCCTCAACCGCAAGGTGACTTTTGTCAACGGTAAGTTTTCCATGCAGCCCGGCCCCTCTTTTGTATTTGATACCGTCGCGGTAAAAGAACCGGATGGCAGCGACTTCATTACGGCCGAGCGCGTCACCATCCACCTGGCCCTGCTCCCGCTGCTGGAAAAGAAAATTGTATTGTCGAACATCAACCTGGAAGGGGCGGAGATTTACCTCGTACGTGACAGCAACAGGCAGCTGAACATCGATGACCTGCTCAAACCGCGGCCCGAATCAGTAGAGGTATCTTTCAAAAAGGTTCTTCTCAAGAACGGTACGCTACGGTGGCGTGACATGGCCATCCGGAAAGAGGGTTTCACTGCTGCCATTAAAAATATCAACCTGAGCCTGGACAAGCTATACCGCGGCCATAAAGGGAACTTCAAAATTTCATGCGAACTGCCTGCGCTATCCGGCGCTGTAACTACGGTTTCGCTGAACGGCACAGCAAAGATCCCGTCAGGCACCACTTCGCTCCTGGAAACAGAGATTAACGCCAGCACTGAGATCAAGGATGCTGAAGTGGGCCGTTTCTGGACTTACTACGGCCGATTCATCCCTTTTGGCAACCCAGGGGGGCGACTTGATCTCAACAGCAGTTTCAAGGGCAAGCTGCGGGAATTCACCGCCAAAGGGAAGCTGCGCCTGGATGGTACGGCAATTAACTGGCCGACTATTTTCCACCACACCGTCAACCCGAAATCGGCACAACTCGATTACGAATTCAAGCTCGACAAGAACAGCATAGACATGCCCGCACTTCAGTTTTCCGCAGACGGCTTCAAGGTCAAGGGGAGCTGCCGGCTCCAGGACATCACATCTCCGGATCTACGCATCACGGCCAGGGCTACCAGCGAGACCTTCAAACTTGAAGATCTGCGGCAATGGATCCCCTACGGCATCATCGCCGATGACGTTGCCGACTACATCGAGGAACACATCACCGGCGGCCTCTTCAAACTGGAGACCGGCACTCTGAACGGTCGGATCAGTCAGATTGTCCACATGGAAAGGGATCAGAATTATAATGTGCTGCACATAAAGGGAACTGTTGAGAAGGGAATCGTCAGCTACGGCAAGAACGTGCCGACCTTCAATAACATAAAAGGCGGGCTGGAGATGCTCGGCAAAGACTTTATCCTGAGCCATGTCACGGCCAGTTTCGGTGATTCTCCGTTCACTCTGGAAGGAAGAATAACCGACTACCCGCTTGTCACTCCCTGTCAGTACCCATTCCAGATGCAAATGGTTCCCCGACCAACGGCGGTTGCCTGGCTATCAAAGATCGCCGGCGCAACGAAACTGGATTTAAGCGGCAATTCAACCCTCAAACTGACCGGAAGTGGTCTGATCGCAGCTTATCATCTGGACGGCGTCTGGGAACTGAGACAAGCTGCCTATTCATTTCCAGATGCTGTCCGCAAACAGAGCGGCACCCCCAACATTCTGACCTTCAGCAGTATCATCGGAGCATCAGAGACCAAGCTGACCAGTCTGACGTACACCCTTGGGCCACTTGCCCTCTCTGCCACCGCACTGTTCAACTACGAAGACCAGCCACATCTGGGCTTTGAACTTCAGACCAATAAATTCCTGATGAGCGAAACGCTCCCGATTCTTCCAATCTGGCAGAAGTATCACCCCAAGGGGCGTGTGCAGGCCCATATCACAGGCAATGGCAATCCCAAGGACTTCGCAGCCATGGACTACAGCGGAGCAATCACCCTCGCCTCATTTTCCCTGCAGCCCGGTGAGAACCTGAAACAGGTCAGCAATATCAACGGAAGTATAAACTTCAAAGGAAGCAGCCTGGAGACATCCAGCATCAGCGTGCTCTACGGCAGTTCCCTGATCAATGCCTGGGGCAAGATCAAGAACCTAAAAAACCGTGAGGCAGAGATCACCTTGTCATCACCGCAGTTTTTCCTGCGCGACGCAACAATAGTCCAGCCCAAGAACGATACAAGCATTCGCCGAATGGAAGCTTCACTCATCGTAAAGGACAATCGATATACGATCCAGAATTTCTCTGGTCTGCTCAATGCCTCCCGCTTCAACATCAGCGGCAGCTATATCAACGACAGGGCCCCTGAGGCCAACCTGACCATAAACTCCACATTCCTTGACATTGATGATCTACTGCTGCTTGGAAAAATGGGCGAACAAGACGGTAATGGATCTGGCGGACAGACCGGCCCAAAGATCAACCTGAAACTCAAGTTGGCTGTCGAGGCCGGAAAATTCGATAAGCTGCCATTTACAAAGTTGTTTGCCAACATCTCCAGAGATAGCAGTGTGTTCTACCTACAGGACTTCGAGGCCGGACTTTTCAGCGGACGGGTCACTGCAAAAGGGAGAATTGCACCTGGCGGTCCGAAGGGAACCCGTTATGATCTTAATTTCGACCTTGAAAGGATCAATGCCGACAAATTTTTTCAAGCTCTCGACGTCACCAGGGAGATCACTGGCACATTGAATCTCCAGGGAGATCTGACCGCCCGTGGCGCCACCCTGACAGAGGTCAAGAAAACAGCCCTGGGCAATGTACGACTGAGTATGTCCGACGGCTCGCTGCGAAAATTTAGCGTCCTGTCCAAGGTCTTTTCCATCCTCAACTTCTCACAGCTGCTGAAGTTCCAACTACCCGACATGGT
>JBGSQD010000072.1:0-8999 GCA_041738275.1 Geobacterales bacterium
CTCAAAGCCGGTGGGGGGTTCCAGATTCACCTTTCTCAATTACTCCAGCGTCCCGGAGTAAACAGTGGTAACAGCTTACAACAAAAACCTACCCTGATCATACAAGGGGGTAGTAGGAATACTCCAGCCAGCCCTTAACAGGGAGAGACCTGATGGGAGCAGCCAAAGCTTTCCATCCGGTCATGCTACTGCAACGGCATCATTTTCCACCCTCGCAGCAAAAAACATCGGTGCAATGCAGCTCACCAGGAGTGCGGAAATTGCGTCCGACAGCGGTCTTGTCCTCATAACTGCAGGTACGGCCTGGGCTCGGGTGGAAGCGAATAAACATTATCCCGCAGATATACTTGCGGGAATGGCTATCGGACATTTTATCAGTGCATTTGTGAATGATGCTTTTCTAGGCCTTGATAATTCACCAGGTATTTATCCGGATGCCGAAATTGCCAAAAATGGATTTTTATTGAGTGTTAAAGGGAATTTTTAAGGTGACCCCATGTTCAAAGTCATAAGCAACGAGATACTCGCCGAAAACCTCCACAAGATGGTGGTGTCGGCCCCACGGATCGCGCGCGCCCGAAAGCCGGGGCAGTTCTGTATGGTAAGGCTGGCCCAGGGCGAGGAGCGGATACCGCTCACGATCAGTGACGCCGATCCTGCAGCCGGGACCATTACCCTCTTCATCCAGGCTATCGGCGCCTCAACCAGAAAGATCGTCGCCACGGTAGCCGGAGAATCGATCAGGGATGTGGCAGGCCCGCTCGGCAAAGCTACCCGCATTACCAACTGGGGCCGTGTTGTCTGCATCGGCGGCGGAGTCGGTACTGCGGTCCTCTTCCCACTGGTTAAAGCGCTTGCGGAAGCAGGAAACCAGATCACCACCATAGTTGGTGGACGAACCAGCAACTTAATAATCCTTGCCAACGAACTCACACCGCTCTCCGATACCTTTCTGGTAACAACGGAGGATGGCAGCCTCGGGATCAAGGGGTTTGTCACAGCTCCTCTTGGCGATCTGCTGGCCGATCCGGAGCGGATCCCACAGGCGGTCTTTGCCGTCGGCCCGGTTCCGATGATGAAGGCGATTGCCGAGATGACCCGAAAACAGGGGATCGAAACCATAGTCAGTCTCAACCCGATCATGATCGACGGCACCGGCATGTGCGGCGGCTGCCGGGTGCAGATCGGCTCCGAGACCAAATTCGCTTGCGTGGACGGCCCGGAATTCGACGGGCATCTGGTTGATTTTGATGGGCTGAGCGACCGGTTAACCAGTTACCGCAAGGAGGAAGCCGTCATTCATAAAGCCACGGAGTGCAGGATCAACAGTGAGGTAGCACCATGAGCAACACGCTATCGGCAAAAGAACGGATGGCTATACAACGTGTTGTCATGCCCGAACTGCCGCCTGATGTCAGGAGCCGGAACTTCGAAGAGGTTAACCTTGGTCTCAGCGAGGAGCAGGCGCTTGCTGAAGCGCGCCGCTGTCTGCAGTGCAGCAACAGGGCATGCGTCGCAGGGTGCCCGGTCGGCGTCTACATTCCCGAGTTCATAGAAGCGCTGGCCTCCCAAGATCTTCCGCGCTCCGCGCATATTCTCAGGAACGGCAATGCACTCCCTGCAATCTGCGGCAGAGTCTGCCCTCAGGAAACACAATGCGAAGCGCTCTGCACCCTGGGAATAAAGGGCAAATCTGTTGCAATCGGCTTTTTGGAACGTTACGTCGCCGACTGGACGATGCTTCATCCGGAACTCCTGCCGCACAATCAGGCACCCGCCGCAACCGGCAAGTCGGTTGTTATTGTCGGTTCAGGCCCGGCCGGGCTTACCGCCGCGGGCGAACTGACCAAGCTTGGCCATTCAGTCACGATCTTTGAGGCCCTGCATGCCACCGGCGGGGTGCTGCGCTATGGCATACCGGCGTTCCGCCTTCCCAAGGAGATCATCGACCGCGAAGTGGCCTTGTTGAATGAAATGGGGGTCGCGATAGAATGCAACGTTATTATTGGCAAGACCCTTACCATTGCTGAATTACGGGATCAGTTCGATGCTGTTTTCATCGCCAATGGCGCTGGCCTGCCGGCCATGCTGAACATACCGGGCGAAAACCTGAAAGGGGTTTATGCGGCCAATGAGTTTCTCACCCGGGTGAACCTGATGGAGGCAGGGCGCAGGGAGGACAGTGCGACACCGATCATCAAAAGGCGCGAGGTGGCCGTTATCGGTGGCGGGAATACCGCAATTGACTGCGTCAGGACAGCCAGAAGACTGGGCGCCGAACGTGCCATGATCGTGTACCGGCGAGGCGAGGCGGAGATGCCCGCCAGGGCCGAGGAGATCAAGCACGCCAAGGAAGAAGGTGTGGAGTTCGTCATGCTGACTGCGCCGACGGAAATCCTTGGGACAGAGGACGGTTGGGTTTCGGCGCTGCGCTGCCGGAAAATGGAGCTCGGCGCGCCGGACGATTCCGGTCGGCGCCGTCCCGCAGCTATTGAAGGTTCGGACTTCGAACTGCCGGCCGGGGTCGTCATCGACGCGGTCGGTACCGGCGCCAATCCCCTGTTGACCGCTTCCGCCCCCGAGCTCTCCATCAACGAGCAGGGCAACATTGTGATAAGTTCCGAAGGAGAGACCAGCATACCGGGGATTTTCGCAGGGGGGGACATCGTGAGGGGAGGTGCTACCGTTATCCTCGCCATGGGGGACGGCAAGCGCGTTGCAGCTGCAATCGATGAATATCTGAACCGGAAATGAAGCTGCTGCCTTACCTCACTTGCCTGTCAGCACCCGATGGGCCGGTCGCCATGTGACTAAAGGAGTTTGATGATGAACCAAACAAACGGATGGATGGGCGGACAGATGTCGATTTGGGCAATACTTGCCGTGTTGGTCGTGGTCGTTGTTGTGATTAACAAACTGTTCAGAAAAAAATGATCGCGGGCGTGGTTTACCCTTCATCACGGAAGCGGTGGACATGGGCGTTATTTTCCCGAAGGAGCATTAATTGAAGACGCTGGCCCTACCATGATCCGTCATATTTGGCAGTAATGTCAGGAATGACGGATTTACTCAACTATTTCCCCGGAACTGCCGTTCTTCCAATCTATATAAACCTCGTATAATAAAACAGTTACAGTCAAAAATCTCGCATTATCTCTTTGGCATATTTGTTGCGAATCTATTTTTGAGCAGAATATGAATAATGCCGGGTTTTCTGCGCTATGCAAATAATTGAAACTACGGGAGGATGACATGAAAAACCAAATGAAAGAGCTGCAAAAACTCAAAGGGATAGGAGAAATCTTGTCGCGGCGCCTGATAGAAGCCAGCTATGACACAATTGCCAAGGTTGCTGCTGCGGAAGAAAAAGGATTAGAGAGAATTGCGGGAATGAACCCGCAAAAGCTTCGGTCTATCGTAACCCAAGCCAGAAAGATGACTGGGGAAGCCGAGAAAAATCAGCACACATGGACCAAGAACAAATGTGACATGTAGCGTCCATCTAATCGGAATGGCGGGGTTCAGCGAGGTGCTGCTGCAAAACCACCACTTTACCCTCTAAGCAATGCAAGTAATTGGAGGGCCTTAAGTATGTGCCTCGGAACCGAGCAAAAAGAATGTACTCCCGTTAAGGAGTAAAGATCATAAACAACAGAAATTCGTTCACCGGACTTGGAGCGAATCTAAAAATCGCATGAATAAAAAGGGAGGTTACGTCATGGCTAAGAACATAGCAGTTTATGGAATCTATCGAACCCGTACGATGGTTGAGCGGGCGGTCGAAGAATTGAAAGGTGCAGGATTTCGCAATGCGGACATTTCGGTGCTGTTCCCTGAAAGTGGTGGAACCAAAGAATTCGCAATCGAGAAGGAAACCAAGGCGCCTGAGGGGGCAGCGACAGGAGCCGGAACCGGTGCGGTCGTCGGCGGCGCTTTAGGGTGGCTGGCGGGTATCGGCTTACTGGCAATCCCGGGTGTTGGGCCCTTCATTGTGGCAGGTCCAATAATGGCTGCTCTTGCTGGAGTCGGCGCTGGTGGATTGGTCGGCGGGATAGCCGGAGCGCTGATCGGCATGGGTATTCCCGAGTATGAAGCTAACCGATATGAAGGACGTATCAAGAAAGGTGGCATCCTACTTTCTATCCACGCCGACGATAATGATTGGACAAAGAAAGGTAAGGATATTCTTGAGCGTACTGGGGCTGAAGACATCGGTTCTAAAGGAGAAGCCCACGCAGATTATGATGTAAGCGACAGACCTGGAATCAACGCCCCCCCCCCACAATCAGGTTATGTCGAACCTGTTGAGCGAAGTGCAGGTGAGCCTGTCGAACCAAGGAACAACGACCATCAAACTTCAAATACCGAAGGTTCCATAGGCAACAAGTTATGAATTGTAGCGATTTTTATGAGGTGAATTGTTTTGGATGTCTGGAAAAGCAATGAACTGGCATCAGCAGAAAACAGATGAAGCCATGCAGAAACTGGGGTCGTCTGCCCAGGGCCTTTCCGCGGACGAAGTCCGGAAACGGCTGCTGGAGTACGGTCCCAACGAATTGACCGAAAGTGCCAGGAAAACGGTGTTCATGATGTTCCTGGACCAGTTCAAGGACTTCATGATCCTGGTGTTGATTGCCGCCGCCGTCATCTCCGGCATCATCGGAGATGCCTCGGACACGATTGCCATCATCGTGATCGTGGTTCTGAATGCGGTCATCGGGTTTGTGCAGGAATTTAGAGCCGAAAAGGCCATGCAGCTGCTCATGAAAATGTCAGCCCACTCTGCCTTGGTGATCAGAGATGGGAATCCCGTCACCATTCCTGCAACCCAGCTGGTTCCCGGCGATGTCGTAATTCTGGAAACCGGCAGGATCATTCCTGCCGATATGAGGTTGATCGAAGCTGCCCGGATGAAGGTCGAGGAAGCTACACTGACCGGCGAATCCCTGCCGACTGAAAAACATGTCGAGCCGCTACCCGACGAACATCTGCCGCTTGGAGACCGTAAGAACATGGCCTATAAAGGGACTGTCGTGACCTATGGCCGCGGAACGGGAGTTGTCACGGCGACCGGAATGGGTACCGAGCTGGGAAAAATCGCCACTTTGCTGCAGAACGGGGAGGAGGTGCGGACTCCACTCCAGAAAAGGCTCGCGACATTCAGCAGGAAACTTGCTCTGGCGGTGCTTGCCATTTGCGTGGTCATCTTTACAGTCGGTATTCTGCGGGGAGAGCCTCCCTTACTGATGCTTCTGACGGCAATTTCACTGGCCGTGGCGGCAATTCCGGAGGCGCTGCCCGCAGTGATTACCATTTCTCTTGCCCTGGGCGCGAAGAAGATGGTTGCGCAGAACGCCCTGATCCGGAAACTCCCGGCGGTAGAAACCCTAGGGTCCGTAACCTATGTCTGCTCCGACAAAACCGGAACCCTGACCCTGAACAAGATGACCGTGGAAGAGGTTTATGCCGGCGGAATGCTGCTGCCTGCGGATAAGGTGGAGCCGGGCAGCAACCCGGAACTCTTCACAGCCCTTGCCCTGAGTAATGACGCAAGCACTGACGCATCCGACACGATGCTGGGAGATCCTACGGAAATTGCCTTGTATGCCGTTGCCAAGCTGTATGGCTTCGACAAAAAGGTTCTTGAACAGGATTTCCCCAGAGTTGCCGAAATTCCCTTCGATTCCGACAGGAAATGCATGACCACCTTTCACAGCATCCCTGTTGATTCACCTTTTAAAACGGTGGGAGAGGGCTCCTTTGTTTCTTTTACCAAAGGGGCAATCGATGTTCTGCTGGACAAGGCGGCGTCCCTGGTTACGACGGCGGGGGCGGCGCCCATTGACGGCGGTGAGCTGGAGAAAGTTAACGACCGGATGGCCGCCGATGGACTGAGGGTCCTGGGGATTGCCATGAGGACCTGGGAGTCGCTGCCCACGGACATGTCACCCGGGCATGTGGAAACCGAAATCACCATCCTGGGTCTGCTGGGCATGATGGACCCACCCAGGGAGGAGGCACGGGAAGCGGTCCGGCTCTGCAGGAGTGCCGGGATACGGCCGGTCATGATCACCGGTGATCACCCCTTGACGGCACGGAGCATTGCCACGCGGCTCGGAATTCTGGAAGAGGGTGACGAAGGTGTAATGGTCGGCAGGGAGCTTGAACAGCTTTCGGAGGAGGAGTTTGCAAAACGGGTCGAAAGCATCCGTGTCTACGCCAGGGTAGCGCCGGAACAGAAGCTGAAGATCATCAGGGCACTGCAGGACAGGGGACAGTTCGTTGCCATGACCGGCGACGGCGTCAATGATGCTCCGGCCCTCAAACGGGCAGACATCGGCGTGGCCATGGGAATCACCGGCACTGACGTTTCCAAGGAAGCGGCCGCCATGATACTTCTGGATGACAACTTTGCCACCATCGTCAAGGCCGTCAAGGAAGGGCGGCGTATCTTCGACAACATACGCAAGTTCATCAAGTACACCATGACCAGCAATTCCGGCGAGATCTGGACCATCGCACTTGCCCCGCTGCTGGGGCTCCCCATCCCCCTGCTGCCCATTCATATCCTCTGGATCAATCTGGTTACCGACGGACTGCCAGGACTCGCCCTGGCTGCGGAGCCAGCGGAAAAAGGGATCATGGAACGCCCGCCGCGGCATCCGACGGAAGGTATCTTTGCCCAGGGCCTCGGCGTCCATATCCTCTGGGTGGGGCTGCTGATGGGAGCTGTGTCACTCCTTACCCAAACCTGGTTTTTAGAGACCGGGCAAGCCCACTGGCAGACCATGGTCTTTACCGTACTCTGCTTGAGCCAGATGGGGCATGTACTGGCCATACGTTCGGAACGTGAATCTCTGTTCAGCCAGGGGATTTTCTCCAACAAACCGCTGGTGGGGGCTTTTATGCTGACTTTCGTCCTGCAGATGGCAACCATCTATGTGCCGCAACTGAACGTCATCTTCAAGACAACGCCATTGACATTCGGCCAGCTGGCCGTGACTCTGGCGCTTTCCACGGTTGTTTTCTTCGCGGTAGAGCTTGAAAAACTGGTCAAGCGGCGGCGCAACCCCCTCCCATCAGACCACCCCTGATAACGGAATTGCCGGCAGTCGCATGCGCGGCTGCCGGTAGTAACCCGATCCGTCTCTTGCTCAGGTCCGGAATGAAATAGTCTCTCATCATTAAGCCCCATCCAAGGGTTTGTCAGGTTAACTAATGGCTCAGTCTTGACACAAACGGCATAAGCTGCTGATAATCGGCATAACTCAACGAGGTATACCAGTTCCCGCTTAACATTCCCGCCGCGATTATTAACACAAAAACAAACACCAACACTGCAGGGTAAACCCACACCTGCAATGGTTTTTTCCACAAAACCGGCTGCATGGCAAGGACATCTTGTTCCGGACACTCGGCTACACAAGAGAGACAGCCGGTGCACTCAGGAGACGAAATTGTTTTGCAGGAATGAACCGGCAGATCGGATGGACAAGTGGCGGAGCACCGCTTACAACCGGTGCACCCCACAGCATCTCTTCTAATTTTGAAGGGACTGGCCAAGCTTGCCAGACCAAGCAGCGCCCCATAAGGGCATAGATATCTGCACCAGAACATTTTATAAACCAGCGACAGCATGGTTAATGCAGCAAGAACCACCATAGTGGTTACGGACATACGGGTGAAAAAGTGAAGCATCTTGATATCACTGACTGCCCAGTAGGGAGCCTCCATGAACCCTTCCAGCGCTTCGACCGACATGTCCAGCAGGATGAACTTGATAAACAGCAGAAGCAGCAGGTACTTGATGCTGCGTAACGTGAGGTCCAGCCAGCGCCAGATTTTGAAACCCCGGCCAAACAAGCGAAGGCCCAGCCTGTGCGAGACTTCGGACAGAGTACCAACAGGACAGAGCCAGGAACAGAACGATTTCTTGGCCAACAGGCTCATCAGCAAAATTGCTAAAAAGATAATCAGCGCCGCAGGATGGACCGGATGAATTATTCCGGTGAGCAACCAGAACTTTAAACTGGTCAGGGCGCCGATTGGCAGAAAACCTTCCACTCCAGGTGGCCGCGAAACCAGTGGAGCGGCTGCGCCACTTTCGACTGAGTTGACAAATAGCCCGAAACGAATGCCGATACCGACCAACCAGAACATAAAAAACCACTGTACAACGTTGCGAAAACTGCTTACTGACTTAATTGAATATATGGCCATGAATTTAACTGCCTTTTGGATTAGATTTTAAAAAGGTGTCTCACTTTACATCAACAGACTGCCGAGTATTTTAATAGAAATCAACAAACAAAGAAAAACCATCAAAACCATTTATACTTCATTAATTAATTGATCGTTTTTACCATAATTGTGTGGTAAAAATTAAACATATCTGTGCATTGCATCATTTACATGCCCAACCGATTCAGTCAGTAATTTTCACATCATTACTTGAGGTGAACAGATGTCTGACCCCATCATAGCCCCTGCAACCCCAGATGCCAAAAAGTTTGAATTCAAACGTGCCGGCTACTTCCTGACGCTCTCAATCACCCCAGATACATTAGAATGCAAATGCGAATACAAGCCGAATTCTGCCGGTGCACCAATGGCTTATGACGATCTACAGAACTACCTCAAACAGGCAAAAATTGTTGAGGGTCTTGATAACATCGCTGTTTCTGCGCTTCTGACCGCTGCTACATCAAATCAGCCTGTTTCTGATCTGGTACTGGCCCGCGGCATACCGATGCTTCCCGGTGAAGATGGCACCATAGAACTGGCTGTTGAAGATGCGCTAAAAATCAGCACGACAGTAGCGGTTGACGAGAATGCAAATATGGATTTGCGGGTGGTCCAGCAATTTTACAATGTTATACCGGACCAGATCATTGCGCGAATAATTCCACCCGGAAACGGGACATCCGGCAGGAGCGTTTACGGCACAATTATTGAGGCGCTCCCAGGCAAACCAATGATAGCTGTCCTGGGCACAAACG
>JBGSQD010000077.1:0-4835 GCA_041738275.1 Geobacterales bacterium
GGGCGTTACCGAACAGGATGAGCGTATTGCCGGGTATGTCCACGAGGCAGGCAAGGGGTGTGTTTTTGTCATCAACAAGTGGGACAGCCTGGATAAGGATAATGCCACCATTGGTGTTTATACGGATAAAGTCAGGGATGGCTTCAAGTATCTGGCCTATGCGCCGATGGTCTTTGTTTCCGCCAAATCAGGTCAGCGTATCGGTAAAATCATGACAACCGTTGATGATGTCATGAAGCAGTACAGCCGTCGCGTCACAACCTCGGATCTCATTCGAGTCTTTTCAGAAGCCACAAGCAGTCATCATGCCCCCCTTGCCCACGGCAGACGAGTCAAATTCTACTTCGCAACCCAGGTTAGAACCAGGCCGCCTTCTTTTGTCATTTTCACCAATCAACCCGAAAGTATCCATTTTTCCTACGAACGTTATCTGGTCAACAAGTTCCGCGAAGCATTCGGTTTTGAAGGAACACCTCTCCGACTCATATTCCGAGGAAGGGACAAAGACGACGCCCCCCGGCATCCCCGCAAGAGTGCATAAAGGCTTTACTTGCCTGCTATGATGGGATATTATTCACAAACTTAGCTCATCCCATCATGCATATAACGGGGCATTGCCTCATGAGTCTTGTTGGAAACCTGGAAGATCTTGGACTTGGTGAGATTCTCCAGATTGTCAGCCTCAGCAGAAAGACCGGCATCCTTACCCTACAGAGCAGGGGTCGGGAAGGCACTGTTGCATTTCGTCAGGGACAGGTTGTCAGAGCGACTTCCAGCGCCTATCAGCAGAGCCTGGGCGAGGTCCTCATCCAAAAAGGGGTGATCCAGCTCCCCTTGCTTCGCAAGGCCCTTGCTCTTCAGCAAGGTACCGGCTTTCGCGAACGCTTAGGCGTTATCCTCATCAGAGACTTCGATATTGCCAGGGAAGTGATCGAAGAGGTTATCTGCGAACAGATAGAAAATGTCGTCTTTTCTCTTTTTGCCTGGGTCGAGGGACGTTTCCAATTCGAGATTCAGGAACATATTGAAACCAGCGACGGCATCAGATTGGATCCCCTCCAGTTCATGCTTGATCAGGGGCTCAACCCGCAGTTTTTAGCCATGGAGGGTACTCGGATTCTTGACGAGCAGCGTCATTCGGGTATGACCGATCCTGCTGCTGAAAACAATTCTGTTGACATGGAGTTGAACCAAGGTATTGCGGCTGATGTCAAGTCGGTTGCAAGACCCCAGCCAGTGGTAAATCATCATCTGGTTATAGTGGACGACGATGGACCGACGCTTCAAGTTCTTGCAGGAGGGCTGCGTAGCAGCGGTTTTGATGTCCATGCCATGACCCGCAGTGAAGAAACCCTTATCATGGTTGACAATCTGTGCCGCTCTGATGGCCATCCAACCGTTTTGATAGATCTGATCATGCCCAAGATGGATGGTTCCGGCGTTTTGGGAGGCGTAGAGCTAATGGAATTGTTACATAACAATTTCAAGGAGCTGCCTATCATTATGATGTCGGATTATCACCATTTCGACGCCGAAGAGAAGGTGTCGGCCATGGGCTATCCATTCATCATGAAGCCCCGCCGGGTGGAATTAAACTCCCCGGATACCCTGCAGAATTTCTTTTCTTTGCTGTTACCGCTGATCCGGCATGTTGAGGCTGGTGAGGCATTGCCCGAATTACGCGAACGTTTCAACCTGGGTGATGAGCTGCGTCTTGAGATGGAAGATCATGACATTCTTGTTCCTTCAGAAATTTCACATAGCGTAGGATTACCACTTTTGCGCGGCATGCTGGAGGAGTTGAATAATCCCGAATTGCAGGGTGGAGTGTTGCTGTTGGTACTGCGTTTTGCTTCCGAATATTTGAACCGGGCAATAGTATTCATGATTAATAACAATGTGATTTCAGGCATTGGTCAGTTCGGGATATCAGTGGGCGCCTTTGGCGGCGATGACAAGGTCAGCAACATCCATCTTGCGCTGGAATCAGGTTCGATGTTTATGGAACCCTTTCGTACTGCCCTTGCACATACAATTAAACCGTCACCCACACCGGTCGATGACATTTTTTTTGATCAGTTGGGGGGAGGAGTTCCGGAAGAAGTTTTTATCGGCCCGATCATCAGCCAGTCCCGTGTAATCGGTTTTCTGTACGGCGATAACCTACCGGATAAAAAACCGGTTGGAGACACTGAAACCCTTGAAATATTTCTTTCCCAGGCTGGCATAGCCATGGAAAAGAGCATCTTTGATCGACAACTTCATTAAAAGGCCTGCCTGTGAACACTAAAACAGTCCTGATTGCTGATGACTCCAGGGCGATGCGTGCCATGCTGACATCCACCATCGAATCGCTCGGCGACTTTAAGATCATTGAGGCTTGCAGTGGCTTTGAGGCCTTGAGACTCTTGCCTCGTGAAAGTGTCGATCTTATCCTCACAGATATCAACATGCCTGACATCAACGGGCTCGAGTTGATCAGCTATCTGCGTGACAATCCGAATTACCAGGATATCCCGGTAATTATCATATCCACCGAGGGGAGCCAGAAAGACATTGATAAGGGCAAGCTGCTCGGCGCCAATGAATATGTTGTCAAACCTTTTGATCCTGCCATGCTTCAGGAATTACTTCTCAAGTATCTGAACAGACCATGAAAAACTTTATGGTGGTTTCGAGCAGTCAGCCATGAGCGATAACAGCGCATCTGCAAATAAAGCGATCAAGGATTTCCTGGCAGAGGCGGAGGAAATCGCCGATCAGCTCAGCACCGAGCTTGCCGATCTGGCTGATATGGCTGACAGCGGTGACCTGAATCCGGATCTGCTCAACTCCATTTTCAGGGCTGCCCATTCCCTGAAAGGACTAGCCGGAATGTTCGGCTTAACCGACATTGCCGAGCTGTCCCACAACATGGAAAACCTGCTTGATTGGCTGCGGCTGGGTAAATTGAATCTAGATCCGGTTTTGATGTCAGTACTCTTCGGAGCCCATGAATTATTGACCTCCCTCATCCGCAATGTTTCCGAAGGTGGATCGTCAAATCAGACAGCAGAGATTGCCGCATGCGTTGCCAGGATCAATGCCTGTCTGGCGCCTCCTGAAAAACCAAGCAGTGGGTCACCCATTGAACAACTGGGATTACCTGATCACATGCGGAGCGCCTTGACCGAATACGAGGAGCACCGGCTTCTGGACAATATTGCCAAAGGGAGGAGCATCTATTCCGTTCATACCTCTTTTGAACTGATAACCTTTGACCAGGAATTGTCCGAGATCTCGGATCTGCTTAAGACGTGCGGTGAAGTAATCAGTACCTTGCCCAGCGTTGGCGGCAACATGGAGACTCATATTGATTTTGAGATCCTCTTTGGCAGCACCCAGGAGCTCCAATATCTGAAAGAGTTGATTGAGAAAGATAAGATTTCTGTTGTACAACTTGGAGAAACGCTCTCGCCTCCGCCACCATCGGTGCTTCCACAACAAATCGCAGCACCTGTTGCACCACCTGCTCAGAATGGATCGCCTCAGCCTTTGTCACCATCCATACCGGTGGAAGACGACACCCGCTCGTCCAAGAGCATGAGCCGTACCGTCAGGGTTGACATCGGTAAGCTGGATGAACTGATGAACATAGTTGGTGAATTGGTGTTGGCTCATTCATCCATCTCCGGAATTGCCACCAGGATGCGCACCGAAGGTTTTTCACGCATGGCCATCGATCTTGGCAAGGCGGCCAAGGGCCTGGAGCGCAAACTGTCTGATTTGCAGAAAGGGGTCATGGAGATCAGGATGATTCCTATCGGACAGCTTTATGATAAGATGTCGCGAATTGTCCGCAAAATTTCCCGTGAACAGGGCAAGAAGGTTGAGCTGAAGTTTTACGGAGCTGATACAGAGCTGGATAAGCTGATAGTTGAGGATATTTCTGATCCCATGATGCATATCATCAGAAATGCCATCGATCACGGTATCGAGTCGCCGGAAAGTCGTGTTGCCCGAGGCAAGGATGAGAAGGGAATCATAAAAATATCATCATACCAGAAGGGCAACCACGTTGTGATCGAGGTTGAGGATGACGGCAACGGTATCGATCTGGAGAAAGTCAAAGCCAAAGCCCTGCAAAAGGGCCTTGTTCATGATGTAAACGCCCTGTCCGACAAAGATGCGCTCGATCTTATCTTTCTTCCCGGTTTTTCCACCACGGACAAGGTAAGTGAGGTGTCGGGGCGTGGGGTCGGTATGGATGTTGTCAAGAACAACATCGCTGCTGTCTCCGGTATGGTAGACATTGAAACAACAAAAGGGGCCGGTTCCCGTTTCATAATTACCCTTCCAATTACCCTGGCCATAATCAAGGCGCTGATCATCGCCTGTAGTGATAGAACATACGCCATTCCCATAACGTCGGTGCTTGAAACACTGCTTCTGACCGCAGATGCCATCAAAACTGTTGAGCGTAAGGAAGTCATCCAACTTCGAGAGACAACCTTACCACTTCTCAGGCTGGATTATTTTTTCAATTTTCTTCATGAACTCTAAAGATAGCGCGTGCTTTCTAACACCCTCTAATTTGTCAAACGACTTTAACACATCGGCATAATCCCGACAGATTCGAGGATGTTGTTTAAATTGCTCCTGCAGGAAGGTACGCCACATTTTTTTGCAGTTAAACTGAGGATGCTCTATAGAAACCAAGGCATTAAAGGCTTTGTTAAAAGGCTTTCGACCAAATATAAATTTTTTCTCAGGCACAAAAATTTCTTTTTTGTCAAAAATAATCGTTTTCGATATTGTTTCATCAAGTTGTTTTTGCTGTATTAATTTTATTTTAT
>JBGSQD010000069.1:0-10727 GCA_041738275.1 Geobacterales bacterium
TGACAGGCATGGCGGACGGCTTCGCCACTGCCGCGCTCTGGCGGGCCGTTACCGGACTCGGCAGCGGTGCAGCCAATGTGGCGGTCATGGGAATGTGGGCCGGCTGGTTTCCTGCCCATCGTCGGGGGATGGCCTCCGGCGTTGCCGTTACCGGCTCGTCCCTGGCCCTGATCCTCGTGGGTCCCCTGGCGCCTGCCATCATCAACCAAGCGGGTACCGACGGCTGGCGACAGTGCTGGTACCTCTTCGGGACACTCTCCCTGGCGATCGCCCTCCTCTGCTGGCTACTGATCAGAAACCGCCCGGAAACTGCCCGCTCCCTCGACCTGGGCACACCCTATGGGATGGCAGACTCGCCCGTTCAATCCAACAAGCCCGAAGGATGGGGGCACGTCTATCGCTCCTGGCCCGTCTGGCACTTGGGTCTGGTCTACGTTGCCTTCGGCTTCTCCTACATCATCTTCATGACCTTCTTTGTCAAGCACCTCATGGCTGCCGGCGGCTACACCCGTACCGCCGCTGGCGGCCTCTTCATGACCATGGGCTGGATCAGCCTTGTCTGCGGACTTCTCTGGGGTAGCGTTTCCGACCGCATCGGCCGCAAGTGGGCTCTGATGATCGTTTACCTGATCCATTCCACTGCTTTTGCCCTCTTCAGCCTCTCCCACTCCCCAACCGGCTTTACCGCAGCCGCTCTCCTCTTCGGCATCAGCGCCTGGAGTATACCAGCCATCATGGCCGCCGCCTGCGGCGACGTCCTGGGTCACCGGATGGCTCCTGCGGCCTTGGGCTTCATCACCCTCTTCTTCGGCACTGGCCAGGCCATTGCCCCCAGCGTGGCCGGTGCCATGGCCGATGCCGCCGGCTCTTTCACTCCGGCGTTACTACTGGCTGCCGCAGTTGCGCTACTTGGGGCATTAGGTGCGGCCACCCTACACCCTGCGCCGGGTCAGAAGACACCTCCGTGAGATACGGTGGCCAACTTAGACCAGCATCTGGAGGAGCCCTGCGGCAACTGCGACCTTTGCTGAAGATACCCTAGTGGGACATTCTATAGTCCACCTGTCAAGTGAAAATGTTGCTCTTTTTAAATCATATAGTTAGCCATTCTAATGGGTTGCGGGCGCAGTTATTCCTTGCTTTGGAAAGGCAACACAAGGGTCAACTCTCCATTTTCCATTTTAATCAATTTCTTACGAGAAGAGAGATGTCCCAACTTGGGGGAGGCTAAGGGGACGTTGTTGATTAGTTGACTAACTTGATTTCTTTTGCTATCTTTCGCTCATGCCACGTACAGCACGCATAGACATTCCCGGTTTGTTGCAGCACGTTATCGTTCGCGGAATCGAGCGGCGGGATATTTTTATCGACAATAATGACCGCCGCTTATTCCTTGAACGCCTCTCCAAACTTCTTGTCGAAACCGGCACCGAATGTCTCGCCTGGGCGCTCATGTCCAACCATTTTCATCTGCTCCTTTGCCCGCGGGTGACAAACCTTTCCGTCTTCATGCGCCGCCTGCTTACCGGCTACGCTATTGTCTTCAACCTCCAGCACAAGCGTTCCGGACATCTTTTTCAGAATCGCTACAAATCCATAGCTTGTCAGGAAGACGCCTATCTACTTGAGCTGGTCCGCTATATCCATCTCAATCCATTGCGGGTGGGTTTGGCAAAAACGATAGACGAACTGGACAGCTATCCATGGAGTGGCCATGCTGTGCTGATGGGAAAGCAGGAATTATCCGGGCAAAGAATCGATGATGTCTTGATGCTGTTTGGCCAGAAGAAGAAAAGTGCCCGACAGGCATACCGGGAATTCGTCATCGCCGGTATCAAACAAGGTCAACGGAATGATCTTGTCGGCGGCGGACTGCGCCGGTCCCAGGGCGTCCGGCGCTCAGGAGAATACGAAGCCTATGACGAAAGGATTCTCGGCAGCGGCGAATTTGTAGAGAGTTTGTGGCGGGAGACGGAGTCCAGCGAAATCATTGTCCCAAGAATTTCTCTTGACGAGATAATGCGAAAATCCGCAGAGATGCTAGGGTGCAAGGTGGAATTGCTGCGGCAGAGAAATAGAATTAAAGAGCTTGCCGATATGAGGGCAGTCATCTGTTACCTAGCCGTAAGGGAGTGCAATTTTAGCGGAGTTGCAGTTGCCAGGGAGCTTAACATGACACGTTCAGGTGTGAGTGTGGCGGTAAAGCGTGGAGTGGAGATTGTCAACGGGAATCCGGCTATCTGGGGCAAGCTAGTTGACTAATCAACAATGTCCCCTTCAAGGTTCCAATAAGGCTGGAGTGGCTTTACTCTTTGGATTCATAGGAATCGTTGTAATTGGTCTTGCCTTTGAGATTCAGAACAAACTGGTGCTATTCGTAATTGCATTGATTTTAGTGTTCATTGGATATTTCGGTATTGCCAATCGGCACTTCAAAAATGACAGGAAACGATCATGATTTTATAAATTCTAATAATGATCACGACACTGTGCAATCAAGAGAGTATCACCTTCAACTGCATATACCAAGCGGTGGCAGCTATCAATCCTTCGAGACCAGAAACCGGCAAGCTGGTGCTTGAGCGGTTCGGGTTTACCGATACCGGCAAACGGTTCACGCTGAATATCCCGAATAAGAATATTTATGCGCTTGAGCATTGCCTTGTCGGTCGTCTGCCAGTAGAGGTAGTCTTCCCATGCTGCAGTTGAGAACTTGATCATCATTCCATCATCTCTCTAACTTGACCGCCTCCCGCACGTAGCTCCTCGACCGAATCAAGCAGCCGCTTGGCCCCTTGCGGATTTCGAAGCAAGTATGCGGTTTCTTCAAAGGCTTGGTAATCGTCAAGAGAAAGAATGACAACCGGCTTGCCACGCTGGCTGGTTACTACCACAGGATTATGGTCATCATTGACTGATCGCATAACATCTGCCAAGTGCTGTCGTGTGTAAGTATAAGTTAGTGCATTCATAGCTATCATCTCCTACGTGAATTAAGTATGTACATAACTTAGTACAATGAAGTTCAAAAATCAAGAGTTGAAAATGAAATAGGTTTTCCTGAGTGCGAGTAAGAGATATTTCGATTTCCAACCGGAAGAAGCAGCTGAGATTATCGTATTAGGGGCATTAGCAAGAGAGGCATATACGCTACGCCGACGACTTTGTCATCACCGGAAATCCAGGATAAATAAAGAGGGGACCGTGCCAAATGCACCGTCCCCTCTTTATTGTATATATCAGTGATTTTAAGTCGTTATCACTTCACAACAGCATCCAGCGCCTTGAGGGTCTTGAGCAGAGTTGCCAGTTCGTTGTGCGGGATCGAGTTGGGACCGTCACAGAGGGCCTTGTCCGGGTCTTCATGAACCTCCATAAAGATGCCGTCAATGCCGGTCGCAACGGCTGCCCGGGAAAGATACTCCACAAACTCCCGCTGTCCGCCGGAGCTTTCTCCCTGGCCGCCCGGAAGCTGTACACTGTGGGTGGCATCGAATACAACCGGATAACCGCTGGCACGCATGACCGGAAAGCTGCGCATGTCCACTACGAGATTGTTGTAGCCGAAAGATACCCCGCGTTCGGTCAGGATGATATTCTCATTGCCGGAGGCAGCAAGTTTTCCGGCAACATTCTTCATATCCCAGGGAGCCAGGAACTGCCCCTTCTTGACGTTGATCACCCGCCCGCTCCTGGCAGCAGCTATCAACAGGTCGGTCTGGCGGCAAAGGAAGGCAGGAATCTGAAGCACGTCCAGCACCTCCGCCGCAGGTGTTATCTGCTCTATGGAATGGATATCCGAGATCACCGGCAACCCGAGCGACGACTTTACCTTTGCCAGAATCCTGAGACCTTCTTTCATGCCTGGTCCGCGGAAGGAACCGATGGAGGTACGGTTGGCCTTATCGTAGGACGCCTTGAAGATCAGTGGCATGGAAAGACCGTTACAGATTGCCATCAACCGTTCGGCGGCCCGCAAGGTAGCCTCCTCCGATTCAATGACGCATGGTCCGGCAATCAGTACCAGCGGGCGATTGCCCCCGATCTTGATACTTCCGATGGTAACTTCCCTGGTCATGCCATTTTACCTTTCCTGTTGGCCAATGATGCCGCTACGAAAGCCCGGAACAGCGGATGGGGAATCAACGGCTTGGACTTGAATTCCGGATGAAACTGGCAGGCAAGGAACCAGGGGTGATCGGGAATTTCAACAACCTCGATCAAATCCTTTTCCTTGTAGACACCCGACAGGACCATGCCTTTCTGGGTAAGTACTTCCCGGTATTTGTTATTGAATTCGTAACGATGACGATGACGTTCTGAGATGTCCGTGTTGTTATACGACGAATGGGCCAGCGTCCCCTTGGTCAGGGTGCAGGGATAGGCGCCCAGACGCATGGTACCCCCCTTCTTGCTGACCGTTTTCTGTTCCTCCATCAGGTGGATGACAGGGTCGCCACAATCAGGTTTGAATTCACTGGAGCAGGCACCCGGCAGGCCGCATACGTTGCGGGCATATTCAACAACAGCCATCTGCATTCCAAGACAGATCCCGAAGAAGGGGATCTTGTTTTTGCGGGCGTACTCAATGGCAAGGATCTTACCCTCAGTGCCCCGCTCACCGAATCCTCCCGGAACCAGGACACCGTCAACTCCATCCAGATGGCCTTCGACACCTTCGTTTTCGATAATTTCCGAATCAAGATACTTGAGATAGACCCGGCAATCATTGGCAATACCCCCGTGAGTCAAGGCCTCAGACAGGGATTTGTAGGACTCGGTCAGATTGACATACTTGCCGACAATGGCAATATGCACCTCCCCATGGCTGGGATGGCACAGTCTTTCCACCACTTCCTGCCAATGGGTCAGATCAGGGGCCTTGGTCCAGATGTTAAGCTTTTCCACCACCTGCTCGTCCAAACGCTCTTTATTCAGCGCCATGGGCACCGCATAGATATGTTCGGAGTCGACAACCTGGATGACATCCTTTTCCCCCACATTGCAAAACAGGCTGATTTTCTTTTTCATGTCCAGGGGCAGTTCACGGTCACAGCGGCACAGCAGGATATCAGGCTGGATGCCGATCTTGCGTAACTCCATGACGGAGTGCTGGGTCGGCTTGGTCTTGAGCTCTCCGGCAGTTCGGATGTACGGCACCAGGGTAACATGGATATAGAGGGCGTTTTCATGTCCCCGATCAAAGCGGATCTGGCGGATAGCCTCCAGAAAAGGGAGCGATTCGATGTCGCCCACCGTGCCGCCGACCTCAATGATCGCAACATCGGCACCCTTGGCATTGGCCATGATTTTGGCTTTAATCTCGTCGGTGATGTGGGGGATGACCTGTACCGTTCCCCCCAGATAGTCCCCGCGCCTTTCCTTCTCTATGACGGAAAAATAGACCTGCCCGGTGGTGAAATTGCTCTTTTTGGAAAGTGTCGCGCAGGTATAGCGCTCGTAATGGCCAAGATCCAGGTCGGTTTCAGCACCATCATCCGTCACGAAAACCTCACCGTGCTGAAATGGTGACATCGTACCGGGATTAACGTTGATATAGGGGTCCAGCTTCTGCATGGTTACCCGCAGTCCCCGTGCCTCCAGCAGTGCCCCCAGGGAAGCGGCCGCAAGACCTTTGCCAATTGAGGAGACAACCCCACCGGTAATGAAGATGAATTTGGTTTTCATGCTGACTGCTCCTATATGGTAAAAAATTTAAATTTGCTGGTTTTTGAAACATTCCCTGGCCTTGGCCAGGTCATCGGGCGTATCAACCCCGATGGATTCGAACTCGGTTCCCACTACGCGGATAGATACGCCATTTTCCAGGGCACGCAACTGCTCCAACTTCTCCGACATCTCCAGGAAGGTGGGAGACATGGCGGCGAACTCAACCAGAAAATCGCGACGGTACACATAAAGCCCCACATGCTTGTAACAGAGCAGCTTGCCGCTGGCAAAGGATTCATCCTTCAAATCCTGCCACTTGTCACGAAAAAACGGCAGGGGGGATCGTGAGAAGTAAAGTGCATTGTCCGCTTTATCCGTGACCACCTTGACCACGTTGGGGCTGAGAAAATCATGCAAACACCTGATGCGCGTCTTCAGGGTGCCCATCTTCAGAGAGGGATCGTCCAATAAAGGCTGGATTGCCTGATCGATCATCTCCGGCATGATCAGTGGCTCATCCCCTTGGACATTGACAATGATATCGGCATCAAGTCCTTCAGCAACCTCTGCCAGGCGGTCGGTACCGGTTTCATGATCGAGCCGGGTCATGCGGCAAACACCGCCAAAGGCGGACACCACCTGACAAATACGTTCATCGTCCGTAGCAACGATAACGTTGTTGACCAGCGAAGCTCGAACGGTGCGTTCGTAGACGTGCTGGATCATCGGCTTGCCGCCGATCTCGGCCAGCGCCTTGCCCGGAAAACGCGTCGAAGCGTAACGAGCTGGAATAACAGCAGTAATTTTCATCTGGGTTGTAACCTGTAAAGTAGGTAGTGTTTTGTTACATGAATAGTGGATCGTCCTGTGGTAGGACGTGTCAGGCTACATCAAAAGCATTGGGGTGTCAAGAGGCCATGATGGGCCAAGGGACAGCACCCCCGACGGGTCAGCCTGACATCACCTTGGCACGCCAGTTGAATGCCTCCAGCTGGGCAGTCAGCAACTGGTCCAGAGTTATATTACACTCATGGAGCAGTGGTGAAACAGCTTCAAAATCGGTCACCTCCAGGCGTTCTGCCAGACAAAGCAGTCTGCCCAACATCCCTTCCCTGGAAAGCAGCGCGCCACTGACCTCTTCCGTCAGATTGAGACTTTCAACGATCACGCTCATGGGGGTTTCAAAAAGCACATCCAGCAGCGAAAGGATACCGATCATAAAGGCCTCTTCCGATTGTTCAGCCAAATCACGCTCCCGCTCCTTCTGGATGACCAGGATCTCCATCAGGCGGCCCCGAACTGCTGCCATCTCCAGCAGGGGGTTGTTGATACCACGGCTATCATTGCCCGCAAAGAGAGAGAGTTGAATCCAGCGGCGTATGTGACTTGTTCCTAGCATGGTAATGGCATGCCGCAGGGTCTTGATCTTTTCACGCGTGCCGTGGGCAACTGAATTAACCAGTCGCAGCAGGTTGTAGGACATGCTGGGATTGGCCTTAAAGGTCTGCTCGATCTCATCAATGGTGGCATCCATGGTAAGCTGCTGCAGAAGCTTGAGCATGGCCAGACCGGAGGTGTCGATCTTTTTCTTGTTGAGCACCACCGGTCGTTCGAAGAAATAGCCTTGAAACAGGTCAAAACCCATACCGAAACAGGCATCAAACTGCTCTACCGTTTCAACCTTTTCGGCAAGTATCCGCACTGGCCAGCGACGCAGCTGTTCAATTATTCCAGGAAGCAGATCTGATTTAATGGCGAGAATATCTATCTTGACGATATCAATGACACCGTAGATATCGGCATAATCAGGGCTGTATTCATGATCATCCAGCGCCAACTGAAATCCCAGCAGCTTAAGGTCACGGCAGCGCTCTACTACCTGTTCATCAATCTTGATAAATTCCAGCAATTCGAGAACCGACTGTTCAACAGGGAGCAGCTCCAGCATCTCCGAGAGCAACAGGTCGAGATGGACATTGATGAATCCGAATTTCCCACCCAACACCTCCTGGATGCCGAAGGCGGACAGGGCGTTGGTGATCACGCTGGCACTTGCCTGGGAATAACTGTCAAATTCGGCAAAATCACGGCCCGCGGATCTGAACAGGAGTTCATAGCCAACAATCTCCTGACCGCGATCGAGGATCGGTTGCCTTCCCAGGTAAAATTTTTCGCCCATGGTAGCCACAATAAAATCCTAGCCCTGATAAAATAGGATAAGTGCGTTAACGAAGTCGTTTTCTGCCAGAAAAGCGCAGAATACGACTTCTAACTTACTAACTGCACAGCCGCATGACTTCGGCCGCGATCTGCTGAAGAGGCAAGGTTTTGTGGACGCCGCCCATCTTGACCGCTTCATGTGGCATGCCGTAGACCACACATGTCGCCTCATCCTGAGACAGCGTGAAGGCGCCGGCATCGAACATCTCTTTCATCCCTCGAGCGCCATCATCACCCATCCCGGTCATGATCACACCTACGGCATTCTTGCCGGCATAGCGCGAAGCAGAGCGGAAAAGCACATCAACAGAGGGACGGTGCCGGGATACCAACGGGCCATCCTTGATCTCGACAAAATAACGGGCGCCGCTGCGTTTAAGCAGGGCATGATGGTTACCCGGTGCGATGAGAGCCCTGCCCCGTACGACAGTATCATTGTCCGCAGCCTCTTTTACCGTTATACGACAGGTTGAATCCAGCCGTTTTGAAAATGCAGCGGTAAAATGCTCCGGCATATGCTGAACAATAACAATGCCGGGGGAATCCTCCGGAAACATCTCCAGGAAGACCTTGAGCGCCTCGGTTCCTCCGGTTGACGCCCCGACCACAACCACCTTCTCGGTAGTCTGGATCATGGCCTTGCTGGTCGCCTTTTCCATGATAACATCGGCAGTATATTTGGGCGCAACCTCCCGGCTTCTCGTGACCGGAACAAGCTTGCCCCTGGTCATGGCAGCGGCCTTGATCGTATCACAGATGCTGATACGCGATTCCTCAATGAACTGCTTGGTTCCCATCTTGGGTTTGACAATGATATCAACCGCGCCATACTCAAGGGCCTTCATGGCCGTTTCACTGCCTGATCCGGTCAGGGTGGAACACATAACCACCGGAATCGGATGCTGGGACATAATCTTCTGCAGGAAGGTCAGGCCGTCCATCCTCGGCATTTCAACATCCAGGGTTATAACATCCGGGATGCAATCCCGCATCCGCTCGGCAGCAATGAATGGATCAGCCGCAGCCGCAATAACCTCTATCTGAGGATCTGATGATAGTATATCAGTCAATGCCTGCCTCACCAGGGCAGAGTCATCGACAATCAGGACTTTTATCTTGTTTAGCATAAATAAACTCCGACAAAACCGTCATCTTATGCTGTTCTTTATCTGACGCAGAAAAACTTCACCCGTATTGGAATAGAAAAAGATCTTTCTGCCCCTGTCACCACCCGTATCGGATGCAATCAACTCCATTCCAAGCTTTTTAATAACCTGCAGGGCAACTGCCACGTTCTGCCTGCCTACCGATGGAGTACCACCCAAGCGCCCTACTGGATTGAGAACATCCGCCCCGCCGAACAGCTTTGCCTCAAATCCTCCGGACCGGCCGCTGATGATCCTCAGCTTGTCAAACAGATACTCCACAGTACTGTCCACATAACGAAAACCTTCATCCAGGCTGCCGGAGGGAAGCAGGGCGTGACACATGGCGCCGATCCCGGCTTCGGCAGAATACAGGGTAACCGAGACACATGAACCCAGTACCGTTGAAACAAGGGCCGGAGTCCGGGAAACATGGATTTCTCCAGGTTTTAGATAGACATTGCGTAATCGCGTATCAACAATATTTTTCACAGATTGCAGTACACAGTCGATGCCACCGGTGTCAGCGGTACATCGAGACCATTCAAGGTTTCCGAATGTCCCAAAAACAGATATCCTCCCGGTACGAGTTGCCTGCAAAATTTATTCAGGAGTTGCTCCTGAGTCGGCTTATCAAAATATATGATCACATTACGGCAAAAAATGACATCCATCTGGTCGCGCATGGCAAAATCCTCCATGAAATTCACACGACGAAACTGAATCATGGACCGAAGCCGGGGGATCATGCGTACCAATCCCTTGCTTTTGTCTTTGCTTTTCAGCAGATATTTCTTCTTGAGGTTAAGCGCAATCGTATCAACCCTGTCTTCAGGATAGATGGCGGTAGATGCCGTGGAAAGCACCGCTGTGGAAATATCCGTTGCCAGGATAGATGATTGAAATCCGGCCCGGCCGGCCGCAAACTCAGCCAAAACCATTGCCATGGTATACGGTTCTTCACCGGTGGAGCACCCCGCACTCCAGATATTGAACGGGTTCTTCGTGCCGACACCACGCTTCTCAATCAGCGTTGGAATGGCTGTTTTAACCAGATACTCGAAATGCGCCGGCTCACGAAAAAAGTCGGTTTTGTTGGTTGTAACCACGTCTATCAGATGGATAAGTTCATCTGCCCTGCCTTCAGAAGTAAAAACATAATCAGCATATTCCTCAAAAGAATGCAATTTAAGAGCCTTGAGGCGTTTCTGCAGACGGGCCTCCAGCATGATCTTTTTGGCGGGTGGCAGTTTTATCCCCACCTCATCATAGATAAAACTGCTGAATCGATTGAATTCCTTGTCTTTAAGAGCTGCGGAAATGCCGTGATGATACGTCGCATCTGAATGTTTATTCATTTATAGCCACACTATTTCTCACGATTGCCAAAGTTGCATGGATCGTATTACGAATATCCTGCGTCATCGGTTCATCGTGACCCGAATAAACCTTGTCTATTTTCAAAGTTGAAATCCTTTTCAGCGTTTCCACATACTCGGGTGAGAACTGCCCGCCTGGTGACCGAATTCTCAGTTGGGTATCCCCGGAGAAAAGTATCCGGTGAGAGAGACTGTACAGGCAGATGGAATCGGATGAATGACCCGGTGTATGCAGCACCTGCAGCTGATCATCACCGGCCTTGATGTACTGCCCGTCGTGCAGCAGTTCATCCACATCCTTGCCGTCACACCA
>JBGSQD010000131.1:0-6548 GCA_041738275.1 Geobacterales bacterium
GGATGATCAGAATGGCGTTCTTGGTGGAAAGGCCGATGGTGGTCAACAGTCCGATCTGGAGATAGACATCGTTGGGGAACACCCGCAGTTTTACCGCCAATACCGCTCCCACCAGTCCCAGCGGCAGCATCAGCAGATTGACGAAGGGTATGGTCCAGCTTTCGTAAAGGGCTGCCACGGAGAGGAACACCACTAAAAGCGAGATGGCATAGAGCACCGGCGCCTGGGCCCCGGCATTCTTCTCCTCGTAGGAAAGGCCGGTCCATTCATATCCTATGCCCGGCGGCAACTGGGCCACCATCTTTTCCACCTCGTCCATGGCTTCGCCGGTACTGATCCCCGGAGCAGCCTGCCCCAGGATCTCCACGGAGGGAATGCCGTTGTAACGCTCCAGGCGGGGCGAACCGAACTGCCAGCGGGCCTGCGCAAAGGCGGAAAACGGCACCATATCTCCCTGTTTATTGCTGACGTACCAGCTGTTGATATCCTCCGGCAGCATACGGTATTTGGCATCGGCCTGGAGATATACCTTCTTGACCCGGCCGTTCTGGATGAAGTCGTTGACATAGGTGCTTCCCCAGGCCGTGGAGAGGACATTGTTGATATCCGCCTGGGAAACCCCCAGTGCGCCGGCCCGCACATCGTCGATGTCGAGCTTGAACTGTGGTGAGTCATCCTGACCGTTGGGGCGCGTTGCGACCAGTTTCTTGTTTTTCATGGCCATGCCCAGAAGCTGGTTGCGCGCCTCCATCAGCTTGTCATGACCCAGTCCGCCTCGATCCTGCAACTGGAGGTCAAAGCCGTTCGCCACCCCCAGCTCAAGTACCGCCGGCGGGGAAAAGGCGAAGGCCAGGCCATCCCTGAACTTTGAGAATGCCCCCATGGCCCGGCCGGCAATGGCCGCCGCCTTCATGTCCTTGCTCGGCCGGAGGTCCCAATGCTTGAGCCTGACAAAGGCCAGCCCCATGTTCTGGCCCCGTCCGGCAAAGCTGAATCCGGCTACGGTAATGACCCCCTGCACGGTCTTGGACTCTTTCTCAAGAAAATGCTGTTCCAGCTGCCGCATGACCTGGATGGTCCGCTCCTGGGTGGCGCCGGCCGGCAGCTGTACCTGACAGATAATGAAGCCCTGGTCCTCATCCGGCAAGAACGAGGTGGGAAGGCGCATGAAGAAGAATATCATGACGGCAACAATGGCGCCGTAAAGCAGCAGATAGCGCACCGGTTTGCCGAAGGAGCGGCCGACGATCCCCTCGTAGTTGTGCCGGCAGAACTCGAATGCCCGGTTGAAGTAGCGGAAGAACCAGGAAAACCAGCCGGTCTCGCCGGAATGGTGCCCTTTTTCCACCGGCTTGAGGATGGTGGCGCAGAGCGCCGGAGTCAGGATCATGGCCACCATCACCGAGAGGATCATGGCGGAGATGATGGTTATGGAAAACTGGCGGTAGATGACTCCGGTGGAACCGGGAAAGAAGGCCATGGGGAGGAAGACCGCCGTCAGGACGGTGGCAATGCCCCACAGGGCGCTGGTGATCTGCCCCATGGACTTGATGGTGGCTTCCTTGGGTGGAAGTCCTTCCTCGGTCATGATCCTTTCCACGTTCTCCACGACGACGATGGCGTCGTCCACCAGCAGGCCGATGACAATCACCAGGGCAAACATGGTCAGGGTGTTGATGGAGTAGCCGCTGGCAGCCAGTACCCCCATGGTGCCCAGGAGAACTACCGGCACCGCGATGGTGGGGATCAGGGTGGCGCGGATGTTCTGCAGAAAGAGGAACATGATGATGAAGACCAGGAATACCGCCTCGATCAGGGTCTGCACAACCTCTTCGATGGAGATCTTGACGAAGGGGGTGGAGTCGTAGGGATAGACGACTTTCATGCCGGCGGGGAAATATTTGGAGAGTTCCTCCATTTTTGCCTTGACCCGGTTGCCGGTTTCCAGCGCGTTGGCGCCTGCCGCGAGGCGGATTGCCATCCCGCCCAGCGGTTTGCCGTTATAGTACGATTGTATCTCGTAGTTCTCGGTGCCGATCTTGCTTTCGGCCACATCCTTGAGTCTGACGGTGGAACCGTCGCTGTTGGTACGCAGGACAATGGCATCGAACTGCTCCGTGGTCTGGAGCAGGGACCGGGCGTTGATGGTGGCATTGAGCTGCTGTCCCTGGGGTGAGGGGGAACCTCCGAACTGACCGGCAGACACCTGGGCGTTCTGGGCCTGCAGCGCCGCAATGACATCGCTGGCGGTCATGTGGTAGTTGTTCAGTTTGGCAGGATTCAGCCAGATCCGCATGGCGTTCTGGGTGCCGAAAATCATCAGTTCGCCGACTCCTTCCAGGCGGCTGACGATATCCTGGAGGTTGGAGACCATGTAGTCGGTCAGGACGTTGCGGTCCATGGAACCGTCTTCCGAGACAAGGCCTACTATCAACAGGAAGTTCCTGGTGGACTTGACAACCTGAATCCCGGAGCGCTGGACAATCTGGGGGAGGAGCGGCACGGCCAGCTGCAGTTTGTTCTGCACCTGCACCTGGGCGATGTTCGGATCAGAGCCGGCCTTGAAGGTCAGGGTAATGGTCACTGCCCCGGCCGAATCGCTGGTGGAGGACATGTAAATAAGGTTGTCGATGCCGTTAAGCTTCTGCTCGATGACCTGGGTTACCGTGTCCTGGACGGTCTGGGCCGAAGCGCCCGGATACACGGCATTGATGGCGATCTGCGGCGGCGCGATGGGGGGATATTGTGATACCGGCAGCTTCTTGATTGACAGCAGACCCGCCAGCATGATCATGATGGCGATCACCCAGGCAAATATTGGACGATTGATGAAAAAACGAGGCATGAAGAGGCTCCTTAAGGATCGGACTGATCGGTCCGATCCGACTGATCAGTCCGATTATTTCTTAGCAGCTGGCGCTGCAGCGGGTTGTGCGGGCGCTGACGGTGCGCTGCCAAAGGGAACAGCCTTGACCGGTGTTCCCGGCCTTGCCTTCTGCAACCCCTCCAGGATGACACGATCTCCTGTTTTCAGGCCGTCACTGACCAGCCAGCTGTCTCCCACCGTCTGTACTACCTTGATCGGACGGGGCTCAACCTTATCCTCTGCTCCAACGGTCATGACCATGGCATCTCCTTTCGGATTGCGGGTCACACCACGTTGCGGGATGAGGATGGCGTTTTCAATCACTCCTTGCACCAGTACAGCGCGCACAAACATGCCGGGCAGCAGGGACTGTTTGGGATTGGGAAATACGGCGCGCAGGGTGACGGAGCCGGTGCTCTGGTCCACGGTTACTTCGGAAAACTTCAGGGTTCCAGGCAGAGGATAGGCGCTGCCGTCTTCCAGCAGCAGCTTAACCTGTGCTGTCCCGCTTTTTGTCAGCAATCCGTTGGCAAGATTCTGCTTCAGCTTGAGCATGTCTGCGGTTGACTGGGTTACATCCACAAACATGGAATCAAGCTGCTGAACCGTTGCCAGCGATGCCGGCTGATTGGCGGTTACCAGCGCTCCGACTGTTACGCTGGAGCGGCCGATTCGACCGGATATGGGTGCGGAAATTTTCGTGTAAGCCAGGTTGATACGAGCGGTCTCAACCGCAGCCTTGGCGGCGGCAAGTTCTGCTTCAGCCTGCTTCAAACCGGCAAAGGCATTGTCGTAATCCTGCTGGCTGACCGCCTTGATCTTCACGAGTTCACGATAGCGTCCCTCGGTCAGCCGCGCCGTCACAAGAGATGCTTCCACCCGTGCCTGGGCAGCCTTGACGCTGGCGTAGGCAGCTTCATAGGAGGCTGGATCGATCTGGTAGAGGACCTGTCCCGCCTTCACATCGCTCCCTTCCGTGAAAAGCCTTTTCTTGATGATGCCGCTCACCTGGGGGCGCACCTCGGCTATCATGTGGGGCACAGTCCGGCCGGAAAGCTCAGTGGTAAGCGTAGTCTTCTGCGGCTTGACCACAATGATCCCCACTTCCGGGGGGCCGCTTGGCGGAGGGGCGGCTGATTTCTTTTTGCCGCAGCCGGTAAGGGTCAGGCTGGCGGCAAGGATTCCAATGCTGGCAATTACTGCTGTTCTTTGTGTGAATTTCATAGACACCTCTAATAATATGTTGAGTGAATGTACCTTGTTTATGCTTATTTTATAAATATATGTTGTTAATTTTCAGCGTTTCAAGCCGTCCCAGCTGGCAGCGATGGTCTGCCCGATCAGTGCTTCATCCAATACCACGAACCCGAGGATATGGTCGCGCGCCACAGTGATCAGAGGGCCGAACGCCAGGGCAAAGAGCACCACCAGGGGAAGATCCTTGATGACTTTCTTGGCCAGGCCTTCCTCGAACAGTTTGCGATAAATGTCTTTTTCATCTGCTTCCCCTGAAATCTTGTCCCTGCGATGCACTACGCCGTAGGGGGAGTTATGAAACTGTTCCAGATAACGGAAATCCAGCGGGTTGGTAATGCAGTAACGGAGGATTGCGGTGCCGAGATGGATAAACCTTTCCCTGACCGGTTTCTCCGGAGAATAACCTCCCATCAGAACCGCATAAAGCCTCTGTTCCAGTTCCCGGTAAAGTTCGTTGATCAGCACATCCTTGTTTTCAAAATAGCGGTAGATCGTCCCGGCGCCGACTCCGGCCTTGTCGGCGATCATGGCCATCGGTGCGCCGTGGAAGCCGTTTTCTGCTATAAGCTCCAAAGCGGCACGAACGATCTCGTCTCTTTTGTCCGGCTTTACCATAAAAGATATTTCCCTTTACGCAGAATGAACGTTCATTCTGTAATATCTTTTTGGATATTGTTAGTCAATATGTTTTTTCCGTGTTGGTGGGATTTCAGGCGGAAGTAGGTGCGGAAAGTTTTCTTGATGTATTGATCCTTAAAAAAGCAGTTAACCGCCGATGAACGCCGATACACGCCGATAAATCAAAGGCTTGTAAAGATATTCGACTAAAAAGGTGAACGGCATTTTTATAACTCCTGGTTTTTTCGGCGTTATTCGGCGTGTTCGGCGGTTCAACTGCCGTTTATAGGTTGATATCTTTGTGTCCTGGTGGATCAAACGGAAGATCCCCCATAAACTTGCCTGGTTTATGGGGGATCTTTCGGCGCATTGCGGATTTCATCGCAGCGTATTGTACTGCCTGGTATGTTCGCTATCCTTTCAGCTTCAACGCGATACGCGCCACATGGGCGCCCTGAAAACGGGCTCCGGCCAGTTCATTGTCGCTGGGCATCCGCTCACCCTTGCCGCCGGCAATAGTGGAAGCGCCGTAGGGGGAGCCTCCGGTAATTTCATCGATTCCCATCTGTCCGGCAAAGGTGTAGGGCAGACCAACAACTACCATCCCCTGATGGAGCAGCGTTGTATGGAAACTGAGAATGGTCGATTCCTGGCCGCCGTGCTGGGTGGCGGAACTGGCAAAAACGCTGCCGACCTTGCCCACCAGCGTACCCTTCATCCAGAGACCGCCGGTTGCATCCAGGAATTGGCGCATCTGGCCGCACATGTTGCCGAAGCGGGTCGGTGTGCCGAAGATAATGGCGTCCGCGCCGGCCAGATCATCCACTGTGGCAACCGGGATATGGGCCATCCCCTTCTGGGCGTCCAGCGCCCCCATCTTCCCCAACACCTCATCCGGCAGGGTTTCCGGCACGCGCTTGATGACCGCCTCGCACCCTGCAACCTCGCGCACACCTTCAGCTACCGCCTCAGCCATCTTGTAGATGTGTCCATACATGCTGTAATGAACGATCAATACCTTGCACATGGTTTGTTCCTCCTGAATCTTCAATGTTGCATCTGGAAACAGTATATCAAAAAAAACTGCCATGTTCTTTCAACGATTGATAAATAACACAAGATCTATATTAGGGAATAACTACTCCTTTCTTATGCTCCCTTCGGATACATGCAACTGTAGTTGCATGGCGCAACTTGTTGCCGATGCTCTTGCCCACCTGGATTAATCTCCCGACGAACCGATATCCCAGATGTGGACCCCTTAACATTATCGTTGTTTAATCAATGCGTTGGATGAATCTAATCAGTGTTCAGCTCATCAAACCGATGGTCTGCAACAATACTATCCTCTCTGACACAACGTCACCACCCGCTGAATCATGGCAACCATGGTTGCGATATTCCGGATCCTGATTTTCTTCACCTGTTTTATAAATCATATAAAAAACATATAGTTATACATATATAAGCACATTGGCATGCCTGATGCTATACGAGATGTATACATAAACATTACGCAACCGCAGTTCGTACACGAACAATGGCAAGGATTGGAAAAAACGGTTACAAGCCGGAAAGGAGGGGGGGAAATGTTGTAAGGTGGCTGAGAAGTTCTCAGCTTCTTGATCAAGGGTACTGTAGTGGATCAACCTTAAACAAACATTCAAAGGAGAAAGTAATGTTGAGAACACAAGTTGCCAAGAAGTTGAGTGCCTTGCTGGGTATATCATTATTTGTTGCTGCTGCTTCTGCAAATGCCGGTACGATCACCGGCTGGAACATGAGTAACGTGACTGTAGCGCCTCCC
>JBGSQD010000135.1:0-2645 GCA_041738275.1 Geobacterales bacterium
AAATGATTGTATCGGCGCTTCCGTCTCCCACATGACTACAGACAATCCAGACGCAAACCTCTCCGTGTTTTTTGCATATTTCTTTTTCGGTCATAATGCTCCTATCTTTACGCTTAGCTTGATCGCTGCCCGACTGAGTCATTCCTCTATTCGACCTTTGGAAGGATAACAATCGGTTTTTCAGGACAAACTATTCAGTCCAGTAATAACGCAATAAAGCTGTCTCCTATTGGACCGTTAATGCCGAGGTAATCATGGCCTTTAGTTCCTTATAATTTTTCGCCACCGGTATCTGAGGATACTCTGTGATTAATGATTCAGGCGGATTGAAGAAAAACCCTTGATGTGCTTCTTGAATCATCCCGATGTCGTTATAAGAATCGCCAAATGCAATCACGTGATAGTTCAGTTCTTTTAATGCATTGACAGCCATTGTTTTCTGATTTTTGATCCTAATGTTGTACCCGATAATATTGCCTTGGCCATCAATGTTTAAATTGTGGCAAAACAATGTCGGATAATTCAGCTTTGCCATCATCGGCTTGGCAAATTCCTCAAATGTATCCGACAGAATGATAATCTGTGACTCTTCCCTGATCCAAGTTAAGATATCCAACGCGCCATCAAGAGGCTCCAGCGTCTCGATCACTTTGTTAATGTCTTGGATTTTCAGGTTGTTCGCCTTTACTATGGACAACCGTTTGGTCATGAGCACGTCATAGTCTTTGATGTCCCTAGTAGTAAGCTTCAGATCCTGGATCCCTGTTTTTTCCGCTACACTGATCCAAATCTCCGGCAGAAAAACGCCTTCCAAGTCTGCTACCAATATTTTCATTTTTTGCTCAACTCCTGGTGAAAGTGGAGAGGAGATGGTATGAACGCCTCCCTCCTGCCGGAAGGAAAAACAGAGAACGGGTAATTTATTGAGCCCTCGCTGTACCTGACGGCATCAATGTGCCAAAGTGGTGATATAGATTAACCACAAACGGCAAGGAGGGCTCGAAATGAACTGTACAATAATTGGATTGGATTTGGCAAAGCGTGTTTTTCAGCTACACTGGTTGGAAATAGAAACAGGCGAAATCTGTAGACTCCAAATAAAAAGACAAAAAGTAGCGGAGTTTTTCACCAACCGCAAACCTTGTATCGTTGCCATGGAAGCATGCGGCAGCGCCCATTTCTGGGGAAGGAAGTTTATATCGCAGGGCCACGAGGTTCGGCTGATTGCCGCACAATTTGTCCGGCCTTTTGTCAAGAGCAACAAGACCGATATGGCTGATGCTCAGGCGATCTGGGAGGCAGTACAGCGCCCTGGCATGAAATTCGTCGCTCTCAAGACGGAAGAACAACAAAGCGTGCTGACCTTACACCGGATGCGTGAACAGCTGATAAAAATGCGGACTATGCAGATCAATCAACTGCGGGGATTGATGTATGAGTTCGGTGCCGATTTGCCGCAGGGACGCATAAAAGGGATGACAAAGGTGGTTGAAGAACTCGGCCAGCTCGAAAGCAGGCTTTCAGCAATGGTCATTGACGCAATACGTCAGCAGGTTCGGCGGATTGAGGGATTGAACCAGGATATTGCCGAGATTGAAAATAAACTGCTGCTGTGGAAGAAAGAAGATGAGGCCAGCCAGAAACTGATGGATATTCCAGGCGTTGGGATTCTGACTGCCACGGCAGCAGTGGCCACGATGGGTGATGCCAAGACATTTAAAAGTGGACGTGAGTTTGCTGCCTTCCTTGGCCTGGTCCCTCGGCAGAGTGGTACTGGTGGCCGAGTGAAACTCCTGGGTATCAGCAAACGAGGCGATGTGTATCTACGGACACTGCTGATCCACGGTGCACGATCGGTGATCCAGCATCAGAAAAAGAAGGCACCATGGCTGGAAAAATTGCTATTGCGACGGCCTCATAACGTGGCAGCTATAGCATTAGCCAACAAGATGGCTCGTATAATCTGGGTCTTACTGGCCCATGATCGCACGTTCGAAAAGGAATACGCGGCAAGTGCTGTGTAAAAGAAAAACTTAAAAAAGCAACAAGGAGTAAGAACAGCTGAGAGGTTGCGCAGGTTGATATATGTATGATGGCGGAACAGGTCGGACCGCGGGGAAGAAAACCTGAAAGATATCAAGTTCTTCGAGGACAATTAGGAGATGAGGACTTTCCCGGCGAATTCCATTAGGGCCAGCAGGCTTATGGTCTGCATTATAGGCCGGATATAAGACTGCAGCCGGATCTCGAACGCCAAAACCATATGTCTCTTGCCAAACCGGGAGGCGTTCATATAAGGTGTCTTGGTTGTTGCCGTCTTATTCCCATTTCCAGCTTTTGTTGGAGCGGCAATTGGCTCGTCTGCGGTGCTTGGGCGAAGGACTTCAGTCGATAAAAATTTGTGGCAGGCGTTGCGGAATGCTTCCGGCGTTTTCTTTTCCCCAAATCCTAGAACCGTAAGACCTTCTTCTCGCAACCGCATTGCAAGACCTGTGAAATCACTATCGCTCGTGACGAGACAGAAACCATCAAATTTCCGAGTGTAGAGTAAATCCATCGCATCAATGATCAGAGTGCTATCCGTCGCATTTTTGCCGGTTGTGTAGGCAAATTGCTGAACCGGTTTAATGGCGTATCTCTGCAGT
>JBGSQD010000157.1:0-18196 GCA_041738275.1 Geobacterales bacterium
TATGAAACTGCGCTGGATTGTCCTCACATCTGTGATTCTATGTTCTTCCCTACCCGCAATGGCCCTTGATATCAAGGATGTAACATTTAACACTGATAATGCCGGCAAGGTTGTATTCAGCCACTCTTCTCATCTCAAGAAGAAAAGTGCTAAATCACCAAATATCAGTTGCAAGGCCTGCCATAACGACTCCATGAAAAAAGGTGTCCATTACACCATGGCTCAAATGGAGAAGGGCAAGTCCTGTGGCCTGTGCCATAATGGCAAACGGGCATTTCCGCTGGCTAAATGTTCAATATGCCACAAGGTTAAGAATATAACGTTCAGAGTAAAGGAAACCGGTCCGGTTCTTTTCAATCATTCGGTGCACCTGGCGAAAAATCCTCAATGTAACGAGTGCCATAACAGTCTGTTCAAAACAGGTTCCAACCCTCGTGTAACCATGGCCCAAATGGAAAAAGGGAAATCATGTGGTGCGTGCCACAATGGCAAAAAGGCTTTTGCCTTGTCAGACTGCACCAAGTGTCATCCAGTCAAAGAACTAACCTTTACCGACAAAGATGCCGGCAATGTCGCCTTTAGCCACAAAATCCACATGGGTATGTATAAGTGCGGTGATTGCCACACAGCAATATACAAACCTGCAAGAAGCAAAACCAAGGTAACCATGGCAGAGATGGAAAAAGGACAGTCGTGTGGAGCATGCCATGATGGCAAAACAGGCTTTACCGTGAAGGAAAACTGCGCAACATGTCACAAAATGTAATTTATTTACCTTTGCTACATGGTATCAAATCAGTATGACTTATAGTATATTAAACGGGGACGGGTTTAAAACCCGTCCCCGTTTCCTTATTAATGACTGAAAGTAACCTTTGACAACGTGTAATATTGATTGAAACCTTAATAATATGTGGAGAAGCGTCATGATCAAAACCCTCGCAGGGAGAGCCCTTGTTCCGGTAGGGATAGCAGTCACAGGTTTTGTGATTGTCTGTTATCTTATGCTCTACTCGGCTGTAAAAAATGAGATTAATCGAGATGCGGTACAGAATGCGACTAACCTTGCTGATACCATCCTCAAGTCAACCCGCTACACAATGCTCAAGGATGACCGCGAGACGCTCAACACTGTTGTCTTTAATATCGGCGAACAGAAAGGTGTCGAGCATGTCAGAATATTTAATAAAAAGGGTGTGATAAATTTATCCGCCAAGCGTGAAGAGGTCAACAAGCAGGTTGATAAAAAAGAGGAAGGCTGTATAACCTGTCATCGTGGCGCTGAGCCGATTACTACCATGGGCTCAATGCAACAGGCACGAACCTTCAAAAACGCTAATAACAAGGAAGTTATGGCCATCACGGCTCCCATATACAATGAGCCAGAATGCTTTAATGCAGCCTGCCATTTTCACTCACCCTCTCAAAAAGTTCTTGGAATCCTTGATATCGGTCTCACTCAGGATTCTTTACAACAAACCCTTGCGTCCATACGTAATCAGATGATGGTGTATAGCCTGATGACACTCATGCTGACTGTTGGCGGCGTATCGGCACTTCTTCGTAGAAGCGTGTTCGTGCCAATGAAACAGCTGAGAGAGTATACGACTGAGAAGGCTGATTCGGAACCTGGGGTAAGTATACCGACACCGCCACGCTTGCCGCAAGAGATTGAAGAAATTGCAGTATCCTACTATGATGTCAAACTGAAATTGAGCAAGGCTAATCAGGAACTGGATGAGCTCAGAAAAGGCCAGGGGAAATCGTAACACTCTTTCAAGAATTGTGAAGGATAGCTCAGCTTACCAGCAACAGCGGGACACATATGACGCAAGAACTGTTAACCGGTCAAGAGTCAGTAAAATCCGATAGCCGGGAATCTCTACAACAGAATATCCTCAAAGAGATAGAGCACCTGAAATCCTTTTCAAATCGAGGACTATGGGCAATATCTCTTTTTCTGCTAATCAGCATGACTGCTTGGCGAGACTTTCCGTTTCTAGACCTTCCTGATGCAGTTATCAAGGCGCTTGGACGTCCCGTTTCATCTCAATACATCAGCATGTTGTTGATAATCTATACTTTTTCCGCCATCATGCTCAGTCTTTCGCGAATGATGGCAGGCATTGAACATAAAAGCAGTTTCTGTCATGTAGGATATTTGACAATTTTCTATTTCTTTTATCATTTTGACAAGGCACTGGGAGACAACTATTGGGCAGTCTTCGGATCAGGTCTTACAATCCTGGCGGTAGAAAGTTATCGAATCTGGTCTTTCTGTACCGAGATGATCACAAAAAAGAAAGAGGACCTGGCGTATGTTAATAAAACAGGTCGAATGCCTGTAGACGAATAACAGCTCATTTAGGACATTGCATTAAAAGGCCATCAAATACCTGATGGCCTTTTTTATTATCAAAAATGCTTACAACAAAAACTACTCTCCCTTGAACTTCGGTTGTCGCTTTTCATAAAACGCATTCTTCCCTTCAAGATAATCGAAGCTGTCATAGGCCTTCCTGCGCAGCCCCTGAATACGCTCAAAGGTTTCCGGGCTTAATGGATGGGAGTTGCCCAGCAGTCGCAGCTGCTCCTTGATAACTGCTATGGCGAGCGGCGAATTGCAGGCAATTTGCAGTGCCATGTTGTTGGTGAAACGATCCAGTTCTTCAGTTGAAACCAGGTGGTTGAGTATACCCACCTGAAGGGCGCGCTCGGCGTTGATCGGCTGGGCAGTGAAAAACATCTCACGTGCCAGGCGTGGTCCAACCACATTAATGAAGTGAAGGATGCCGGTGGAGTTATAAGGAACACCGATCTTCGCCGGGGTAATGGCGAATGATGCGGATGGACAGCCAATAGCCAGGTCGCAGATGAACGACAGGTCACACGCGCCGCCCCAGACACTTCCCTCGATCATGGCGATCACCGGTGCCGGAAACAGCTGGATGGCTCGAAGTGCCTGTTCCAGCGGGTCGTTATAGGAAAGCGGGTCTCGTCCGGGGATTGGCAGTTCCCGGATATCGAACCCTGATGACCAGACTTTTACACCCTTTTCGGCCCGGATGATTATCGCGCGCGCCTTACGTTTTTCAAAAAGTTGCAGTGCTTCGATCAAGTTGTTGAGCAGTGCGTTTGAAAGGCTGTTACGAGTTTCGGCATGATTGAGGGTAATGGTACCGATGCGGTCGCTGTAGGAGGTAAGGATCAAAGACATGTCAGTCTCCCTGGAATTATATGTGTTCCGAAAATTTGAACAATCATACGCCCGGGTATCACTGAATGCAAGGAGTGGTGGGATCATTATTGTAGTGCCTGCAATTATTCAACTGTGCAATGATTTACTGCCTTTCATCTGTAGCAGGTGGGGGTTGCAGCGCCTCGATCCTTTCCAAGGCAATCCTTCGATAGTGCTCGCCAACAACGAAAAGCCCGCTCATGCGATGATATACCAGCATCGCCTGCTCTTCTTGACCGGCCATCTGGTACAGTTCACCCTGCAGCAGATAGGCGGCGCCAAAAGCCGGCAGCCGTTCGATTAAAGAATCCAGAGTGGAGATTGCCGATTCAAAGTCGCCGCTGCGGCTTTGGATGACTGCCAGAGAATAGGCATAATTGGGCTCGTCAGGATTGATTGCCACAGCCTTTCGGCACCAGGCAATTGCCTCGGCCAGCCGTTCCCCTGGTAAGATCATGCAAAGCCTGTAAGCAGCATCTGCCATTTGCGGATCATTGGCAAAGGCATCACGGAGATGTTTTTCCGCGCTGATCAGGTCGCCACGCTCACCGGCAAGCAAGCCAAGGTTATAGTGGCTGATTGCCATTTCAGGAGCAAGGATGATCGCCTTTTTGAGATGTTCTTCCGCCCTGTCCTGTTGTCCCAATTGTACGAGGGCAATCGCTGAATTGACATGGGGCATAACTGCACTTGGATTAAGCTTCAGGGATGTTCCGTATTCATCCAGTGCGCTCTGCGGCTGATTGCGGCTCAAGAAGTAATTACCCAGATTATAGTGGGCCATCCAATTGATCGGCCGTGACGCAAGTACTTCAAGATATTCATCCGTGGCTTTTCTAATCTGTTCAACTATTGGTCCCTGTGGTTCATACTGGGGATAATTGGACAGTGATCCGGCTGCCATGACCCGAACCAGGCGATAGTCGTCACCAGTTGCCTGCGCCAGGGCCAGCAGGACTTCTGGCGTTGGCATTCTGGCCAGAACATCTGCGGCAGCTCCACGAACCAACGGAGAAGATGCTCTGAGAGCTGCCAGCAGGGTGGGGGTTGTGCGCTGGAAATCGGCATCCTCGAGCAGTCTCACCAGTGAGGCGGCAAAGATATCATCCCGCGACTTTCCGGAAACATAGGAAAGGATATCATCCAGTTTGGTCCAATCCTTTTTACGGGCGGCATCAATCAGGGCCGCGCGCTTCAGGATCGGCACCTGGTAATCACGCTTGCGCCAGGAGCGCACGGCTGCATCGGCCCAGACCGCATCCTTATCGGAATGGCACCCGTTGCAGGCATTGGGCGATTTGTAACGGATGGTGGTGGCCGGTGTTGGCGGCAGCATGGAGTGGTCGCTGCGCCTGATACGGGCAAATTCGGTAGTGGGCATGTGGCAGGAGACACAGCGTGATCCAGCACTGTCTGGTTTGTGGTGGGTATGCAGGGCAGGGCTTTGCACTTTGTTTTCATGGCAGGGCAAACATGCCTTGTTGGCATCTTCCGGTTTTTTAAAACGGTAGCGACCGCTTGAGGTATGGCAGGTTACACAGTGTAATTTACTGTTCTTTACGCATGGACTAAGCATCCAGGAAGTCATGGTGTAATTTTCGCCCAGATCGCGGCCATCAGGGTAATAATCCTGGTCTTCAAGTGTGGCCAGATCGAAATGATCAAAAAAACGGTCTGGTGGCCGATAACCGCTCGTCAGGTGTGCAGCCTTGGCGTGGCAGGAGTTGCATGAATCATTGTGCTGGGCGGGTGTGAATGTTTTTGTCCGGATTATCTTGTAGTCGTGGGGCTTTTCACCTTTAGGAGTTGCTCTGAGAGTAGTGTTGTGTTCTTCTGAAGGACCGTGACAGGTTTCGCAGTTGATGCCGGGTTCTTTCCAGGAAGTGCTGAAGGAACCGGTTTTAGAGTCAAAAAAGTTCGAGCGCTGACTGACATGGCAATCCCTGCAGGCGGTATTGAATGTATAGGGTACATCTTTCCAGTTGATTGGGGCGTTTGAAGACTTTTGACCAGGAATATGCCTGACACCTGAAAGAGCAGTATCATACCATTCCTTCCGGCGGACATCATAAGCAACCGGAAGGGTTTGCAGTCGTCCTTTGTCTAGGGTAGTCAGAAAATAATAAACATCCTTGCCCCCCATGACATGTTCTATGGGATAGCTCCGTTTACCTTCCGGACCATTCTCTATAACTGAATTGGATTCAAAATCAGCAAAGTATTGATATTCACCAACTGTTATCGGTTTCTGCTGGGGTGTAATCCTTCCTGTGGCAAATCCGCTTGAATACGGCTGCATGGCCAGACCATGAAGCGATTTCGACCAGAGCTGGTAAAAGCGTTCATGGCATTCCCGGCAGCTCTTTGACCCCGCAAAACTGCTGTTACTCTCTGGTGAAACCTCACTATCCGCTGAAAATGCGGTCAGAGAAAAGAGGCTAACCGGCAGGATTGCAATGCAAAACAAAAAAATGCAGGGGATGAATTTCTTCACCCCCCTAAAGTTTTTCATGAAATCACCTTTTGCTGCAAATTAAATGATTCAGCAGGGATGAATAATAGAACTGCCAACAACTTTGGGACGATGATAGCGTAACTTTTTCATAAGTATCCTCTCTTTACAAGTATTATAGTTTCACGATGGAAACTATTTACAAACATCCTTGCCGTCCTGCTCCGTACAGACGCAGGTTGATTTGTCCATCCCTCCGGAAAATCCTGGTGTAGTACCAATAGTCTGTCCGTTGGATGGGTCGGTGTAGGTTACAACAGCCTCGTTACTTGGTGGCGACTCTACTAAGCCTTTTACTGTTACAATCCTGTAGGTATATTTCTTTAGCGGTTCTATGGCGATTGTATCGATAAAGGTATGCCTGGTACCTGTTCCGGTGGTCTTGGCAGATACCTCGCGCAGTATCCATTGACCGTTCCAGATTTTCTTCTGTATCAGGAACTTATCTTCATCACCCGACCGATCATCCCATTCGAGCAGGATTTTATTCGAGTTCAGTGCTGTGGCGGTCAGATTCCCGGCCCGGGCGGTATGGGTTGTCGGGCAGGAAGATGCGCTGATGAACGGTGAAGTCAAACCGGTACCGCCATTGCAATAGGCGGATGATTTCCAAGATGCCACCTGATAACAGTAGCTGGTTTCCGGTGTGAGACCGGTTCTGCTCATGGTGATGCTGTTTGGAACAGCTGCTCCTGCGGCACAACTTGCCCCCGGGCACTCTTTGAGGATAAAATTTTCCTGGTCGTTTTCTGTGTTGGCCACCCAGGAAAGATTTATCTGCACATCATTTACCGTTGTAGCTGTAAATGGCGCCTGTGGCGCATTAAATGCCATGGTTGTATTGTTGCGTACATTGCTGACCGGTCCCTGGCCCCAGCCACCCTGATTGTTGGCACTTATCCGATAGTAGTAGGTCGTGCCGGGACAGACCTGGTTGTCGTCGAAGGTACGCAAAGCCGGAGAGCTGGTGTTGGTGTAAATGCTTACATTCTTGAGTAGAATATCGGGTGATTTCGAATAGCCAAGATAGATCGTGCCAGATCCAGGTGTTTTCGGATTAGAAACTGTTGCGCTCCCCACAAGAGTCTCGTCAACATAAATCTTAAGATTGCTGCCGTCCTTTACTCCCCGGATGCGGTACCAGTTGCCCAGGACAAAAGGTGTTCCGTTAATAGCGTTTACCCCAAAGGTAACATATGCTCCTGACGGATTATTGACCCAGCTAATGCGATCTCCATTCGTGGTGACTCCTGGGCTGTAACTTGCACCAGGGACATAAAAGCGGATGATATTTCCACTTCCAGAGAATGACCGGAACTTTATGTCGAATTCAATAGTATGGTAGTCGGTGTCAAGAATGTTTGTGTTTGTTGAATAAAAATATGTGTCGGATGCAATCACCAGACCGTTGTCCTCATATGTAGTTGTTGGTGTGGAACTATACCCCGTTAGATTCAGGCCGCTTGATGACGAGTCATTAATATTGCCGTTCAGGATGTAACGCGCCTTCAGGCCGTCCTCGAGTGGCCTGACCGGCGATACGTTGTGGGAAATCTCCGTGTATACAGGGCTGCCGGTAGTGCAGCTTGCCCCTTCGCACCGTTCGATATTGTAGCCGGTTTCCGTTGCTGTCGAGTCGGTCCAGGTCAGACGCATCTTAGTGGAGTTAATCGGCGTGACACTAAGCAGATCCGGTGCAATCAGGACAGTGGAAACGGTCTTGACATCGCTGGCTGTACTTTCCCAGGAACAGGTTGCAGTTTTGTAGGACGTGACCTTATAGCTGTAGCTTTCACCCGGTGTCAGACCTGTATCACGGTATTTGACCATTCCAGGGCCGAGTTGTTTGACAACTGTTGACGGAGTACAGGCTGCACCCTGACAGCGATATATGTTGAAACCGGTCTCGTCTTGGAAGAGATCGTTCCAGTTAAGGTCAACATCAGTTTCGGAAACCTGTACGGCGGTCAGGGCTATCGGAGGGTCAGGAACCAGTTGCACGGCATCAAAATAGGCGGTCTGTGTGCCGGCGGTTGTAGTATTTACAACGCATTCGAGATTGAGGCTAGAAATGCTCCCTCCGCCAGGAGCGACAAGAGGTAGGGTTATCGGAGTGGACAACCGGAACCACCCCTGATAATTTTTGGCGGCATCACCCGCATTGATAACTATCTGCGGGCTGCCATAGTTGACAGTCGCCGCCCAGTTGGCCAGTCTGCAGAAAGCAGATCCGGTGCTGTTAAGGGAGGCATTGATGGAGCCGGTAAGAATATATTTCCCGCCAGGGATTAAATTTGTGATGGCCTGATAAACGGATAGTGAGCCGTTTGCCGCAAGGCTTGTTGATAGTTTGACCGCTTTACTGCCACTGTAAAATACCGCCGAGTCCTGAGTGACATTGGTCCAGTTGGGCCAGGCAGCCCATTTTGTGGTAAGCGTTCCGTCAAATTCACCATTTGCAATCATGTTTGCAGGGTGCGGTACAACCAGATTTATGGTGGTGGCTGCGCCGGGGTTGCCGGTGGCACTATTTGCCCCAACCGTTACAGATGGAATTGTTGCTGCATAGCGCGCTGCAATATCCTGTGCTGTCAGAGTGCGATTGTACACACGTACTTCGTCAATCAAGCCCTTGAAAGTTCTGGAAGCACCGGACATCTCCAGGCCGCCAATTGCAAGGTCACGGGAGGCGATGACCGGAACCGCCTTGGCCAGGTCGAGGGTTCCACTGGTCTCCACTCCGTTCATATAAACCTTTACATCCCTGCCGTTGAGGGTAAAGACGTAGTGGTTCCAGGCGTTCAAGTTAACCGGTGGGCCAGGTGAATAATAGTCGTTGCACCAGGTAGGTATCTGTGGATTTCCCGTAGCACTGAGGCTCAGGGCGATTGAATGGAACAGGCAGTCCCGGTTGCCCCACGATACAATGCCATTGTAATCATAAGCTAGACTGATCGGTTTTATCCACGCCTCGGCCGACATGTTGCTTCCGGTGGGAAGTCCAACAAAGATGCCGCTCTTGTAAGCATAGTCGTTAGTGCCATCCTGGCTGAGGGTGTTGCCGTATTTACCTCCGGCAATTACGCCATAGGTGTTCAGTGTGTTAAAGCCTGACATCGTTAGATTATTCGCCGATCCGCTGACATCATATATGGTACCGGAAATCTGCGGGGCCTCCTCAAATGGCCAGTAACCGACAAGACCGGTACCAAACACCGCATCCTTGTTGCTGGCGCTGGTGGCGGTAGGGTTGCCGTAATAAAGATCGATATTCGCACTCGTACCGGTCTTGAACCAGACTATCGCCTTTGCGGCACTGCCGGTGCCGGAACTGCTCTGGATCCAGTAGGGAAGGGCTGCCTGTGCGTCACGGTCAAAGAAACGGATATTGCGGAAATCATCCTGAATGTCCATTGTCCCTTTGGTTATGACCACCTGGGTAATGAAATTGGTCTGGAAGTTGGTAATGGTAAGCGGCGAAACGCCACTCCAGATCTGACCATCAGCAAGCGGTGTCATCGCTGTATTCACAGTTGGATAGATCTTGTAATTGTACACAGTATCGCTGCAGACCGAGGTATCGCTATAGGTGACGGCTGAAGATGCAAGTGGCGAGAACTGGGTATATGAAGTCTGACAGGGAGCAGTGCCGGGACAGCGGCCGATAATTATGTTCGACTTGGACACTGTGTTGTCGGACCAGCCGAGATCGGCCTGGGTGCTGTTAGTGGCGGTTGCGGTAACAGAGGAGGGGGCGGCAGAAGATGCTGTGGCGTAATCCGGCCCGTTCGGCGCACCAGCGCTGTTGTCTGCACTTAAGCTGCTGTACACCGTGCAGGTGCCGACCACGTATGCCCGCACCTTGTAGCGGTAGGTTGTTTCCGGCACGATGTAGTAAGAATCATTATAAGTGACAGTCGAGCCTGTGCCGCTGCCTGCTGTCACAATGACAGGAAGTTTAACGAAGTCTGTACACGTCGACCCGACACAGCGCCAGACTTCAAAACCGGTTTCATCCGCAGTCATATCCTTCCATGTCACCCTTATCTGGTTTTCCGATATTCGCGCGGCAACCAGATTCAGCGGCACAGGCGGCAGGTCTGTGGAGACGGAGTCGCCTGTCAGATATGTCGGTCCCATTGTCCAGGAGGTACCATCAGGATTGTTCTTGTAGACCGATATCCGGTAACGATAGGTGCCAGCGCACAGGTTCGGATCTACGTATGTTGCAGTGGTTGAAACCTTGTCGTCGTTGGGTGGACGCTGGATCGTCGTCTTATTGCCGCCAGAGAAGCCGCAGGGAGTATCTCCCCCGGTATCCTGGCACCGTTCAATAGTAAAGCCGTTCTCACCGGTGGTGTTGTCGGTCCAGGAAAGATTGATCGCGGTACCGGTTGCCGTGGCCGTGAAGTTGGATGGGGCAGCCTGAGCCTTGGTGTTCATACAGGCGATATTACTGAATGTTGTTTCGCCGGGTGTCGGAGCGGTCAGCCAGCCACCGGATTTCAGCGCTTTCACCCGGTAACAATAACTGATTGAGGTGTTAGGGGTATCCAACTGCAATTCACGGTCAAGATAGGTGACCTGTGCTCCGATGCTGTTCTTGGGAGGCAGACCGATAAAGCTTTTTTCTACGACAAAGTTTGCATTGCAGTTGGCACTGCTGTCCTTGCAGCGCTCAAGAGTAAAGCTTGTTTCAGTATCCGTTGATGCGGTCCAGGCAAGCGAGTTACGGTCAGTGGCAAGTGTGGTTGTGTCGGCCACAATATTTACCTGGAAATTGGTTTGCGTCGCGCCGCTGCCATTGCTAACAGAAACCGGACTCAAAAAGCGCCAAGTACTGCTTTCACCTGTAAGAGAGTACGTACCTGTTGTAACCGTCCCAGGTGCTCCGGCTGTTGGCCCATTTACAGCAAATTTTCTGATACGAATCCAATCCCAGTCGGCAGTATAAGCCTGTCCTGTGCCGCCATTGTCATAGCGCTGACCGATAGTTATATTCCAATCTTGTGAATGATTGTTGTTGGCGACATCTCCAGGTTCCCAGTAGCTAACATTCTTGTCGATGTCGAATATTGACGGAGTTATCAGAGTGCTGCTTTTCAGAACAACGGAATACAGCATGTTGTCGCTACGGGATGAGCCTGATGGAGGTGTTGTGAGATTTGCTGTCCAGGCGGCATTGTTATTTGAGTAATGATGCGCGGAAGGGTAATCAATCAGTCCAAAGCTGCGATAATGGTTACCCTCCAAAGAAAAACCGAGCGGGTAATATCCGCTTGCAGGGAGTGCAGTGGATTTTACCTTTGCCTGCAGGTTCCAGCCGCTTGTATAAAAAGTGGTGATTACGGAACCAAGCCGTCCCCATGTGTTAGTGCCATGAAGGAAGCCATTGGAAACAGAGAATCCTGTCCCGTTCATGATTTTCCATTTTCCGGTATCTATTGATGTGCCATTAAAATCATCAAAGAAGTTGAATACATTTGTTCCATCGTCGTCAATCCGACTTGCCATTAGGTTTCCATAATAGAGGTTAAGTGTTTTGCCAGCCGTAGTTATGGATGGAATCTTGACTACCATATTGGTGTTGCGAGTATTGCATGCAGTCAAAGGCATGGAGTTTTCAAGATAGAATTTCTGGGCAACACCACTGGTATCGGTAACCCGAAGATCTTCACAGGCAGTGGTGATTGCGGCTGTTCCCGAAAGATCGCCAGGACCGTTAAGGGCGGTGTTGATCATTGCTGAAATGGGTGTGGAAACGGTTTCCCAGTAGCCCTTGCCGCTGTTGCAGGATCCATCCTCAGTTTTGTAGGCTCTGACCCGATACCAGTAGTTGGAGTTGATGGCAAGATTGTTGTCGCTGAATTTCCAGTTTCCAGGTGTTGCTGTGCTTACGGCGCTGTTCAAGACAGGAATGTTTGTGGCAGATGAACAACCGGAGTCTGTGCAGCGATCTATCCTGAATCCGGTTTGATCCAGACCGCTCGGGAACGACCAGGTCAGGTCAACCTGCTCCTCTGATTTACGGGTTGCCGTGAAGTTTGCGACCGGCATGACCGGAACGAGTTGCACCATGTCGAACCAGGCCGAACCGGTTGGACTGCCGTCACCGAAACATCTTATGGATACGGTTGTGGTGCCGTTCGGAATGGTCACGGTGTCACTGCTGTATGTCCAGTTACTTGTGCCGGAACTGATTATTCCTGGAGAATCCAGGCCGCCGGCGCCTGTCACGTCACATTGTATCTTTCCGGCCGTAAGGGCCGTTTTCAGATAACCGGAGAGTACGTATTGGGTGTTCGGGATTACCGTAATATTCTGCAATAAGCCAAGTACCGCCCCTGTTGCAGAAAACTTCAGGCTTTTGGCGCCGCTGTAGACCGTTGTAGTGTCAAAGCTTGTGCCGGTCATTGTGCCGACCGCTGTAGCCCAGGATGCAGTCCCGTTGTTGAAATCAGGGTCAGCTATCAGATTGACCGGTTTTGGTGTTATGACTGTGGAAGGTGCAGGTGCAGGTGCCGAAGCGGTCGGCTTGCTGTAGGGGCCAATCCAGTTGGTTGAAAACGAGTAACCGCCTGCATTGGTCTCAACTGAGCCATCAACAGGTGCAGTAACAGTCGGCAGCGTGGCGGCATAACGAGTGGCAATCTCCTCGTCGCTCAAATAGCGGTTATACAGGCGTACCTCGTCCAGCATGCCCTTCATGTAATTGCCGGTTCCACGGTTTCCGATGTAGAAAGGGGCATTATTGACTATGATTTTCGGTTTGGTGGCATGGGTAACAACCCCGTATTCGACTCCGTTGACAAAAACGGACATCCTGCCGGTTGAGGAATCGTATCTGCCGACAATATGGTACCACTGCCCAGGTGTCATCTGTGGACCTGTACCGGATTGGAAATAGGGCCAGGCGCCAGAGGGAGGTGAATCCTGCGATCCAATGCCGAAACTTACTCTTTGCTGAGGATTGGTTGCTACTCCATCTGCAGAGTTGTCAAGCCATAGTGCATACATTTCCCACGGCTGTCCGGTGTCCGTGGTTATTTTAGAAGCCAGACGAGCATAGTCAGGGCTTTTCTGGTACTGATACCAGAGCTCGATGGTGATTTGGTCGGTGATATCCAGAAGCGAGCCGGTGGTGTCAGCAACACTGGCGCTTGAGTAAGAGTGAGCTCCCAGGTTAAGACCGTTTTTGTAGCGTCCACCGGCAACCACACCATAACCGGTATAGGAATAAAAATAGTTCAAGGTGGCGTTAAGGGCGTTTCCGCTTATATCTGCTGTTGTGCCGGAACGGAGTTCTGCTGTTTCGTTGAAGGGCCAGAACCCGATCAGGCCGCTGCCGAATACATTGGTGCTGCTGCTGGTGCTTGTGGCCGTGTTGTTGCCGAAATACATGTATATATCATCGTTTTTGCCTGTTTTGATCCAGACAATTGCCGTACCTGCCGCAGAAGACTCGAGCCAGTGCGGCAGCTCCTGTTTGGCGGTTTCGTCATAGAAGCGGATATCCTTGAATGTGGCATCCATGCCGGTCAACTGATTGATGGCGATACGGGTCAGTTTGTTGGCAATGAAGGTTGTACCGAAATTCAGCTTGACCTTTTTGGTCCAGGGATTGGCGCCGCCAAACGAAAGCGGCTGGTCAACAGCCATGACCTGGTAGTTGTAGACTGTATTGCTGCAGACATTTGCATCGGTGTAGGATGTCGTGTTGGCAAGCAGGGTGGCAATATTAGTCATGCTGCAGGAGGCAGCAAGGCAACGCTCAAGCTGGAACAGGTTTTCAGTGTTGGCGGTGTCGCTCCAGATAAGGTTGACAGTAGTTGTGTTGGTTGACGAACCTGATAATACCGGAGGGTTGTTGGTTGTCAATGCACTGGCTATGTTTGAATAGCCGCCGTCCCATCCGCCATTGCATGACAACGGCGCTGTTTTGTAAGGGCGAACGCGATACCAGTAAGTTGTATCTGGCGTCAGACGGCTATCGCGATAGCTCGTCACATTGGCTGCAGCCGTAGTAATGAGTTGTGGAGACGTGCAACCTGCATCACTGCAGCGCTCGATCTTGTAGCCGGTTTCGTCAAAAGAGCTGTCGAGCCAGGCAAGATTGATCTCTGTCTCGGAAAAACGGGCTGCAGTCAGGTCGTAAAGAGGGGTTGCCTGCAGATCATCGATGTTTGCCTGAGAACCTGCGGCGACAAAGCATCTGATTCTGGAACCGCCTGGATAAGCAGTGGTTGAAGCCGTGACAGTCAATGATCTCTGCTCCCAATCACTGGTAGTGCCGGAGTTGGAAAATGAGCCGCTGCCTCCGTCAAGCAGGTCGCAGGTGACCTTGCCGGCTGCTGCTGCGCTCTTGAACCAGCCCGAAATCTGGTATTTGCCCCCCGGAGAAAATTTCAAATATTGCTTTATTCCGGATGTTGACGCAGTTCCGACCGCATTGATATTGAGGCTTTGGGCGCCGCTATGTTTGATTGAGGTGTCAAAGGTTATGTCCGTCGATACTGTGCCGCCCACATTAGTCCAGCCAACGGTTTGCCCTGTTGTCATGGGATTCGGGGCCTCAAAGCCCTGGTCTACGGCCAGATTGTCCACTGTTGCCGGTATTGTTCCGACTGCGGTCGAAAAGTCCGACTCCCAGCCACTTCCCTTGGCCTTCATCTGGTAGCGGTAGATTGTTCCGGCGCAGACCGCCTGGTCTTCAAAGCTGGTTGCAGTTCCTTCCAGGGCCGATGTCAGCAGGGTATAATCCGTACAGGCGGAGGAGGTGGAATCCGAACAGCGCCACAACTCGAAACTTGTCTGCTGACCACTGTTCTGGGGAGTCCAGTTTACGGTCACTTTGGTCGTGTCGGTAGCCACTGCGCTTACCGCCGGAGTCTGCGGCGTATCCATGACCACGGTTTTGTTCACCCAGCGGGAATAGCTTGTAGCACTGAAGGACCGCACACCGTAGCAATAGGTAGCCCTGCTGGTGCGACCCGTGTCGGTGTAGGTGACGGTGTTGGCAGTCAGATGCCCCGGTCCGTTGGTGATGATCTCTTCATCCCCCCATACAGGAGGTTCAACTGGGCAGGCGCCATCCCTGCGCGCCACCTGATAACCGTCTTCAGCCTTGGAGCTGTCGGTCCAATCAAGTTTGACTGAGGTATAGGTCGGGTTGGATGAACTCATAGGATACGGACTCTGTTCCGTGTCACCATCCACTTTAAGTACGATGTAGTCGGCATTTAACTGGGCGTTTTGGGATATGCCGGCGATAAAGGCATCTCCCTGATAGTTCACGGTAATCCCGTAGGGTTTGTCAAGCTCTGCAGCCTGGCCGTAGGTGGTTGCATTGGCAGCCATATTCCCTTGCCAGTCCAGCTTGACAGCCAGAATATCTTGATTGCTCAGGGGGTCGCTATTGTTGATGTTGGTTGTGGTTGCCGCAATGTAGACACTGCCGGAAGTATCTATTGCCATGTCGAACATCTCTTCGTCATTACGCTCGCGTAGCAGTGTCTTCTGCCAGTCAACAGTGCCGTCCTGGGCATAGCGGATGGTATGTACATCGTTATTTCCCGCATCGGTCAGACGGTTTCCGGATACTACGATGTGATTATCCATCGGGTCGACCTTCACTGAGACCGCTTCATCATCACCATGCCCTGGTCCGTCATACAGCTTGGGGCCGCCCCATTGAATCGCTCCATCCGTGTCATACTTGATGGTGATATAGTCCCAGTTGCCATCACCGTTGGTTGCGAAGCCGGTAACATAGACATTGCCATAGGCATCAGTTGCCACGGAGTTTGCCTCGTCGTCACCAAAGCCTGCGTCATATATCCGTTCCCAGAGCAGCGCCCCGGTTGCCGCGGCAAACTTGGCGGTATAGATGTCGTAATCCTTCCTCTCCCTGGTGGTATTCATGGTAAAGCCGGTGACCAAAACATTGCCGGAAGGATCAATGGCAACGGCGGTCGGCTCGTCGTCACCACCTTTTTCGATGGCAGCTGCCGCCCAGTAGCCGGGATTCGGCGTCCCGGCCGGGCCGGGGCCTGCCGGCGGGTAGTGCAGAACATAGATATCATGGTTGGACATATCCGCTTCGGAGTGAACCCCCATGCCAACCACGGCGACATTGTTGGATGCATCGCTGGCGGCGGCGATGGCAATGGGGCGGTCGTCGACAGCGCCGGCACCGTTATACTGGTGCGCCCAGTCATAATATTCTTCATCATTTTCCGGGGCAGAAAGTGCATCCGCTTTGTATTTGATGGTGTAGATGGAGTTCATGTCCTTTGAGGCGGCCAGGTTTTGCAGCATGGAGTAGCCGGAGACGATGACCTGGTCGTTGTTGTCGATCGCCAGGCACATCGCGGCGTCCCCCTGGCTTTCCGGTCCATTATAACGCTGGCTCCAGAGCTTGGTCAGGTTGTCCTTGTCCAGTCGGATGGTGTAGTAATCAAAGCCCGAGCCGGTGAAAAAGCTCTTGCCGCTGACCACCGGATGCCCGTTATTCGGACCTGTGGAGATGGTAAGGGCATAGTCATCACTGTTGGCGACCCCGGCATAGCTGTATGTTATTAATGGGGTGACAAGGTTTACTGTCTGGGTAACGGCATGCTCGGTGCTGCTCGGATAGGTCACCTGGGTAGCGGTGGGGTAGTCCGCACCAAGGTAGGCCCTGACCCTGAAGTAATAGTATTTGTCCGGGTCGAGGCCGGTTGCCTGCGTGCTCACGGCGCCGTCAACAACATCGATTACGGTTATCTGCCCCTGATCTTCAAAGTCACAGGGAATCGCCACAAGGTGCTCTGAGCCGGCGGTACACCGCTCGACCCGGAATTTGGGGGTGACCGCGTTGTTATCCTGCCATGTGAGGTTTATGGCAGTGCCGGACACGCCGCTGGCAACAAGCTTGGTCGGAGCGTTCAGCACACCTTTGTCATACTTGACGACGTAATAGTCGTAGTCGTCCTTGTCATAGATGTAATAATTGTCTCCGTTATTCACAACGTCAGGCAGCAGCGGAGAAAAATTGAGGGTTGTGGCATCATTGGACTGGATCTGGCGAAATTGATTGATGTTGTTCACGCCGGTCAGCATCTTCAGGTAATAGCCGGTCCAGGCGTTGGTGCCCCATGTTTTCAGGCCATTGACCAGTGTCCCCTTGGTCCCGGCGGTGGCTGTGGTGATGCCGCCGTCCAGCGCTGCTGATTCATCAGCATAACCGGCAACGTTCAGATTGCCGTTCGTATCCAGACCAGCTCCCACTGCGCGATCAGTTGCGTTGGCTACACCATGGAAGGTCTGCGACCAGAGTTCGTCCCCGGTGCTTTTGCGGTATTTGATCGCCCTGAAATCGCTGTTGAAGCCGGCATCGGCACTGTATCCCGCAACAAAGAGGCTGTCTGCAACAGGATCGATGACAAGCGCGGCAGGGATATCGGTGTTGTCGCCACCGGAATTGAACACCGCATGCCAGGACTCTTGCGGAGTTGCCGCAGCTGATTGATATCTGGCGGTATAGATGTGGTTGCGCCCGTTTATCAGGCTATGTCCGGAAACAAAGACATCGTCGGTCAATGTTGCTCCGCGCTCAAGCTGCAGGGCGTTGACATCATCATCCGAGCCACCGTCGTACGTCTGCTGCCAGAGTACGTCTCCGGGGGATTTGCCTTCGCAGGGGGCGACGGCGCTGCTGCAGTACTTAACGGTATGGATATCGGTATCCAGGCCGTTATAGATGGTGCCGGCCACAACGACATGCCCTTTTGCATCGATCTGCACGGCCAGACCGAAGTCATTGCGAACATATGCTGCGGCGTCAGGCTGCGGGGTCTGCCAGAGGATGCTCTGCCCGTCCGGGTTATAGGCGATGGTTTTCAGATAGTTTTCCGGGCCGTTCCAGGATTGCCCTGTTACCGCGATGCTGTTTGCATCCGCGGCAACCGAGTTGGCCTTTCCCATGGTGGAGGTGGACGCATTGGGTATCTGCCACGACAGTGCGCCTGTGTCCTTGTTGTAGGCCAGAACCATGAAACACTCATTGCCGCCATAGCGCGACGAGCCGCCAACATAGATATAACTTCCTGAAACCGTGATGGATGCGGCCTTGTCCGTGCCTCCTCCATCAAACGTCTGTTGCCAGGCGGGCGTGGCGTCAAGCCCTGCCTGGTCCCTGTCATAGCGGATCGTATGGATGTTGTTGTTGGAGCCGTCATTGACGCCGGTGACATAGACGTTGTCGGAGGCGTCTACCGTCACCGCAACAGCTCGTGCGTTGAGGCCTGAAACCGTGTAAACCGCTCTCCAGGCAATAGTTCCGTTGGCCTTTATCTTGACGGTATAGATATCTTCAAAACTGCTGCCGGGAAGAAGTTGACTGCCGGTGATTATGATGTTTCCCTCTGAATCGCTGACCGAGGCAACAGGATTCTGCTTGCCAGGTT
>JBGSQD010000173.1:0-31569 GCA_041738275.1 Geobacterales bacterium
CGGAGAACGGCATGAACTCTGCCGCGGCCTGCACGCCGAGCAGAACGCTATCATTCAGGCAGCCAAACATGGCACAAATATTGACGGTGCCACCTTGTACTGCACCACCATGCCCTGTATCATCTGCACCAAGATGATCATCAACGCCGGGATCCGCAAGGTTGTCTATGGGGAAGGCTACGCTGACGAACTGGCACGGGAGATGATTGCCGAAGCAAAAATAACCGCGGTTCACTTCACACCCGGCAGCGTAGGAGAGACCGTATGAAATGCCCTTTTTGCGGAAACCCGGACAGCAAGGTAGTCGATTCCCGTCCTGACAAGGGTGGCACAGCCATTCGCCGCCGACGCGAATGTGAAGAGTGCGCCAAACGGTTTACCACGCACGAACGCATTGAGGAGATGTTGCCGCAGGTTTGTAAAAAGGATGGCCGCCGAGAACCATTCGACCGCCTGAAGATCATTGCGGGTATCAAGAAGGCCTGTGAAAAACGACCCATCTCGGTCGAAGACATCGAGCGCATGGTTGATCGGCTTGAAAACAGATTGCAGGAATCAACGGACAAAGAGATCTCCACCACCGCAATTGGAGAATGGATCATGAAGGAGTTGCACGACCTGGATGAAGTTGCCTACGTCCGCTTTGCCTCAGTGTACCGATCGTTTCGTGATATCGGTGAATTCATGCAGGAGCTTCAGGATCTTCTGAAAAAATGACCAAAACAGACCAGAAATACATGAAACGCGCCCTGACACTAGCTCGAAAAGGCCTTGGACGAACAGCGCCCAACCCTGTTGTCGGCTGCGTCATCGTCAAGAACGGCAACATCGTCGGTGAAGGATGGCACAAAATGGCCGGCGGACACCACGCCGAAGTACATGCACTGAAAATGGCCGGAGATGATGCCAGGGGCGCTGATGTATATGTGACTCTGGAACCATGCTGCCATACCGGCAAGACCCCTCCGTGCAGCGATGCCTTGATCAAGGCCGGCGTAAGCCGTGTCGTTGCTGCCATGGGCGACCCCAATCCACAGGTGAACGGCGGCGGCCTGGCCGCCCTCGAACGTGCCGGCATCAAAACGCATTGCGGGCTCATGGAAACTGAGGCCCGTGCCCTCAACCGCGGCTTCATCAAACAGGTAACAACAGGGCTGCCGTTTGTGACTTACAAGTGCGCCATGACACTGGACGGGAAGATTGCTACCGTGACTGGTGAATCGCGCTGGATCAGCTGTGAGGATTCCAGAAAATACGTTCATCGAATGAGGGCCCAATGTGATGCCGTCATGGTGGGGATTGACACCATCATCGCCGACAATCCGCAACTGACTGTGCGCCACGTCAAAGGAAAAGACCCTCTGCGGATCATTGTTGATACGCGACTGCGGACACCGCTCAGTGTCGGCATCCTCAACGACCGGATGTCCGGAAATGCCATCATTGCCACGACCGAGGCAAACCCTCGCCTACACCGGCGCTATCAGAAGAGTGGCGCCAGCGTGCTGGTCTGCGGCATGGTCAACGACAAGGTCGATCTCCATGACCTGTTGCGGCAATTAGGGGCACTGGGCATTCAGTCGATTCTCCTTGAAGGTGGCAGCCGCTTGGCGGGTGAGGCCCTAAAACAAGGACTAATTGACGAATGCGTTTTCTTTTACGCCCCCAAGGTCATTGGCAGCGACGGTTTTTCCCCTTTAGCCATTACCGGATTTACCAGCATGGATCAGGCCATTTCCTTTTCTGATCTTGAGGTACAGCGAATTGGAACAGATATCGTCGTCACAGCCCGCCCGGAGAAACCATGTTCACAGGCCTGATTGAGGATACCGGGCGAGTCGTCGCCTTTGAGCGCCGGAGTGCGGCGGGTGTACTGCGTATCGAGACAGTGCTTCCGCAGGACGAGATAACGCTGGGAGATTCGCTGGCGGTCAACGGCGCCTGCCTGACCGTGACTGCAAAGGGTGGGACTGCCCTGACCTTTGATGTCTCACCGGAAACCATCGACAAAACTACCTTCCGGACCCTGCGCCCCGGCAACATTGTCAATCTGGAACGGGCACTTCGTCTGGGCGAGCGACTTGGCGGCCACATCGTCACCGGCCACATCGATTGCTGCGCTACGCTTTCCAAGACTGAGACGCTCTCCGGCAACCGCGTGCTGGAATTCAGCCTCCCTGCGGAGAATGCCCGCTATCTGGTGGAAAAGGGTTCCGTGACCATTGACGGCATCAGTCTGACCGTGAACGTAGTGGACAACAATAGTTTTTCGGTCAACATCATCCCCCACACCTTGGCCAAGACAACCCTCGCAAGCTTGAAAATCGGTGAGGTGGTCAACATCGAGACTGATATAATCGGCAAATATGTAGAGCGCCTGGTTCAACCATGGAAAAACAGTGGCGGACTGAGCATAAAAACCCTGGCTGAGAATGGCTTTATTTGAGAAGCCGAAACACGATGAAAGAAAGGTAGACCATGTCAGTAGCAACCATAGAAGCAGCAATTGAGGATATCCGCCTGGGAAAGATGGTCATTCTGGTTGACGATGAAGACCGTGAAAATGAAGGTGACCTGACCATGGCGGCCGAGGCGGCCACGCCCGAGGCCATAAACTTTATGGCAAAGCATGGTCGCGGCCTGATCTGCCTGACCCTGACACCGGAAAAGTGCGACTCCCTCGGGTTACGCCCCATGGTGCGGGACAACACCTCACCCTTTGAAACCGCCTTCACTATTTCCATCGAAGCGAAGCTCGGTGTCACCACCGGGATTTCGGCCGCTGATCGCGCCCACACCATACTGACCGCAGTTGCCAATGATTCCAGTTCCAATGATCTGGTCAGCCCCGGCCATATCTTCCCTTTGCGAGCTAAAACCGGCGGAGTTTTGGTGCGTACCGGGCAAACCGAGGGTTCGGTGGATCTGGCGCGCCTGGCAGGTCTCAAACCGGCCGGAGTGATCTGTGAGATCATGAACGATGACGGCACCATGGCCCGAATGCCGGAACTGAAAAAATTCGCAAAAAATCACGGGATCAAGATCTGCACCATTGCCGACCTGGTGGCCTACCGCCTGAAGAACGAGATCCTGGTGCGCACCGTAGCCGAAGCGCATCTCCCTTCTCGTTACGGCGGCGACTGGCGCGCCGTTGCTTTTGAAAATGACGTGGACAAACTGGATCACATAGCCCTGGTCAAGGGAGACCTCAAAAAGGGTGAGCCTGTGCTGGTGAGGGTACACTCGGAATGCCTGACCGGCGATGTGCTGGGCAGCCAGCGCTGCGACTGTGGCGAACAACTCCACCGAGCCATGGCGATGATTGCAAGGGAAGGCAAAGGGGTTATTATCTATATGCGTCAGGAAGGGCGGGGCATTGGCCTGATCAACAAGCTCAAGGCCTATGAACTTCAGGATAAGGGACGCGACACAGTGGAGGCCAATCTGGAATTGGGTTTCAAGGCGGATTTGCGTGACTACGGCATCGGCGCTCAGATACTACTCTCACTTGGTATCAACAAGATGCGCCTGATGACCAATAATCCCAAAAAACTGATCGGCCTTCAAGGGTACGGCATCGACATCGTCGAACGGGTTGCCATTGAGGCTGTTGCTACAAACACCAACAAAAGTTATCTCAAGACAAAACGCGACAAAATGGGACACCTGCTGGAGAACCTGTAATTTATGAACATCCTGCTGCACATCTGCTGCGGGCCATGCGCCCTCTACCCCCTACGGACCCTGCGCGCCGCCGGGCATGACGTGACAGGTTTTTTCTACAACCACAACATCCACCCATACCTCGAATACGCCCGTCGCCGTGATGCAGTCGTGCAGATGGCTGAGCTGGAATCCTTATCGCTGATCATGCACGACGACTACGATCTGGAAGGATTTCTGGCCAACGTTGCCGCTGAGCCGGGTCAGCGTTGCAGTTACTGTTATGCCTCGCGGTTGCAAGCCACGGCATCCATGGCGGCAGCACACGGCTTTGATGCCTTCACTGCTTCACTACTTTACAGCAGATTTCAACGGCATGATGAGATCAGGGGACTGGGGGAGCAAGCTGCGCAGAAACATGACGTAACATTTTATTACGAGGATTTCCGGCCAGGATGGCAGGAAGGAATCAGACTTTCAAAGGAACTTGGCCTTTATCGTCAGCAATACTGCGGTTGCATTTACAGTGAAAAGGAGCGTTACCTGCCACGCCCGGATAAAAAGGATAAGTTCGTCAACTCCTATCTTACCAAGGACAAGCAATCATGAACGGTCTGGGACGCCCATTGATCATCATGGGGTTGATCCTCTTGACTGTCGGTATCGTCATCACCATCGCCCCGCGCATCCCCTGGATAGGTAAATTACCAGGTGACATCTACCTGAAGAGGGAAAATTTCAGTTTTTACTTTCCCCTGGGCACATGCATACTGCTGTCTGCCCTGCTCTCATTGATACTTTGGCTGTTTAGGCGTTAAAGTACAAATACACGCAGGCCACACCGAAATATAATCCTTCAAATATTGTAAACAGTAAAAACACACCGTGTGCCAAAAACAAAAAAGCCCGTGTTGCCACGGGCTTTTTTGTTGCTTTGCATCATGCAATTTAGGCATGAATGGCATTCACGGGACAGGTATCCACGCAAGCACCGCAGTCGATGCAGGTATCTGCATCGATTACGCGTTTGCCACCCTGTTCGCTGATGGAATTCACGGGACAGGAATCCTCGCATGCAGCACAATTAGTGCAATCGTCGGTAATGGTATGGGCCACGGTTTCACCTCCTTCTAAGATTAGTCTTCTTAGGAAAACTTTTTTGTGTTTACCACATATCCAGCTTAATGTCCAGTCAAGAATACGACACTTGCACGAGCGTATTTCAGAAAATATCTTGAATTCAGCATGACTCTATTGTATATATCAAAAACAGTTTTATTTTAGATGTTTTTTTTAGTTTAGGTGTTTGCTTTTTATTGATATTATAAATAAATCTCTGTTTATTTAAGGGAGCTAAACATGATTATAATGGCGCTTAATTGCGGTAGTTCTTCGGTCAAGTACCAACTTTTTGACTGGGAGAAAAAAGAGGTCATAGCCAAGGGGATGGTAGAACGTGTCATTATCGGTGATTCATTCATAATGCACGAGGTGCCCGGGCGCGAGACCCACCACCACGAACAGGACTGCCCAAACCATCAGGCTGCCATTGATCTTCTTATCAAGACCGTCACCGATCCGGTTCAGGGAGTATTAAAAAACGTCAGCGAGATATCAGCTGTCGGCCACCGCGTGGTGCATGGCGGCGAGAAATTCACCTGTTCAGTTCTGATCGATGAAAAGGTCCTTAATGCTGTCAAAGAAGTCCAGCACCTGGCACCGCTTCATAACCCCCCGAATATAGAGGGTATCGAAGCCGCCCAGGCCCTCATGCCGACCATACCGCACGTAGCCATTTTCGATACCGCCTTCCACCAGACCATGCCGGAACATGCCTACATCTATCCGTTGCCATACGAATGGTATGAAAAGTATCAGGTACGGCGCTACGGATTCCATGGCACCTCGCATCTGTATGTCTCCAAGCGCGCCGCCATCCTGCTGAACAAGCAGCCTAAGGACTGTAACATCATTACCATGCATATTGGCAACGGAGTTTCCCACTGCGCGATAAAGAATGGGATTTCGGTTGATACAACCATGGGACTGACACCCTTGGAAGGTGCTGTCATGGGTACCCGTTGTGGCGATATTGATCCTGCCATACCGGCATTTATGATGCAGCAGGAAAATTTCTCCGCCAAGGAGATCGACAGCATACTCAACAAGAAGAGCGGAGTGATCGGAATCACCGGGCGATTTACCGACCGTCGTGACGTAATCGAACACGCCAATGCCGGCGATCGTCGCTGCCAACTCTCCCTTGATATTGAAGCTTACCGGCTGAAGAAATACATCGGGGCCTACATGGCGGCAGTGGGTAAACTGGATGCCGTGGTCTTTACCGCCGGCGTAGGAGAAATGGGGGCACTGATCCGCGAGAAAGCCATAGAGGGGCTTGATCACATCGGTATTATCCTGGACAAGGAGCGAAACAAAAACGCCATGACCCGCAAGCGAGAGTCACTGATCACAACGGACGACTCTCCGGTCAAGGTCTATGTCATTCCCACCGATGAAGAACTGGTGTTCACCGAAGACGTGGTTGCCATCCTGAACGGGACCTATACCGATCACATGCACTGTGAATACTCCTTTGGCCGGCCTGATTTCGTCCGGAAATAGCCTCTGACATAAGATTAACATACGAAAAAAGCCGGCTCAAAACCGGCTTTTTTCGTATCATGAGGATAGAAAATTACCCCCTCAATTCTTCCTTTAGACCCTCCACAACAGCTTTAACCTCGGAAATCATCTCGGTTGCATGGGATGATTTTTCATGTATCAGGTACTGTTCGAAGAATTTCACCGCATCTTGTGTTCTCTCCTGGTCCATGCAGATGCTTCCAAGGGTCAGATAGGCCATACTGAAAGCAGGATCTAGCCTAATAGCCTCACAACACTCCACTTCGGCCTCTTCCAACTCTTCCATGTCATAATACAGTTCTCCCAGATTAAAATGAGTGGCAGGATCCTGCGGATCTATCTCAACCCCTTTCCGGTATGCATCCACAGCTCCATCCGTATCTCCGGCCCCATACAGTGCATCGCCCATTGCATTCCAGGCAAAGACATTTTCCGGTTCAAGCTCCAGAGCCTGGTGAAAAGAGCGCATTGCAGCTTCGCCACGCTCCAGACTGGTATAGACCAAACCAATACTGACAAATGCATCGGCATCCTTGGGGTCAAGATCCAACACCTTTTGATAACAGGTTATGGCCTCCTTGTGCTTACCTGCCTCAAACAAAAGATCTCCCAGGGTAGTCAACGCATCGGCATCATCAGGAGAGAGCTTGAGACCTTCTCGGTAACGTTCAATGGCATCATCGATACGGCCATCCTCCGCAAGAGCATCCCCCAGATAAAACCAGCTGTCCGGATCTTCCCGATGCTCTTCACAGTATTTTTCAAGGATTACTATTGATCCGGATGCGTCCCCTGACTCAAACAGGTCGATTCCTTTTTGCAGCGTTTTATCCAGTTGTTTTTCCGTCATAACAATCTCCCTGCGTTGATGTATTGGGTATTTTATAAAACATAACAGACCCTTCTCGACAATTCCAGAACATATCTCACTAATGATAATTTTACTTTACGTGAAATGTGCTTTATACTTCATATATTTTTCATCGGGGTATCATCATGAAAGAAAGCCATCACTCCATCGGTCTGCGTACACTGGAAGATATTAGTTCCATCATCCTGCACTCCCACGATCTGCAGGAAACGCTGGACAATATCGTCAACATTGTTGCCAAGCGCATGAAAACCGATGTTTGTTCCATCTATCTGCTGGAGAAGGATGGCGAAACACTGGTTCTAAAGGCCACCAAGGGCCTCTCCAAGGCATCGGTCAATCGAATATCCATGAAGGTCCATGAAGGACTCTCCGGCCTGGTGGTGGAGAGCCGAGGCATGGTCATGACCGACAACGCCCCCGCTCACCCCCGCTACAAATATTTTAAAGAAACTAAAGAAGAAAAGTTCCTCTCCTTTCTCGGTCTGCCGCTTTTCGAACGTAAAGCCCCTGTCGGAGTCATCGTCATACAGACCCGCGAGGCGCGGCGCTTCAGTGAAGATGAGATCAGCGCTCTTCGTACGATCACCTTCCAGATCAGCAGCATCGTCCACAACGCACGGCTGCTGAATTCGATCCAGAATAAAGAACAGGAACGTGCTTGGTTTGAGCAGGAACTGGCCAAATTGAAAAACGACCTCCCAACAGGCACTTCTCCAATCCAAAAGACTGGAAGCCAGCAGGCCCTGGCAGGAATAGCCGTATCAGCCGGCTTTTGTCGAGGCAGGATCTACATCCTCGACCGATACAGTGACAAAGTTATCAAGGTGGCCAAGGTCGGCACCAGGCCCGAAGAACACCGGAAATTCACACTTGCCCTGGAAAAAGTCAGAATTCAGACCATTTACATGATTAAGCGGGTCAGCGAGACGCTCTCCGAAGATGATGCCGCCATCTTCCATACCCACCTTATGATCCTGGAAGACCGCAGTTTCGTCAACAAGATCAGCGACCTGATCGACCAGGAGGCAGGCGCCACCCGAGCCGTGTATGATGTTGTTCAACATTATGTTCAGGCATTTTCGGCCATGGAAGACCCTTACCTGAGGGAGCGGTCTGCCGACATGGAGGATATTGGGCGCCGCATTATAGATGATTTGGAAGGAAACGGAGATTCCAAGGTAAAACTCAAAGAACAACGTATCATAGTGGCGGAAGAGATTTTCCCCTCAGACCTGGCTACGCTCGATCACGACAAGATTTTAGGTATCGTGACCGAGAAGGGTAATGTGTACTCGCACGCCGCCATCATGGCAAAAGCTCTGGGAATACCAGCTGTTCTAGGTATCTCCGGACTCATAAACGCGGCCAATATCAAGGATGAAATCATTGTTGACGGCACATCAGGCCATATCTATCTCAATCCGGATGGCGAGGTAAAAAAGGAGTATGAACGTCTGGAACGTGATCATGCCGGGCGGATCAAGGAGATGGAAGGGCTGCGTGATCTGTCGGCAGTAACTACCGATGGAACAAACATAGTACTGAACGCCAATATAGGCCTGCTCTCAGATGTCAGGGTGGCAAATGCCCACGGCGCAGAGGGTGTTGGTCTTTACCGCACCGAATTTCCCTATATGACTCGTCAGACCTTTCCCGATCGTAGCGAACAAGCTGCTATCTACAGCAAGGTACTTATGGGTTTCCCTGGCCAACCTGTCAACATTCGCACCCTAGACATCGGTGGAGATAAAGGGCTGCCCTACTTCATCCAACCCAGGGAAGACAACCCCTTTCTGGGTTGGCGTTCCATCCGGGTTTCCCTGGAGCGCCAGGACATCTTCCGCGAGCAACTTGCAGGGATCCTCTTGGCATCAAACGCAGGTAACCCAACCATCATGTTTCCGTTGATATCGTGCGTAGATGAGATCCGTCAGATCAAGGAGATACTTGCATCAGTAAAAGCGGAATTGGAACATGAAGGGCATACGCTGCTCAATGAAATCCCTCTGGGAATTATGATTGAGGTTCCGGCGGCAGTGCAGATTATCGAGTTTCTCGTTCAGGAGGTGGATTACGTCAGCATCGGCACCAATGACCTGATTCAGTATACCTTGGCTGCCGACCGCAACAATCAGCGGGTAAAGCAATACTATGATCCGCACCACCCTGCGATACTCCACTCTATTAAACGTGTGGCTGATGCTGCGATAAAAGCGGACAAGAAGGTCTCGATCTGCGGCGAGATGGCCGCTGACCCTCTCAATGCCCTGCTTTTGATTGGAATGGGTATCTGCGAATTCAGTCTTTCGGCCCCCAGCATCCCGGTTGTTAAACAGGCAATCCGCACCCATTCCTTGAAAGAATGCCGCAAACTTGCCCGAGCCGTACTTGCATGCCACAGCAGCTCAGAGGTCAAGTTGAGGATGAATGAGGCGCGCAAGCAGCTAAAGCTTACCTGACCAGCACCTTATTTTTCGTAGCGCCACTTAAAACTTACCGTCTTACACTCCGGCAACAGCTGACGGAAACGGTTCAACCCTTCCTCCGTAATGCCAGTACCACTACAGGTCAGCCATTTCAATCCCTTAAGCGATGCAAGGTTCATCAGACCCGTATCACCTATTTTAGTGTGATAGATATTCAGCCGTTTGAGTCCATGCAGGTTATTCAAAAGCAGCAGGCCGTCGTCGCTGACGGATGTGCTGGATAGGTAGAGCTCCTGTAACCCTGCTAAATGGGTCACATGTTTCAATGTGCTGTCGTCAATACCATTAAAAAACAGGGCCTGCAGATCATCTGTCTGGAGGGAGTCCAGAAAGTGCATTTCTTTCTCGCTTGTTCCCTTTACATCAAGACGCAGTGCCTTGTCCCAAAAGAGCTCCCGTACGCCACGGGCATTTCCCACTCGGTGCCAATCACGATAATCCACGGAAGTCTTGTTACGCTCATAAAGGATCCCACAGGAAAATTCCACAGGAAATCGGATTACACGTGTCTCTGGTGGAAGACCGTTTTGATCGGTACTATACCCGCTTTCACCCCGGAGTGCTGCAAGACGTTTCCTGATCCTGGCTATATCAAGCTCAACCGTGGCAGCCATCTCTGCCATCAGATCGATACCGTCGGACAAGGCATCATCCACTCGCTGCTTGAAACAGCAGATATCGGTCGTGCTCAGCTCGTCGATCTGTCGATTTACATCATGAATGTTCTGCTGTACCCTGGCGATCTGCCGAATAACACGCACCAGTTCCATGGCGACATCGAGGCCGGAGAGCACTTCAAGCCCCAGGTCCCAATCACACAGGATATCCTCCAGAACCGATCGGTCGCCAACCTCGTAGGCATGATTGGCTATTGCCATCAACTCCTGTCGTCTCAGACGTTGTTCATCGTCTGATGCCAGATCGGGGTGAATTGCCTTTGCTACCTCGCGGTAAAGGTTTTTCAGGCTCTTATGAGGCACATCCTGTGTTAATTCGGCATCCTCATCAAGCAGGTCGGTACGGTGATGGGGAAAGGCAAATGATTCATCGCGCTCTGAGGCTCCGGTAACGGTGGTAATGTCTTCAGTCCCCAGCAGTCCGTTCAACTGCCATTCAAGCTCTTCCAGCTCGGCAATGCGCGTTCCCAGGATTTCCTCATAAACCTGTTCGAACATGCGAATCTCAGCCTTGAATATTTTAAACACCCGCTCCCTCTCGGAAAGCTGGCTCTGGAGATCTGACAACTCACTCCGTTTGTGGTCAAGTTCAATCTCTTCAGGTGTTTTCAGGCGATTGCGAAAGGGACTCATGAATTACTACCCGCTGCAATCTGAAGATCACGGGACTCTCTGGCGAGCGGCAACGTAATTCTGCGTTTCTCTGCCATGGAGAGACTATAGAGCGCTTCGAAGCAACTGATCAAATCACCGACTTCACGGCTGGTCGTGATAAGGATGTAGTCCACGACCTCATCAGGTACACGGACCTGACGATCTTCGGCAATTTTCTTCAGAATCATGCGGCGGGAATGGTCATCTGAGGCGTCGACTCGGGCCACCAGTCCCCACAGCAAACGCGAAACAAGGTGATCATCCAGATTAGGCAGCTCACGAGGTGGATAAAGACCAGCCATAGCTACCTTGCGACCTGCTCCGTAAAAATCATTGAAGATCTGCCAGAGCCCGACCCGCAGGTCGGCATCATCGGGCAGCAGGTGCAGGTCATCCACAAGGAGAAGCGGTGAATCGGCGAACCGAGACACCAAATCTTCCGTATTGAAAGCCTCGCGGCATGAGAGATAGGGAACAGCAGCGGCGTCTTTGTTCAGCACCTGTCCGATAGCCTTCAACAGGTGAGTCTTGCCGGAGCCTGATGGCCCATGCAGATAGAGCAGATTCTCCGAGTTTGACGAATCGGCAATGCGTTGGGCAAATTGTAAGGCAGCACTATTGCCGTCACAGACAACAAAGCTTTCAAAGCTGAAGGTAGGATTTACCGGGAAATCGAAGAACTGTTGCATCGTCAGAACAGCTTCCCTTGAGGAGATTCAGGAGCAATGCGGCCAAAGTGCTGATATGCGGCAACAGTGGCCACCCGGCCGCGGGGCGTACGATTGAGGAAGCCATTTTGAATAAGAAAAGGCTCATAGACATCCTCGATAGTGTCACTTTCTTCGCTGATAGCCGCAGCTATGGTATCAAGCCCCACCGGACCGCCATTAAACTTATCAATGATAGTCAGGAGAATCATGCGATCCATCTGATCAAAACCCATCTCATCGATCTCCAGCAGCGTGAGAGTTGCCTGAACCACATCACGGGTAATGATGCCGTCGGCACGCACCTGGGCAAAGTCGCGTACCCGCCGCAGCAAGCGGTTGGCGATGCGTGGTGTACCGCGACTACGGCGTGAAAGCTCGGTGGCGGCTAATGGGTCGATCTCCATGCCCAGAATACAGGAGGAACGGGCAATGATGGTGGCCAGCTCTTTCTCCGTGTAAAACTCCAGCCGAGAGATGACCCCGAAGCGGTCGCGCAGAGGTGATGAAAGCAGACCGGCACGGGTAGTGGCGCCGACAAGGGTGAAGCGCGGCAGGTCCAGCTTGATGCTGCGGGCGCTGGGCCCCTGGCCGATGATGATGTCCAGCTGGAAGTCTTCCATAGCTGGATAAAGGATCTCCTCCACTATGTGAGAGAGACGATGGATCTCGTCTATGAACAAAACATCGTGGGGTTCCAGATTGGTCAGTATGGCGGCAAGATCACCGGGGCGTTCGATAACAGGACCCGAAGTGGATTTGATGTTGACTCCCATCTCACAGGCAACAATATTGGCCAGGGTTGTCTTGCCCAGGCCGGGCGGACCATAAAGCAGGACATGATCAAGCGCTTCCCCCCTCCCCTTGGCAGCTTCGATAAAGAGGCTAAGGTTGTTCTTGATCTTCTCCTGGCCGATATAATCATCAAGCGCCCGTGGCCGCAAGGTTGCATCAAACTGGAAATCGTCATCGCTTCGTTCTGGGGTTATGGTGCGGGGCTGCATTGATTCTCCGGTTTGATACTCATAATTTTTGTAAGATATTAATTCAAACTCTTGCAACTATTTGAAACGACAGGATACCATACCGTTCGGCAATCGCAATAGAAAAGGAATCTCACAGAATGAAAAGACCTCCAGGGTTGGTTAAACCCCAGAGGTCTGATGTAAAGCAACTATTTAGTTTGACACGCGTTAAATAATAAAAACGCAAATTACGGTGCTGGTACTTCTACCGGAATTACGCCACTGACCATAAAAACTGGACTCAAAGCAGAAATATTATCAATTGTTGCCTTTATTACTACTTGAGAATCAGTTGGAGCGTTTAATATTGATTGCAGTTTTATTGTTACAGTACCATCAGCCCCCGTTGTTCCACTACTGTTGTTAATGAACGCAAGTGTGATGTCTGCAGGAGTACCATCTAGGTTAAGGAGTTCGAAATCTACTATCCGGTTGGGAACGGGAAGATTTCCGGTGATATCGGTTACCTTGAATGTAATCGACATTGACTGGCCGTTTGCAAGCGATGTTGCCTCTGCCGGATCGGTCACAAAAATATTGTAGGCAACAGGGCTGATTGTTACAACTGATGATGTTGTAAACGGAGCATTCGAATCTGCTGAACTGCCAAGATAAGCCTTAACCCAGATAGAGGCAACGTTAACTCTACCAGCCTTTAGAATTGCAGTGGCATTACCGAAGCGGTCTGTGGTGACGGAGGATGCTTGCAGGGTTGCGCCAGAACCAGATGTGACGAAACTAACCAATTTGTCCGGCGCTGGAATCCCTTCTATATCAACAACCCTGAAGGTAAAAGTCATTGTTTCGTTGTAACCTAGTGCAATTTTGGCCGGCAACGATGTCGAGAAGCCAATATTGACTGCTGCCGGTGGATTAATGGTAACATTACCGGTCAGGGTGGAAGAACCGAGTGTCAAGGTGAAACTATCAGCAAATGCTGATGCTGAAGAACCTGGATAATCTGTAAAATCAGTAAAATAGGTGGTGGTAGCCCTACCATCTGCGCTACGTACTTTACCGACCATATTATCGGCAACAAAACGGCCATAATTGGCTTCAAAATAAACATCGACATCTTGATCTGTATAGAGATTCCCATTCACGTCGAGTATATCGGCTGAAACAACAAATGACCCCCCTCTTGTTACGGAGTTATTATAAGTCAGATTGCCAAGATGCAACGGAGGCGTATTAAGATAATACGGAGCAATTTGTGTTACAGGAGTACCGTTAACAGTTGCTGTGACAATAACCTGTCCTACTCCTGTTGAATTGGTTGTAGTCATTTGCACAATAGCGGTGCCAGTTACATCAGTCGTGGCTTGTCCATTGAGCGGATTAAATATCGCAAGATGCGAAGAAGTGGCGAAATTCACTGCCAAACCCTGTACAGGTTTTCCACCGTCCAAGAAAGTGGCTTTTACAGTTGTGGTTTCGTTTGAGGCAAGACTGGTTTTTGTTATAGTCAATTTAGTTGTAGAACTGCCACCCGGAATAGGAGTAGAGATGGATGTTCCTGAACCACCTTCACCACTGCATGCGCCTAGCATTGTCGTTACTATTAATACAGCAATAAATCGAATAAGTAACATTATATGGTTCCTTTCATTGTGAACTGATAGTTTTTATAATGTTACACACCCGTATTGGTAAACGTCACCAAGCTGTCTCCGGTCGTTGTGTAACTCTGACCGGCGAATTGGGCAACGGCGCGCCATTTGACGGCCATGACACTAATGGTTGTACCGGAACAAGAAAAAACACCTGTTGTCGGGTCGGTAGAACATGGGCCAGGCTGATTTAGAAACATCTGGATATACATGGGCACGATAACGGTCCCGGATGAGTCAGTCGAGCCAGTAAAAACACCGGGTGGAGCCACTATCAAATCACCCTGAAGTGGGGTATAGACAATCTGGTCATCAAAACTTTTATTGGTTATGGTATCTATGTACAGTGAAATCACCTGATTCGGAATCGGATTACCTTTACCGTCAACAAATTTCAGGTTGTAATTAGATACTATTGTCTTACCTATGAAAGCAAAATTATTGTTCCAAGTGGCCGGCGTAATTTCTGCTGGTATATTAATTGTCAGCTTAGGTGCTGTGACCGTTACTGTTACTGATGTACTTGGGGAGGAGAAGTCGGAACCGGCAACCAATGTAACGGTCTTGTTAGCATTGGTCCAGCCTGCAGTCAGAGGAATTTTAACCACCCCGTTTTCGCCTACTTGCGCAGAACCATTGGCAATAGCAGTCGAATCTGATGACATGACCCAAACATCAATTCCCCTGACAGGTTTACCAGTGGATGATGAGAGAGTAACCGTAGCGATGAGGGTTTCTCCACCTGTAACAGTCGTCTTATCAAGTACAAGAGCCAAAGAGGCAGAAGAAGAAGATCCACTTTCGCCACCGCATCCGGCAACTATCAGAGACAAAATCATTAATGCAGCCAAAGTCATACGCCGTGAATAATTAAGCATGAAGCCTCCTACAAACTTTTAACTATTTTAAAACAGAGATCAAACTTGGCTATTAGATACTCTTACATATTCCTTATATGTTATTTAGATAAACATATGCAGAACTGTAATATCGTTCCCAATGTCCATGAAGTAATAAATAATCACTCTAAAAACACATCCTTCAGGTCAATCACCAGATCTCCAAGCAAAGGGACCGGCACCTTGCTATCTCCTGCGTAACGCTCCGGCTTGCCGTATGTCTCATCATACCCTCGCTTGAACACAATCACCGTCTGCTCTTCCGGATGAACTAACCAGTATTCCTTCACACCCTGTCGTTCGTACAGATCATATTTAGTTGTGAGATCCATCTTGCCTGTTGATGGCGACGAAATTTCAATGATCAGGTCTGGTGCGCCTTTGCAGCCACGTTCGTCAAGCTTGGCAGTATCGCACACCACTAACAGATCAGGTTGTACAACAGTATCAACAATATCATCAGTCTGTTCGGCATCAGATACAAAACGCACATCAAATGGAGCGCAGTAGACCTGGCATTGCTTGCCCTTCAGGTACGTGGCAAAAGTTACAAGCAGTTCTCGAGATATCGCCTGATGCGAACGCCCCGGACCCGGGCTCATCCCCACTGTTCCATTCCAGGGATACGCCACGCCGTCAATTATCTCCCACCGTTCATCATCCGGCCAGGTGAGATAATCAGCGTATGTCCAACGTTCATTGTTATTGTGTGCAAGTGGCATGGTTTTACCTGTTAAAATACTTTACGGCTAAATTGTCCCCAAGATCCGTGGCGTAATAAATATCAGCAGCTCGGTTTTTGATTTGGTCTTGTTCTTAGTCTTGAATAGAGTTCCCAGGAATGGAATATCCATCAGGAAAGGTACTCCGTCATCTGCTTCAGTGTCACTATCAACATAAATACCACCGATAACTGTCGTCTCACCATCACGTAAAAGCATCTCAGTAGTAGCCTGTTTCTTATTAATAGGCGGTGCTGCATCACCACTGCTTGTACCAGGCGAATCATTCTTAGCATCGATCTTCATACCAATGGTTCCGTTTGCATTAATATGCGGGGTTACTTCCAATGATAGGGCTGCCTCAATAAACTTGGTTTCAACCTTATCGGAAGTAGAGGAAGTGTAGGGTATTTGCTGCCCTTGGGTAATTTTGGCTGTTTTATTGTTGATTGTTGCAACCTTCGGTGTGGATACGATCTTAATCAAGCCCGCACTGGCCGCGGCATTAAGACGCATATCAAGCTGAATATTGCTTGTAAGCGTACCAAACGATATCCCCATGGAGCCGCCAGGACTCGTCCCGGTACCGGTCGTCGGCGGAGCAGAGGTTAATCCTCCGAATCCGGTATCCAACTGGTTAATTCCAAACAATGATCCAGAACCATCACGGTAGTGCACGCCCCAGTTGACACCCAAACTACGGGTGAAAGTAGAAGTCGCTTCAACAATTCGCGCCTCAATCATGACCTGTCTTTCCGGCACATCAAGCTGCTGAAGCAGTTTCCTCATATCCTCAATTGCCTGAGGGATATCTTTAACAATCACCTTGTTTGTTCTGGCATCTTGTGCAATTGCCCCGCGATCACTTTTAAGCGCTGAGAACTGGCCAACGATACTGCCAATGTCTGCATAATTGATACTGAACATTTCAGTTTTCAATTCTATCGATCTAAACTGTTGCTTTTTAATCTCAAGCTCTTCTTCTGCCTGGGATTTGAATTTTCCCTTACCCTTGATGATTATGATATTTCCATCCTCACGCTTATCAAGTCCCTTGGTATCCAGGATAATATCAAGGGCCTGATCCCAGGGAACATTGACCAGTTTGATGCTGATTGTGCCGGAAACATCGTCACCAAGTACAAAGTTCTTATTACTGACCTCTGACAGGAGTTGGAATATCTTGCGGACTTCGGCATCTGCGAATTCGAGTGTGACCTTGCGTCCCTTGTACTTCTTAGACGAGTCATACGGCTTGACTGTTAAATCAGTAATCGGTGCAAGTTCTGACGAGAGTTCGGCATCCTTTGAAACCGAGGACCTGGCACCTGAGTCCAATACAACTGTACGAGTTTCCTGAAGTTCAGTTGACATCTTATCAGCAGTAGCTACTTTGGGGTTTTTGAAGTCAATAAATAACATGTCCCCTTGATGTTTGAATTCATATGGAACTGTGGAACGAAGGGCTATTCTAATCTTCGTATCCTCTCCTTTACGGGTTTTGACAAGAATCGGTGTTATCCGCATAACAGGTGATTTGAAGCTTTGTGCATCAAGTGATCGTTGGAGGCGTTTTGGCAGGTTTGTATTTTTAATTGTAAGCGTTACATAACCAGGGGATTTGACAGGGGCCTCAGCTACAACATCACCTGCAACCTTGACAGAAACCCTTGAAATCCCCTCTATCACTTGGAAGTCAATCATTTCTACATAAGCAGAATCGCTGGGGATTGCGATAGTTTTAGCAATAGGCTTTGGTTCTACATGAGAAATCGGTTCAGCAGACTTTTCTGTGTGAACAGCAACAAGACGGGTATTGGGGTTATCAACGACTGATTTCACGTTCAGAGCAATCGTAACACCTTCATTGGACTTTGCAGCAACTGCTTCAGGAAAACTGCCGCTTACTGCATCAAGTACAACTCGAACCTTGTCGGGATAAAGACCAAGCCGAGCAGATGCAACACCGGCAGCATTGACAGGAACAATGCGGTCTGCCAAACCGCTTTTGACATCAAACAGATCAATTACAAAACGTTCTGGTTTATTGAGGCGAAATGTTTTGAAATCACCTGCTCCACCATTAATTGCAAGTATAATAGAATCATTTTTAACATAAACAGACGTTAGAGAACGTGATGGTATAACATCGGAATTAGTGGCTCCGTTGACCGTTTCTTTAACATCAGATAACACAGCAGTTCCAGTCAATTCTCCTGATGTTTTGACAGCCTCGGCATCAATTTTTTCTTCTGGAGTTGCGGAAACTGTATCACCCGCAACAGACTGGTCGGCACTCGCAGGCTGTGGAGGGAAGGTAATTCTCAACTCACCTTTTTGATCGGGAGCAGACGATATAATAGCCTCAGCGTCTTTAACTAATTCAATATCCACTCTGGTTAGTACGCCTGCATCTGTATCATAACGGCTAACCGTGATAGTTTTGAAGTTCCCTTTATTAATGACAAGCGGAGTGGTTATAGTACCTTGAGTTGCCTGAGACAAATCTACCACCAGGCGTAATGGCGCCGTGGTCTTATAACTGGTATAGGTGGCAGGAGAAGTAAGCTTGATGACAAGCTCTGTATCATCGCCTTCACCTGAGACACTAATCGAGTCTATAGCTGCAAGTTTGGACTCTGGCTTCTGACCATCTTCAGGCAGTGCAAACGCAAACCGGGGTGTACTGAGACAGAAACTTGCCGAGACAACCAACAATAGCGCTAGAACAATCGATTTTTTTGTCGTCCACATCATGCGGAACTCCTTATTGTTTCCTGGGAAGGGTTAAACGGATATTCTCCTTGCGAACCCTGCCATTATCATCTTTAAACTGCTCCATCACATTAACGCCATTGTTGGTGATAGCCGTTATCCGCCCCTCGTTTTTGCCGATCGTCATGCCTGTTTTAAGGACATAACCCTTGCCGTTGGGGTCAGTTACCATTGCCTTGTTTTCCTTGCCACCTGTAACAATTCCGATCAACCTAAACTGACCCACATCGAAATTGTGGATCGGCAGGGCATCCCGTTGAATCTTTCGGCCGCTTGGGGGGGCATTGACAATGACAAACGGTTTAAAAGGATCCTTCTTGTTGCTGAAATCAAACTGATTTACTGACGGTGGTGATAATTTGAGAGCCGAACTTACAGGTTTCTGCACCGGTTTCGGCTGAGCTGTTGGCGTATTTGAGGTTGCAGCTGAAGGAGACGGAGCTGCAGGCTGTGGCTCTTTCTTCTTACATCCCGTTGACAAGGCTGCAATCATCAGTGAATACAGAGCCACGAAGATACATCTATTTAGGTGAAGGTTTCTTGTCATCCTTTATCTCTTTCTTATCAAGGAAACGGAATGTGGTTGCCAGGCAAGTAACCTTGGTCATCATCCTGTTGTTTACACTTCTAATATCAGAAAATGCTACGTTTGTAATATTAACAATGCGCGGAAGATTGGCTACTGCGGCGAAAAAGTTTGCAACACTGAAATAGGACCCGGAAACAGTAATATCAACCGGTACCTCTGCGTAAAAATCTTTAGCAACTTCGCCTTTGGGCCGAAAGACAAGGAAATCGAGGCCGGCATTTTTGCCAAGAGTCGTAATGCTCGTCAGTAGTGATGGAATTTCCTTAGAATTTGGCAATTCAGTCAGTGCCTGGGCCAGTTCTCTGTTGAGTTGTTCGTATTCAACTTGCAGTCGTGGCAGATTGTTGGCTATTCTGGTTTTATCATCAATTTCCGCTTGTAACCTGGTCAGTTCGACCTTTAGATTTACAAGTTCTTTGTGCTTGGGCACATATAAAAACCAGACCATAGCAGCAGCCTCAAGTACAACAACAAGAATGAGAATGAGTATTTTCTGTTTGGTTGGTAACTTGAGTATTTTTTCAACTTGTGGATCCATATTAAACCCGTCCTGGCTAGTAAAATACTGTTACTTGGCAGTTTCGGTTTAGCCTATTTAGCTGGCAAAGAAGAAGCTCGCAGCTTGCAGGTCAACTCAAAACGCTTCAACTTGGTTTCGCCGCTATTTAATTGCTCTGAAACAATCAACTCAACACCGGTAAAATCTGATGTGGCTTCTATTCTACGCATAAATGAGGCAATAAGGTCTTCAGTAAAAGCTACACCGGATATTCTAATGTCAAAACCGTTTTCAGTGTATCCTGTCAGCCACAACTGTTCCGGGGTTATGTCACTTAAAGTAGCAAGACGCTGCGCAGGACCGGTTTTATTCCTACGTAACTGGGTAAGGACATCCAGTTTTTTCTTAACCTGATCCTTCAGTGTTTTGAGTTCTTCGAGTTTGCCAATCTTTGTTTTTAATTCGTTAATCTTATTATTTGCTGTAGAGATATCTGTCTTAGTTGATGAGATTTGTACCTTCTTAATCAGGTACATCGACATAACGATCGCTGCCACAAGACCAACACTTATACAAAAAATGGCAATTTGCTGAATGGCAGTTTCTTTTTTCTTGGCCGCACGTACCGGCAACAGGTTGATCTTGATCATTTGTCCGCTACCCTCCTTATGGCAAGCCCAACGGTTACTGCCATGAGCGGAGCGATTTCCTGAAGGTATTCAGGATCGAAATCCTTTTCATTGAATTTGAGCTTTGCAAAGGGGTTGATCATTTCAACCGGCAACCCGAGTTTTTCATTGATGGCTTCCAAAAGATTGTACACCTTTGAACATCCACCACTCAAAAAAATTCGCGTAATTCTGTCATCGTTAGTCGTCGAGTTATAAAAATCCAGAGAACGCCTGATCTCTTGGGTAATAGTCTCGTTCACCTTGGTAATCACTTCAAGGAGAACACCATTTCCAACTTCCCGAGCCAGCATCTTCATAGATTCTGAATCAATACCGCTCAACCCCAACTGTTTTTGGATCTCCTCAGTGTAAAGATTTCCTCCCATCTGAACATCGCGTGTAAAGAGGGTAATTCCTGACTTTACAATGTTGATGTTCATGACACTGGCCCCAACATTAACAAGAGCAAGAACTTCATCAGAGAGCGAATCATGATTAATTTCAAAGGCATTCTGAACGGCAAAAGAGTCGACATCTACAATAGAAAGCTGAAGTCCCGCCTCGCTGAAAACCGCTCCGTAATCATTAATAATATCTTTTTTGCTGGCAACCAGCAGAACATTCATCTTGGAAGGATCAACATTGTCGGGAGACAGAATCTGGAAATCCATATTTACATCATTGATGTCAAATGGGATATATTGTTCTGCTTCCCAGGTTATCTGGTCTTCAAGTTCTTCAGGGGGCATTGCTGGGAGGGTTATCTTACGAATGATGACTGAATTTCCCGATATCGAGCAGGCCACATCTTTAACCTTAACTCCAAGGCTTCCAATAAGGCTTTTAATAGCATTAACAATTGCGGAGCTATCCATAAGTGTATTATCAACAATTGCCTCAGGAGGCAAAGGTACAATACCCACATTGAGAAGATGATATATCCCCTTTTGCTCCTTAAGTTGAACAAGCTTGACAGAGCTGGAGCCAATGTCTATGCCAACGACCTCTTTTTTCTTGTTAAAAAAAAGCATATCGAATTCCTGTCAGGATCAGGCCTGAAAGACCTTTTCTTTTTCATCCAGAGAATAGCCCAACGCCAAGATGATCTTTCTCATAGTTTCCAGACGGCACTGTTCTCCGCGCTCAATCCTGTCAATAGTCAGCGGAGACACGCCAGCTTTACGCGCTAACTCTGACTTACTCATCATTCTGGACTCTCGCACTTCTCTTAGTCTGTTTTTTGCCTTCATAAAATTTTTCCCATTTAGCTTGAAATGGGTATAAATTTACAACAAATAGTATCAATGTCAAGTAATTTGATTATAATTATATATAATATTAATATCAGCTATCAAATAACCGGGCGATGAACACCTGATACATATTCCCTAGGCGGTTGCAGACCTATAACGCACAAAAAAACCGGGTCGCCACAATCTGTAAAAATCAGATATTTCGGCGACCCGGCTGTCTCGGTGAGACCCAATGGGCTTTCCGTCCCACCCTCGCGGATGGTTTAGTATTATCGATACCAGTTATTTGGCATGCTATTTAATATTAATCGCAAGCCCAACCTACCAATTTACAAAATATATGTCAAATTGTATTTTAAACTTTCTAGTCATATAACCACATTAGAATAATAAAACTCTTCTTGTATCCCTGAAAAAAACTGAATTTTACCTTAATACGAATACAGAACCTCAAGCATTGTTTTTTCCAACGGATTTGTCTCTCGTTCACCGTTAATATCAATGGTATAAATACTTGGGATAGGATTGGGACTTCCGTCATTTCGATCGCCTCCAGGGTTCCTGCTGGAATAATCAACTGAGGATTTATCAGTATTACCTATCACAGCAGTATCTACAATTTTCGCATAAATTTTATATCCTGGTTGAGCTTGAAACCCCGTTAACGTGGATCTTAATACAAAGGTTATATCAGGCTGAACTTTCGGATTAGTAGTGGTTTTATCAACGCCACAGACCGCATCGGTCCATGCAACTGTTTGATTATTTAATTTTTGAGTTAAGCATGGATTACCAGAGACAAAGTCGAGATTTATCGAAGCATATTTAGATTTAAGCGCTGTAATTGAGCCTGCAGATGAAGCACCAGAATAGTTGAAAAATGAGGGCATAATATCCTTAACCAGCAACTCTGCTCCGCCGTACGAAGCTTCCAGAGTATTTTTATACTGTTTTGAAGCACCGGTAGCACTAATACTTTGCATAACATACGACATCAGTACCATTACCATCGCTAACGATATCAGTGTCATCATGAGCGATGTAACCAGTGCTATACCGCTTTGATCTTTTAGTATTTTCATTTCAAATATCCTATTTTTGAGCAGGCAACAGGTTTTTTGGGGCAACGGTAAGCCGATATACCTTCCACCTATAGTTCTTTCTTGACGTACTATATTGCACAAAAGTTCGTGTACTGCCGGAACCAGAAGTCAGTCCAGATCCGGGACCGACGCCGATAGATTGGTCTGGATAGGAAAAATTGGTATCTTTTTTCCCTTCGTGGGTAAGAATGTACACTTGGATGCTTTTTAGTTGATTGCGTATATCCTCAGCACTCATTGGCGTCAATGTCGTCGGGTTTACAAGCCCTGCGGCAGAAACTGTCTCAATTGCACCATTACTGTTTCGATCAAGACCATAAACAACCTGAAAATCCGCGACACAATCAAGTAAGGGATACTCAGTTTGTGTGCCACTTGCATGTCCAATTACTGACTTAAAGAGAACTCCAGTATCTGGAGCACAGCGCAGAGGTGGCTTATTATCTCCAGTTGGCTTCCTTACATAATAATCTGCTCTATTATATGGCATCCTGAGTTTTTCTCCGCCTGCATGAACACCGTATATAAAGTGTACTGGCGAATCAACTGCTAATGCGTGAGGGATTGGCGGCATAGTCGGAAGTGGGGGCTGGTAGCTCGCCAGGTTAGTCTCACTGAATTTAGTGAAAAACACCGAACCATTCGTAATTAGTTTTCTATGATTTGCAGGGTCCTTGTCCTCTGTCCCTGTAATAACAACTACTTTATCGTCGGCAGTTAAGTTATTGTTCGCCCAACTATTAATTCTTAACGGATATCCGGAAGGGACCGCAGACGATATTGTCGCGAAAGTCATTTGTCGCGTCATGTAGCTCCAACGTTGTGATGTTGTATTATGAGGAAGAGTCATCCCGCGCAATACAAGATAGTCTGTCCCGTTGAGCTGTAAACTGCTGTCATTAATGTAAATATCATTTCCACTCTGCACAGCAGTTGGAACAGTAGTGTTATCCCCACTCGTAACGCCGGTTAGGTCATAGGCGTTTTGGGGTGGACTGTCGTCTGACTCGCCGTTATACGTCGAATCACCGTATGTTATGCTTGTGGTTGCGGTTGGGGCGCTCCAGAACAGCCCGTACCCAGCGGCTTCAAGGTCAGTACGCAAAATTTCCAGCCCAATCACTCCATCAATATTGGATTGGGCGAGACGGGACTGAGTGCCTACATGGCGTTGAATTGTAAGAAAAGCATCAGAAGTGATTATTAATACGACCATAAAAATAGCCGTTACAACAATCAATTCCACAAGACTGAAACCTTTATTATTCATTTTCATGATCAGTTCCGATTCCCATATCAACTAATTTGAACTACTGTTGTCCATATGTTTTACCAACAATTGTTGAAACTGTATGCTCAAGTCGTTGATTTTTGTTTAACCAACTTACCCCAACAGTTATACGTTTTGTATCTTGAAAGCTGGTAATTGACCTTGTAACCGTATAGTTTTTCTTAACTCCACGCAAATAATAATCATTGAGTGGCGGGGTTCCGGTAGTCCTGGTCCAGCTGCTCGTGTTTGTAAAAGGTTGCTCTTTGGCACCACCCAATACATCCTCAGCTATGCTAATCGCCTGTAAACGCTGTTCATTACCAAGATTTGTCGAAATAGAAAGATTGATGGCGGCCAGAAGCCCTAATAACCCAACCATTGTAATTACCAGTGCCGCAAGCAATTCAATAAGGGTAAAACCGGCTTTATTTGATATCGATATTGGTTGTACCACAGGTTGTTACCCCTTGTGATTTGATTTTTCCTGCTGCAACTCTTGATTGAACAATTACAACAGCATCAAGAGCCGGACTTACCGTTGAATATATACAAATAGATATAGGAATTGGCTGATCCATAATTCCCCTTGTGGTGAAAATTATATCAGCGTCCGTAATGTTAGGGTTACTGGATGTATCACTCCAATCACTGGGTGTTATGGGATATCTAAATGTTTTTGTTTTAACCACCACCCCTTCCCCTGTCTCAAGATCGGTATCTGACGTATAGCGTCTGAAAACAAGGCTATTTGCAGAAAACCTGACGCTGCGGGCTTGTCTTGTGTGCAATGCCAGTTGGCGCGCCTCCGCAATTTCCATATACATTTCATTCGTCTGCCGTTCTATATTATTTTTCACTTGCCATTGATTAAAGTTTAGCGCGGCAATAGACAGAAGAATGCCTATGATAAACATTACAATAATAAGTTCAATGAGTGAAAAACCGTGATTTTTCATGTTATCTTTCCCTTATTTGCAAAATCCTTGGGACCCCCTTGGGTGGTTTCTGTTCGGGCGGAGTGTCTTTGGATGTTCCACCAGTAAAGCCTCCTCCAGGAGTATCGTTTGAACTGTCTCCTGTCCCCGACCTCCTGCCTTGACGGCCAGTCAGGGCAGTTTTTAAATCAACTGTTTCAAAGGCCCCCGTGGAGAGCTGTAAAATCAGTTTTCCTTTTAAAGAGGAAGCAAGGGGAGCCGCCCCAGACATGCCTCTAACATTCCATACAAATGTTTGTCCGCCATAACCACATATATCAGCAGTAGGCATAAAAGTAGTAAAAGTAACATTTCCGTTATAGGATGCCGAAGGATTTGTCAAAAGACGCTCAGATTTGTAGTTATCGTTTGATTTGGAGAGCTTGATTTTCCATCCAGAAGCGCTAGACGACAATGCTGAACTAGGATTGTCAGACTGATCCGTGAGCGAACCAACCGTTACACTGGAACTACACGTTGGGTCAAAGGCGTTTTCAGCCATCATTCCTGGGTTCTTGGGATAACAAGGCTCTTTGATGCCATAAATATATCGCCTGGCGTCTGGGTCATTAGGATCCGCATCGGCATCATCAATACCAGTAGCATCCTTATAAAAATATCGACCGCTACCAAAATAAAGCCACAATTTCTTTTCGGTTCGATCCTGTAATGAAGAAACTGCCGTTGTTACTGGTCCAACGCCGCCATTGATAACGTTACTCCATGTCCAGGGAGTAGTCTCAGGATTAGCGTTTTCATTCGTAACCAGCCGCAATACACCGCCATCCCATCTGTCATTTACCGTATCGAAATATGAATAACCGATATATACGGCATCGTGGCTATAGTTTCCAGGATCGCTGGCATCCCAAAAATCGGTATCGAGGGTTGAATTGCTGGTGAGTGATCCGGCAAAGGCTTTATCGATACCAGTGTCAATAGTCTGTAATAATGTCCCGGTTTTCAAGTCAACTATAAACAGTTTCAAGGTTTGATCCGATTTACCATAAAATTGATGGGTAACTGTGTTAATAGGCCCGGTCGGTCCTGAACCAAAAACGGCAAACCAGCGGCCGTTTTTAGTCTTGTCCGGGTCGTCTTTATCAACATCGGTACCACCCTTCTTTCCATTAATTCGGACTACAGCAGGCGGTGTCAACGTGTAACCCAATGCCGGATTAGTGAATTCCCACATTAACGACGGGGTAGTGGGTACAGAAACATCAAGCGCAAAATAGGATGATAAACCGACATTAGGTAAAGACGCTATCGGTGCTTTAACGCAATCACTGGCAACTGCACAAGCGCCACCAGAAGGACGGCTGGCGCCTCCTAAACCCATGCCGCCGATAAGGACCGTACGCCAGCTTGTCTCAGCAGGAATCAAGTCTGCTTTATGAGCAGGATCTATATTATCCTTGTCTAGCGTGGTTTTACGGGGGCAATCCCAATAATCAACAGTACAACCGCTAGGATCAGGATTATTTATACTAACATCAATAATCCTAGAGGTGGCATCGACCGAATAAAGATGGCCATAATCAGGCTCCATGAGATATTTGAGGTATGGCAAAACATTTTTAGGGATATAAGCCCACTCTTCCTGACCAAGGGGCGGAGCAGTATCCGGAGTGATTCTCGCGACTTGCGTTATATGTGCTGTATCTGAAACCTTTGTAATTGTTCCCAGCTTAAAGGCGTGGAGCATGCCATCATTCGCCCCGACATACACCATACCACGGCTCTTATAATCGTTAGACGACCAGAATGACCTATATGTGAGGTCATTAAAATCTAAATCGTACCCCTGCATTGGGCTGCTTGGTTGTACTTTTGGTGTTGAAGAAATTATATCGCCAAGTCGCCATGGCGAAACCGGGTTTCCTTTGTAGGAAACAGAACGACTTCTTATGGTTGCATCTGACGTGGTATCAGCACCATGAACCCAGTTTATGATTTTTGCTGCTGCTGGATCATCTGCTGCCTGCAGATACGTCTTTAATGTGGTCTTATTTGCATCCGAAAAATCCATTAGTGATGTACCATCTATGCTTGTCTTTAATGAACGCGCAGTGGTCCGAAGATACAGGAGTTCGCCGGCACGCCAAAGTGGCGATAAATTATCCAGTTCGATTTGATCGATAAGGAGCCCTTTATTTGTAAATCTGTTTGCAACGGTCTTGCCTTGTGAAGAATCGAAAGTAATCGTCGTTATATAATCCTGCTGCATATCGAGTATCTTGTCACTAACAGTATCTTCGCGAATTGCATTTGCGTTCAAATAAGGGTCCAGGTAAAACCACATGTTTTGCATCTCACCAATCCAAGATACGCTACTGCTTCCAAACTCTTTTAGTGGATAAAACACTGCTTGAAGCATGTTTGTTCCTGCTTCACCACTGTTGTTTACGATAGACGCTGCCGTACCCGAAGAGGTTCTAGCCAGAATTGCAACCAACGCTCTTTCAAGCTGCTCATCAAGCTGTAATGGATTACTTACCGGAAAGTAGGTGTCAGGAAGTCCGTCATTGTTTTTGTCCCACTGTGACGCGGTCTGCGGATAGCCGCCTGCCCCTCCTATAAAACCACCCCATTTTGCGGCATACCACAGCGGGTTTTTCAGATAACCAGCACTACTGCTGGAGGAAACCGTATAATTTTTACTCCATTCGACGGGCAACCCGGAAATATCACCGCTGCCGGTATCAACATCCTTTATCACTAGATAGGTGCCATCTTCCGTAGTACCCGATATTACGAATCCAAGCAGCTGCGATATACCCCCTGCGGCATACTCGGATTTAAGTTTCACCTGCAGACCGGAAATGGTGCCGGTGCAACTGCCATAATGTGCCGTAGCAGCAGCCTGGGTACAGAGTTCATAGGATGCAATGGCATCCATGTCATGATCGGCTCCCTGCTCCACGTCCTCAAAGTTAATTCTGAATTTTGCATAGATTATATTATTGCTAGTGTCATACTTCATCTCATCAATATAGAAATCAACCAGGCTGTTTGTTGGACAAAAACCATCCGTAGGGCATCCGGTGAATCTTTGGTTACCGTCAGCATCAGCGGTCAGGGTGCAGGTACTGTATCCTAGGCACTTGTCCACACCACCGCCATACACTGACTTGCCTACCGGAACGACGTTAACAAATCCACCACCAGCCTTAACCTTGATATCGGCAAAGGGAGATGACATGGCAACCACGAACGTTGATAGCGGACTCTTACCAGTTTTGGCAGCAAACCGGGTCTTGCCGTAATAAGCTAAAGCAGCGGCATAATAAGAACCTTTTTTAGTTGGTTCTTCAGTACATATGCCACGGGCCGCGCTAAGATTTGCTATTGTTTTCGCCGAACAGATAAAATCGGTAGAACCGCCACTTTCGCCAATAAACCAGCTGTTGCCGTCAACTCCTTCAATCTCTCCGATAAAATCAGTCAATTCATTGAGCAATGACTTACCACCTGTTACAACGCCAAGACCGAGTTGTGGTGTTGCGGCATCTTCTGTGAAGAATGTTCCGTCTGACTTGGCGTACAAGCTGCCTGGGATCTGATCGCCGTCAAAACTGGTGTTGATATCACTAAGAAGCAACAGGAATGGCTGGGAACAGCTAGGGAAAATTTCAAACGGCGTATAATAGGTGCTTCCCTTATTGTAGCCCCATTTTGGCTTGGAAAGGCTCACCCCGGAATCTGCTGTTGTTGAATAGGCAAACTCGGCAGTCTCCCCCCCGCCACTCGTTGTCCCCTTACCGGCAAAATAGCGTAACGATTCATACATCATCTCGGCGATCGGGTTGCCCCACATTTTGCACTCTACGTCGGCCTCAGTAGTCCCTTGATAGATCGGACGGTTCACAATCCAGCCACAGTCACTATAGGAATGGCTTCCATAGTCAAAATCAATAACCTTTAAGCGGTTGATACTGTTGATCAAGTTTCCACGTTCATTTTCTGAAGTCTGCATTTTACCATTTGTATCAACTACCTCATCAAACACCGGCCCCGGATTTTTACGTAACACTCCACCTGCAGTATTTTTTGAGTATGTAGTTGTCATAAGGCCGAAATACATCGGAGCCTTGGTAAAACACAATCCTTCTCCAGTTCCACAATCGTTGTCACCGTTACAAATTTTACCCATGGTCTTCGAGCATACATTAATGGTATCGCCTGCCTCATTAAACTCTACTTCGCCATACTTCTGAAATAGTCCAACCGGCACATAGCTGCCGCCTGAATAACTCCTGGTAGACACGTTAAAGGTACCACCGTAACTGCGGCAACGTTCAAAACGGTCATCCATGGAAAGGGTACCAACTCCGGACTTACAGACTTCGGTCTGCACCGTATAGTCGGTTCGGTTGGTTGTGGCACTGCTCCCGTCTGTAAAGGTATCGTCACATACCGGGCGTTCCTTGGAAGCCCATTCCCATATCCGGTGGTTTGAGTTCGTGATGAGACGTAGAATACTGGTAGCTATGTCCGTACTTGGCACGCCACTGGACAAAGTTGTATTGCAAATCAGATGACGGGTTGCAGCAGTACCGATAGCGACACCGGAATTAAACGGAGAACCTGTCGTGATGAAGGTTGAGTTTTTCAAGGTGCAATCATTATTTCCAACAACTATATCAGGAGCGCGCACGTTAAGTTTAGGGTTACTATTTCGATAACCATAAACAGTCCAACTTGAGGCACCAGGCTTCTTAAACCACACCTTTACTCCATCTTCTCCACCAGCCTCTACATGACGAACAACCATTCGATACCATGTTTCTTCTGCAAGGGAATATGTTCCATTATGTGTTTGACCACTTGATGCCCCATGAGCACCATAGTAGGCAATATAAGGTGATGTTGACGTCGTCGAGTCTGGAGTAATCGTAGTACCACTCATATTTATTAATTCAAGTTCTACGCCATCATCTCCATCAATTGCAAACGACCAGGTACCGTCTTCATTATTACCTACATAAAACTCAGAAACAATTACCTGAGCATAGTTATTTGCGTGTCCCACTGCCGGATCAAGTATCGTGTCGCCAAAACCAGTAACATATTGTGGGGAAAAACCTGTATAAAACTGAGTGGTATCAAAGGCACCAATGATAGCGGCGTGGTTGGCGCCGGTGTTTGATGTCGGATTGGGATAGCGCGCAACCAATAATTTCTTTTCACCTTGAGACGCTGTTCCCCATGTGATAGTAAAACCACTGCATGTCCCACCACCTGTCGGTGCAGCCATACCCAACAGGTTTACCGACTTGTCCGTGCAGGTAAACCCAGTTTCGCAGTCGGCATCCGCATAGCACATATTTTCATACACACTGGTTGTAGAGTTATAGCAGAGCTTGCCGGTATACTCCTTACCCCAACTATGGGCATCCTGCGGAATGTATGCACGATCAAGCAAGATCCTAGGGGACTCTTGCGAACGCTGCCCTCCGTACATAACCTTTCTGAGTACGTCCATACGCGACATACTCATCCAGTTAAGAATATTCCCGCCCCACTGGCCAGAACTGCAGAAGCGGTCGGTATTGGTAGCCACCGGTGTAAAGTAATCATTCGCGGAAGACCCACTGGCAGGTGTGTAGCACTTGTAGGGGTGAAAGTAGCCATAATACTCAATCGAATGATCATAGGTGCGTTCAATACGCCCATCGCCATCCAAATCCACCCCATCATTATAGGCTTCATAATATAGCTTGTGGTCACGCCCCACTTCAAACATGACCATGGGGGGAGCTGATTGGGATACAAAAGGAGGTTTTATACAGTAATCATTTGCTGCTGCTGTTGCTGGTACCGGTCGGGCCAAGGCTGACAGGCAAAGCAAAAGTAAAAGAATAGTCTGAAAAAAATATGATCGATAAAGTTCAGGTTTATTCATGAATATCACCTCGAAACGACTTTCTCTATTTCAGTAACTTCACTGTTTGAAACCTTTATGGTAATCTTATTTCCTACACTGATATTAGAAAGTCTACCAATTTGCTCGTGGATAGCACCATTACTACCAATAACTCTTAAGATAACCTTCACTTTGGGTGACAGTTGATAATTTTTACCTTCTATAACAAATTCATTATTAGCAAATGAGGTGAGGACACCGATGTAGTACATATGGGCTGCGTTACTGACACCAGAAAATAAAACTACTATCATTACAACACAAAACGTAACATACCGATTCAAATAATGCATAGAAATCCCCTTTGCATTTGTTACAGACCAGAAATGAGCTCCGTTAAAACCTCTGCATCACAAATTACATCCAGATGCGAGTCAGTCGAAACTACTTAGCATGTGAAGAGATTGCCTCCATATTTGCCATGTTAACGATAACACCCTGCATAATATGTTTTTTAGCATAATCAACGTAAATAAATCCTTGTTGATCAGCGCGCTGCGCAAGCACCTCAAACATTCCTTGTATAGGAGAGTGTTTTAT
>JBGSQD010000269.1:0-21539 GCA_041738275.1 Geobacterales bacterium
CGGCGAGGATTGAGGCGACGATGGCCCTCACCCGGCCTTTGGCCACCCTCTCCCAGCTGGAGAGGGTAACTGAATCCTCTCTCCCTCTGGGAGAGAGATAGAGTGAGGGGTACGTTGAGGAGCCGAAGACGAGCCAACAAAGATAGCGATTTGATTTGGAATTGGTATTATCCAGCAATACGCTCTGTTGCTTCTTGGGCCAACTCAACGGCATCCAGCAGGGTAGCAACGCCATTGGACAAGGTCAGCGTTCTGGACGAGATCCCGGTGTCAACCTGCTGAACCTGATTATCATACTGGACCTGGTCCGCCGGGACGATCCGTTCCACCTGTTCCACAAGGAATGCCAAGGCAGCTATGCCAGTATTGAGCACGACCACCTTTTCCAGGCAATGTTCACCCGGTAAGCCGAGAAAAGCGGCCAGATCCATGACCGCAACAATGGTACCATGAAAGTTCATGGCTCCGGCATAGCAGGGTGGCACACCTGGAACAGGCCAGGTGGGAAGCGGCTCGCCTACCTCGGCAACCTGTGCCAGATCAAAGGCATAGCGGCTGCCCTGCAGGGTAAAGATCAGATATTTATGTTCCGCTTCCGTCATTTCAATGGAGACTCGGATTGATCAACCTTGAAACGCTCCACCATGGAGAGAAGCGTCTCCGCCAATTGAGTCAATTCCTTGGTTGACAGGGCCATGTCCTGCATGGCGGCCGACTGCTCCTCGGTAGAGGCCGAAACCTGCGCGGTGGCCGCGGCATTATCTTCAGCCACCTTGGCAATCTCGTCCACCGCCTTGACCATCTTTGCCGAACCCTCGGTCTGCATCTGGGAAAGGTCGGCAATGCTGGTTGCCTTGCGCTCCGTCTCCATAACCGTCTTGAGAATTTCCTGAAAGGCCGAGGCAGTCACATCGATGTTCTTTTTCCCCTCCTTGATGCTGCGCGAACCCTCCAGGATGGTTTCATGGACCCGGTGGCTTTCCTCACGCAGGCTACCGATCATGTCGTTGATATCTGATGCCGACTGATCTGAGCCGTCTGCCAGCTTGCGCACCTCCTCGGCAACCACGGCAAAACCCTTCCCGTATTCTCCGGCCCGGGCCGCTTCGATGGAGGCGTTCAACGCCAGCAGGTTTGTCTGGCGGGCCACATCACCGATAAAGTCGGCGATCCTGCCGACCTTCTGCAACTTGATATTAAAGGTGTCAAACTGCTGCCTGATCATCTCCTGATTATCGAAAAAATCCTTCATCCGCTCCAGGGAGTCGGTAGCCAGGCTGTTGCCGTGCTGTGCTGTCAGACTGGTCTCGCGGGCTGCCTTGGCCGTTTCCCGGGCACGGGCCGCCACCAGTTCGATTGAGATGGCCATTTCACGGATGATCCTGGAACTCTTTTCCACCATTTCCGACTGGGTCTCGGCGCCGCGGGAGATCTGTTCGATGGCCTGGGCGACCTCCTCTGTGGAGGCGTTGATCTCCAGGGCCGTGGAGTTTATTTCCCGAGCCGAATCGGAGAGTTTTCCGGAACTTTTTTTGATGTGCCTGACCAGATCGCGCAGATTCTGGAGCATGAGGTTGATCAACGCCGCCAGTTCATGTGTCTCGTCAGGTATTCGTGAGCGACGGCTGACCACATCACGGGTCAGATCGCCTTGGCTGATCAGTTCCGCAGCTTCCGTCAACCTGCTGATATTGGCAGTAAAGCCCTTTGAAAAGGCCCAGCCCAGGATCAGCCCGATGGTCAAGGCCACGGCATACCCGAGAATGCTGCTGGCCTCAGCCGAATACCCCAGTAGTCCGACCAGTTTGGGACTGAAGGCCACCGCCGCCACCACCACAATGAACCCGATGATGAATTTATAACCAATCGGGATGCGCATAATGTTCCCCCTCGCTTGATTTTATTCAGTTAGAAATTATCACTTTATATCAGGGCCAGGAATAAAACCTTAAATCCTTCGGTAGATACGCTCCACCGGGCAGATCGGCACAAAACGCCTGCGCGCTTCTCCAACCAGAGTCTCGGACTTGCCAAGCACAAGGATTCCGCCGAGCGGCAAGATGTCTGCAATTCCGTTCTGAATATTTTCCTGGTCGATCCGGTTGAAGTAAATCAGGGTATTTCTGCAAAGGACCAGATTGCTGGCAACATACTGGTCGACATTTGTGATGTCTCCATGCATAAATGTCACCATCTCCCGGATCTCGGGTATCAGTTGGAAGCGCGTTCCATTCGGACGGAAATAACGCTCCAGCAATTCCGGAGGTACCTCCTGAATACGGTCCGCATTGTATTCCGCCTGTTGAGCGATCACCAGGGTTGCAGCATCTATATCGGTACCCAGAATGCTGGTGTGGGTCTGTTGGATTTCCCGTCTGAAGTACTCCTTAAGCAGGATCGCCAGGCTGTATGGTTCCTCGCCGCCAGCGCAACCGAGGCACCAGAAACGAAGCTGTTCCGCATTACGAAAGAGCCCCGGCAGGATCTCGGTTCGCAGTTTTTCGAAAATGGACGGGTTGCGGAAAAACTGACTCACATGGATGGTAAGAACCTTCTGCAACAGATCGAGTTCCTGATCACTTTGGCGCAACAGGTTGCAGTACTCAGCCGCGTCGTTGCAGCGTACTGAACGCATCCGGATGGCTACGCGCCGCATCAGGTACTTGTCCTTGTAGGCGGACATGCTGAAGCCGCGCCGCATGTTCAGAATCCGGCCGATCTCGGCAAGTTCTTCATCGTTAATCTCGGCAGGTAGTTGTAACGTGCTGTCGCTCATCAATGATGTCACATTCGACTTTCTGGTCGTCATGGACCAAACTTTCAGGTAAAACTTTGTACCACGAAGCTAGCCACGGTGCAACTGCCTATCAGATAAACAAAATGCCCGGAACCATTGGAGATGGCAGGCTGTTTGCACACAGATATCTTCAACTGAAACATGCATCCGGAATCTGCCGGCAAAAGACCACGATTTACAACTTATATGCGATCAGGTAACCACCATGGATGACAGTGCAAAAATTGCAACCATTGACCAAAATCTGTCACAACAACTCCACCTGGCACTGACTGCAAACAAGGAGGAACTGTTTCAGATTATGCAGGAGTTCTCCGGTGAGGCACTGCTGGCCAGCCTCCGCAATCCGGACCTTGACGAAAATCATCTGCTGACGCTCTTTAAGCGGCGCGGACTGTCGGAGGAGTTGTTCATTGCCCTGTATGCAGGTAAACGCATGTGCGAAAACCACCGCGTCAAATTCGCATTGGTATGCCATCCCGAGACACCTGCCCATATTGTTGCAACCCTGCTGCCGCAACTCACTATATTTGATCTGCTGAAGATCTGCATCATACCGGGCATGACTCCAGACCACCGCCTGTCTGCCGAGCGCAGTATCATCCAGCGCCTCCCCGCTCAACCCTTGGGCAACAAACTGACCTTGGCGCGTCGCGGCACCGCGGGACTCGTGGAGGCGCTGCTGCGGGAAGGTGTGCCATTGGTGGTGGAGGCCTGCCTGGACAACCCGCACCTTAAGGAGGGTGCCCTGTATCAGTTCATTGCCTCGTCAAAATCTACCGCAGAGACGATCTCCATGGTCGCCCGCAATGGCCGTTGGAAAGGGCGACCCAACATCCGGATGGCAATCCTCAAAAACCCCCGTACCCCTGCCATCTGGTTCACCATGTTCCTGCCGGGCTTGCCCCCCAGCACCCTCCGCGAGCTGCTCTCCTCGTCGCGCCTGACCTTTGCCCAGAAGGAACTGGTGCGTCAGGCCAGCCGTGGCAATCGGACAACAGGGTGAAAAAACTCTTCCTGCTGATAAGCATCATGACCATCTGCTGGACAACCTCCAGCGCAGCCTCTCTGTATGCCGTGGCCCGCTCTGCAGCACCGGTGTTAAACAGTCCGGATTTCAGCGCCATATTCGGTGGCCCGGATGGCAACACCCTGAAAACCGACCGCTGCGGCCAGGTGCGGGAACTGGAATTTATCGCCCTGCCAGGAACCTCCTTCAAACTGCTGCGGGAGATCCGAAACAATAACAGCAGAATCTATCAGGTGGAGACCTCTGACTACCCGCCCCCCGCTGACGGAAAGCTCTATGTGGACCGCCGATTTATGGAACTGCACGATAGCCAGCCCCCGGCACGCACAAGAAAACTGCCTGAACTACAGAAGATTATCTCCGACCTGAGGGGGGCCATCGGCAGGCCTTATGTCTGGGGAGGGAACGTACAGCAGGGGGTCGCCCAGTTGAGCGAGATGTTCTACCACGGGACTCGCCCGCCGGGAAAACAAGAACTCCTGGCAGGCCTGGACTGCTCCGGACTGCTGTACCAGGCCACACAGGGGTGGACACCCCGCAATACCTCCCAACTGATCACTTTCGGAACAGGGGTAGTCATCGCGCATAAAACCGCAGGAGAGATTTCCCGGCTGCTGGAGCCTCTGGACCTGATTGTCTGGAATGGTCACGTGATCATCGTGCTGGATAAGGGGACAGCAATAGAGAGCCGGCTGGAGTGCGGCAAACCGGGCCATGGCGGCGTGGTGACAACTGCGCTGGAACAGCGACTGATGGAGATTATGCGAACAAGGCGGCCAATGGACAGCTGGCCGAAGGAAGGGAAACAGCGGGACCTTTTCGTGGTCAGGAAATGGTTCGGGTTATAGCCTGATACAACACTTTAGCTTTCCGTTCATTTCAGTCAACGACAGCTTTCGCATTCACAGGGCAGGACCAGCCCACTCTTCTAAACATGCACCAAAAATAATTATGGGGCGCTCTTATGCAGAGACGCCCCATAACTTTTTACAGATGGATATGGATTACCTGGTGGTCTTCAGCCCACGCTCAGCTGCCCGTGAGAAACTGTGGCAGAAGGAGCAGTCATATTTCTTGTCCGTTACATGCTTGTCATGAACCCAGAGATAATCTGGGTAAGACTTGTCACCATGGCACTGGGAGCAGACAGCTGACTTGGACGCCTTCAGGGCATAGCCCATCTGTGGCAGGTTCATTCGTGCCGTATTCTTATGGCAGTCGGTGCAGGACAGTACGTTGCCGGATGCTGGTGGAACTTCGTGGGTAATGAGCTGGTACTCGTCTGTTGTTACCCAGGAGAATGGCTCGCCTGCCGAGAATCCCATGTTAACCATGCCCTGGTTGATGGCATCGCTAACATTACCTGTATTGAAGTAGATACTCGTATCCACTGAAACAAGTTTGTTCCGATCGGTATTCATGGGTACGATCGAAGTTTTGTACTTGAAAGGGTACAGCTTGGTGCCAACTGCATCGCTGATAGCCCCGTTCGGTCGGGATATTTTGTATGCGCCGGTTGCAGGATCGATAACCGGGGTATCAAGCATATTGCTGCCCCAGCTGGTGCCGTTCCAGAAGGAATACTTGGGCGTCAGATTGTTGCCCAAGGTTATGGTCGGCTCGTAGCGGTTAAGGGCCGCATTCCATTCTGAGGTCTGCCATGTACGATGGGTTTCAGTTGCTTCAGTAGCCACGGTGTCGGACGCATTTTTGGCATATGTTCTGATATGGCAAGCCTGGCAGGACACACGTCCGATATGCTGATTGACCCTGGTGGTGGCATGGCCGCTGGTGGTGCTTGCTTTTGCAGTGTGACACGTGCTGGTGGAACAATTGATTGCTCCGGCAACTTCTTTTGGCCGGAGGTCACTGCCACGCCCGGCAATCTTGTGATGACTTGTGGCATGACAGTTCTGGCAAAGCAGGTTGCCACCGCTTGTCGCCATATGGACATCAAAGGCTGCATCTGCGGTTGCGCCATGGGCAAGGGTCAGATCGCCACGTTTGAAGTTGTCGCCGCCGCCACCCTTGGCGTGGCACTGGAGGCAGGATGATCTGGTCGGCTTGGATACGGTCTGCACGGCCTGGTCCATGGTGATGGTCATTGCAGCGGTGTTCGGGTTATAGAGGCCGCCGGTTATTGGCCGGGTTCGCTTGTAATCTTTTTGATGACACAGGAGGCAGTCAATATTGTCGAGCTGTTCTGCATCAGCGGTTACAGTCGGCTTTGCGCCGAGGCCAACGTGGCAATTACTGCAGCCGGAATAGCCGTTCCAGTTGCCGAGAATGTTGATACAGTATGAATTGAAGGCTGTACTGTTGTCCACGGTATCGGAAAACTTACCCTGGACAGCAGGACCGGTGGTCATCCCGGAGGGACCGCGCCACTGGTAATGAACAGAAGAGAACACATCAGATGCCTGCTGCGTATGGCAACTGTTGCACATGCTGTAGCCGGTCCAGGTGAGTGTTGAATGGGTAGAAGCCGTAGACTTGGTATAGGTTTCTGTTTTTATCGTTTCACTGTTTCCGGCACTGTCCCTGGAGAAAAATTTCAACGTGGTCGTGGCGCTTATGGTTAAAGGAGCGCTGTAGACAGAAGAAGCGGTGGTCGGTGTCGAGCCGTTGATGGTGTAGTAGGTGGTCCCTGTTTCGTTGCGCGAAAGCGTAACAGTGACAGGTGTGGTGAATGTAATTCCAGCAGGTGATGCAGAGGTAACTGGAGGTGTGGTGTCCGAGGGAGTTGTAATCTTGGTATAGGTTGCGGTCTTTACCGCTTCACTGTTTCCAGCACTGTCCCTGGAGAAAAATTTCAACGTGGTCGTGGCGCTTATGGTTAAAGGAGCGCTGTAGACAGAAGAAGCGGTGGTCGGTGTCGAGCCGTTGATGGTGTAGTAGGTGGTCCCTGTTTCGTTGCGGGAAAGTGTAACAATGACAGAATTGGTAAATGTTGTTCCGGAGGGCGATGCAGAGGTGACTGGCGCTGTGGTATCCGTGTTGGTCGTACTTGAGACCGTAAAGTAGCCTGTCTTTTCACCATCATTTCCGTTTGAATCTTTAATGGTTGCCTTGGCGCGCCATGATCCGGTTCTTGCGGTGGATTTTATTACGTAACTGTAGCTGAAGTAGCCATTGCCCTTGTTGACCAATGATGCTTTAAGTACTTCAACAGAAGCAGAATCCTTGATGGACAGCTCTTTTTTCGATACTGAAGTGACTGGTTTGCCATTTTCGTAGGTGGCGTAAACTGTGAAATTGACTGTCTGGTTTCTCAGGTAGGTAATCTTGTCTGTAGACAGCTTTACATTGATATCGCCAGCATGCGATAGATTCGGGATAAAGAAAATTACTGCCAGAAGAATAATCATGCCATAAGCAAAGTTCCCGGATGTACGACCCATAATGTCCTCCTTTGTCTGTGTAGAATTGAACTCACCGATTAAATAAAGCTGATGTCAATGATGGACTTTGCCGGTGGTATTTGACTACACAGTAGGGGAGGTTCGTTGTCAAAACCTGCTATGACCCAAGGGTCGCCTATTGTTATTTACATACTCACCTCCTCTAGTTTCGTGCATGGCATAAAAAAAGGGTTGCCCGATATCAATATGATATTTCGGCAACCCGGCTGTCTACGTGAGACCCTGTAGGCTTTCCGCCCCATCCTCGCGAATGGTTAAGTATTATCGTGTATCTCTATATTGCAATATAGACGTTTATAGAAATACACTCCTAAATCAAACAGGTCAAGTTAAAATTACAGGTATATTATTATTTGAGTCGGGATTCGTTAATGTTTTTTAGCCACAACACTCCGAAGCAGTAACAGGCGGAGATTATGCGGACAAAGATACCGGGAAAGCCTGGTCGTAGGGAGGTCTGCAGAAAGATCTGTGTGAGTTTAGAAGTTGGATCGGGAAATAAAGGGCGGATAGCACCTACTTCTTCCTGTTTTTCTCCGGTACCGGCAATTTGAGCAACCGCAGCACCTGGGCCATATCGTCCCATACCTCCCAGAAGGATTCCATGCTTCCCTCGCCCTGTTTGCGCAAGAGGTATGACGGATGGTAGGTCGGCATGAGCGGGATGCCATGAAAATCCCGAAACTTGCCCCGCAGCTTCGAGATCGGTTCTTTTGTCCCCAGAAGTGTATGGCTGGCCGGCTTGCCAAGGGCAACGATTACCTCCGGGTTTACTGATTGCAATTGCCGCAACAGGAAAGGTGAACAGGTTGCGATCTCATCCGACTCCGGGTCGCGGTTTCCGGGAGGGCGGCACTTAACCACGTTGCAGATGTAGACCTCTTCCCTCTTGAGCCCCATGGCAGAAATGATGCGGTTCAATACCTGTCCGGCAGCCCCCACAAACGGTTCCCCCTTGGTGTCCTCATCTGCGCCAGGCCCCTCGCCGACAAATACCAGCCTTGCCTGCGGATTTCCCACACCGAACACCAGATTTTTTCGTGTCTTGGCGAGTTTGCAGCGCTGGCAATCTCCCATATCCTTCCTGATCCTGTCGAGGGTTTCATGACGAGATACATCTTCCGAAGGCGGTGGTCGTTGCCCTGACACTGCATTGGTCGGGGTGACCGATGCGGCCTGCGCATTGCCGGCCAGGGCAACAGGAATGCCATCAAGCCCGCTTTCCTGAAGAGATGCCACATATTCCCTGAGGGATGCCGCTGCTACGGTATTGAATGAATGCCTTATTTTCATACGTCCTGTTGTACCGTGCCCTGTTCTGGGGTATCATGATGTTGCTGAAGAGTACCAGCTACCATAACCGACTGTCAAAGTGAAAGAACATATGCACATATATCTGCTCTTCCTGGTGCTGGCCATCGTTTGTTTTCCCTTTCAGGCTTATGCCTGGGGAGGCGGCATCCATCTCCAGGCCGGACTAAGCGTACTGTCCGCCCTGGAAACCCTGCCAGTCGGCATCGCGGCGATCCTTGCGGCCCACCCCAGTGACTACCTTTACGGTAGCATCGCGGCCGACATCATTGTGGGGAAGAAATATACACACTACATGCTCAACTGCCACCGCTGGCGCATTGGCCAAAAGGTGCTCCAGGCCGCCCGCACCAACAGCGAAAAGGCGTGCGCCTACGGTTATCTTTCCCATCTGGCTGCGGATGCCATTGCCCACAATTATTACGTACCTTACAAGATCATGCGCTCTTTCGCCACTATGACCATGAAGCATACCTACTGGGAGATGCGTTTCGAGACCTTTGTAGAAAAAGATGTCTGGGCGCGAGCGCATGATGTCTGCAGCAGTGACCAGAGGGGCAATGACACCTTGCTGCGCAGTGTGCTGACCAATACCATCTTTTCTTTCGGTACCAACAAACGAATCTTCAACTCGATCATGCTGCTGTCGCGGCTGGAGAGGTGGCAAAAGGTCATGCAGACCCTGTCGAACAATTCACGCTACGCCCTGGCCGAGGAGGACCGTGATGAATACCTGCGCCTGACGGAAGAGGCTGTCTTCGACATGCTGCGTCATCAGCAAGAGTCGCAGATGCTGAAGATTGACCCGACCGGCGAACGGGCGCTGGCTACTGCCGAGGCATTACGAAAAAATCTGAGGCTGCTTTACAAGAGCGGGCGGCTGACAAAGGCAGAGGGATTGGAACAGGTGGAAGCGATCAGGAAGAAACTGCGAAAAGCACTGCACAAGCCGTCCCTGCTGGAGGAATTGCACAGCAGATAAGGCAAAACGTATCAGCAAACCTTCCTGGAGAGCAGTTCGGCGGCAATATGATCGAGGATCACAGCAGCCAGTTTGTCCTTGGACATAAGCGAACTCTCGACCGCGCGACCATCCATGAAAAAGATTCGAGCACGGTTGGTATCCACATTAAAGCCCGCATCGGCTTGGCTGACGTCATTGGCCACGATCATGTCCAGATTTTTATCCTGCAGTTTTTTCGTGGCGTATTCGTCCAAATTACCGGTCTCGGCAGCGAATCCGACCAAAAACGGACGGTGGTTCATCTGGCCCAGCTCAGCCAGGATATCCGGGTTCTTGGTCAACAGCAGCGTCATCTCATCGGACTGTTTTTTGATCTTGCTCCCTTGGCGTTCAAGCGGCCTGTAATCGGCAACCGCGGCCGCCTTTACAACCACTGTGCATTCTCCAGCCCTCGCCATGACAGCAGCATGCATCTCTCGGGCGCTTTCCACATGGACCAGCTCAACACCGCAAGGCGCCGAAAGACAGACCGGACCGCTGACAAGTATCACCCGCGCGCCTCGTTGCTGTGCTGCCCGCGCCAGGGCATAGCCCATCTTGCCCGATGAATGATTACTGATGAAACGCACCGGGTCCAGTTCTTCACGGGTCGGCCCGGCCGTAACCAGAACCGTCTGCCCGGTCAGATCCTTGGCTGTCAGAGTCACCAATGCGGCTTCGAAGATGTCTTCCGGGGCCGCCAGCTTGCCTTCTCCTTCCCAGCCGCAGGCCAGGGCGCCCTTCACAGGCGGTAAAAACTGATAGCCGGCACGCCGCAGCTTGTCCTCGTTTTCGCGATAGATCGGATTGGTGTACATATTGACGTTCATGGCTGGAGCAATCAGCAGAGGCGCTTTGGTCGCCATGACCGTTGTCGTGAGCATGTCATCGGCAATGCCGCCGGCAATCTTACCGATGATGTTGGCCGTGGCCGGCGCAATGATAAACAGGTCTGCACGGTCTGCCAGGGCGATGTGGCCGATCTCGCGCTCGGCAATCAGATTGAAGAGTTCTGTATGCACCGGATTGGCGGATAGAGTCTGGAAGGTAAGGGGCGTAACGAATTCCTGGGCGGCACGCGTCATGATGACATGCACATCCGCACCGGCCTTGGTGAGCAGGCGCAGCAGTTCGACAGCTTTGTATACCGCAATGCCGCCGGTAACTCCGAGGATGACCTGTTTATCCTTGAGCATGGGTAGTTCCCTTATCCCAACCATCGGGACACGTGACGTGATTGTCTACAAAAAACGCAGGGAAGATTTCTAACCTGCTAAAAATACGGGTTGTTCTTCTTTTCGTGCCCTATGGTTGTGTCGGGACCATGCCCAGGATATGCGACCACATCATCCGGCAGGATAAAGAGCTTGGACCGGATGGATGCCAGCAGCTGTTCATGGGATCCCCCGGGAAGATCGGTACGACCGATGGAGTCGGCAAAGAGGGTGTCGCCGGTAATGATTATCTTTTCTTCTTCAAGATAGAGACAGCAACCGCCCTGGGTGTGCCCCGGCGTGTGCAATACCTTCATGCGACATTTTCCAAAACTGATCTCCATGCCGTCACATAAAAATGCATCCGGTTGTGGCGAATTATCCACTTGCATGCCATATGCCTTGGCCACGACAGACGCCCGCTCCAACATGGGTACGTCTCGTTCATGGATCAGCAGGCGTGCGTTGAAATGCTCCAGAACCTGACGGTTGGCGCCAACATGATCAAAATGGCCATGGGTGTTTATGACCTGACTGATATTCAGTCCCAACCGTTCAACCGCTGCGATGATCTGCCCGGCATCTCCACCGGCATCCACCACCACTCCCTCGCGGGTTTCCCCACAACCGAGTATGACACAGTTGACCGCCAGCGGGCCAACTACCACAATCTCAAATATCATAAATGATGTTCCTTAAGCCGAAGTTATATCGAGAATCATGGTCAATGTTGACAGAACACCCGAGCTGGTATACATTTCTAACAGTTGTCACAAGGAGGAATATTCATGAAAAAGCCCTGGGTCGATCAGGAAAGCTGTATCAGCTGCGGACTTTGCATCTCAACCTGTCCGGGTGTCTTCCGCTTCAACGATTCGACTAAATCGGAATGCTACGACCCGGACGGAGCCCCTGAACAAGACATCCAACAGGCTATCGATGCCTGTCCGGTACAGTGTATTAGCTGGGAAAACTAACAACTAAAAGGAGAATTTCTATGCAACGTTGGATCTGCACTATCTGCCAGTACGTTTACGATCCCGCACTGGGTGATCCGGACAAGGGAATACCCGCAGGAACCCCCTTTGAATCTCTGCCTGACGACTGGTGCTGTCCGTTGTGCGGCGCAGGCAAAGACGTATTCGAAATGGAATAACTTACAAATTACCCCCGCTATGCGGGGGTTTTTATTTAGATTTATCAGCCGGCCTGATAATATCAACCCTCGTCACACCAGCATCCATCTTGACCCGCCAGACCAATCCGCAGGCCCCACATTCCTTAACAGGCGACTCATCAGAAGAAAAACCGTCGGAATGCATGTCAATATCAACCAAAGTCCTGTCTCCACAATTCGGGCACTTCATAATTCACTCCTTCTTACATTTTCAATATTGCTAAGTTTTACTGCAACAAACTTTACGCCAGCTCAGGCATGATCTTGATCATGGCTGCAAATAAACCATCAAGATCATAACGGGTCATATCTCCCATGTGGGCAATCCGAAAGGTCTGCCCTTTGATCTTGCCATAACCGTCGTCGAAGGCAAACCCTGACGCGTCGAGCTCCTTTTTAAGCCGCGCCAAGTCGATATCGCGACTGTTACGGGCACAGGTGAGGGTCTGAGAACAGAACCGGGATTCCGGAAACAAACCGAAACCACGGTCGGTTATCCAGCCGCGGACATGGTTCGCCAAGTCACTATGGCGTGCCCAACGAACTTCGAGCCCTTCTGCAAATATCCGGTCCAACTGGCAATCCAAAGCGTATATCTGGGAGATACAGGGGGTGGAGGGGGTATTATCTTTGCTGTCGTTGGCGTCAAACTCCAGAAAATCAAAGTAGTAACCGCGACCTTCTATGGTCGATGCCCGCTTTAGCGCCTTTTCGCTGGCAGTGAATATCGCCAGACCGGGGGGAAGAGCCAGAGCCTTCTGCACTCCGAAGATGCAGCAGTCGATCCCCAAAGTGTCAACCGGTATATTGAGAGCACTCATGGACGAAACCGTATCTACAATAAACACCACTTCCGGAAATTTCCGCATCACCTCGGCGATCTCTCCGAGTGGGGACATCACACCGGTGGAGGTTTCATTGTGGATCATGGTCATGCTGTCATACTTTCCGCTGGATAGCGCCTGTTCAACGGCCTCAGGCGTGACCGGACTGCCCCACTCGAAGCGGATGGCGTCGGCCTGTTTGCCGCAACGCAGGGTGACATCGTGCCACTTGTCTGAAAAAGCACCGTTGCAGAAGTTCGCGCAGCGCGTACCAACAAGATTGCGCACAGCGCCTTCCATAACGCCAAAGGCACTGGATGTTGCCAGATAGACCTTCCCTTCGGTAGCCAGCAATGTCTTGAGCTTTGACTTGGCGCGCCCGTGCAGTTGGGCGTATTCCTTCATACGATGACCGACCATGGGGGTTGCCATAGCAGCAAGTATTTCGGGATGGACCTCAACAGGACCGGGGATAAACAATTTTTTATGCATGCAGACTCCAGGTTTAAATGACGCTCCGGAAGCAGAGAGGAATTGGCGCGAGGTTCTATAAAGCTAGCAAATAGGGCTGTTAAAGTCAAGAATGCTCTCTTCATTATTCCCGGACCTTCCGAGTGCTTTGCTACATGAGTTTATGCCTGTTTAATACGCAATCCATGCTCAACCACATAATTCATATGTCAAAATCTTTGCAATACTTTATTATACTGACTTCAATTTTGATTGATTTTATCAATTCTATTAGTGTAGTGTATAGCAAATTTATACACCCACCATTAAGGAGTTTGTTATGTCGTTTGTCGTCTGCCGTTTTCTTCCCTTACTGATGTTGCTTGTGGCCTGGGCCGCACCAACCTTCGCAGAGCAGGGGATGGCCATCGATCCAGCCACCTGCCTGGGCTGTCATAGTGACAAGATTTCCGTGAGGGAATTTGCGACATCGGTCCATGGCAAAAACGCCTGCACCAGTTGCCACGTGGACATCACGGATCTTGCCAAGCACATGCGAAAAGAGATCAAGGTCCAGAAGGTACAGTGCGAGCGTTGTCATAAAAAGGAAAACGCCGAACACTATACCAGTGTCCACGTATCCAAGGGGGTCATGTGCGCCGATTGTCACACCGATATCCATGTCCACAAATCATGGAAAGGCGACAAACGCAAGGTCGTAGCCAAATGCGTCCAGTGCCACGACAAAGAAAAAGTATACCAGCAATCAATTCACGGCAAGGGCGTAGCAGCCGGTAACATGGATTCTGCTTCTTGCAGTGACTGTCACAACCTCCATGCCATCAAACCACTTGGCGACCCGAAAAGCTTTGAAAATCGTGATTTTCATACCAAGGTCTGCATGAAGTGCCACAGCGATAAAAAGATGATGGCAAAAAACAACGTCTTTAACGTAGCTGTCAAAACCTACATGGAGAGCTACCACGGCAAAAACTATCGTCTCGGATTTCCTGAACGAGTAGCAGGCTGTGCCGATTGCCACACAGCCCATTCCGTGCTCCCTGAAAAGGACCCGAAATCAAGCGTAAATGAAGCCAACCTTGTTGCCACCTGCGGCAAATGTCATACCAAGGCAACCTCCTTGTTCACCAAGTTTTATTCCCACGGTGAGCATGACCGTGAAAAATATCCGATCCTATATTATACATTTGTTGCCATGACCGGCCTTCTGGTTGGTACATTTGCTGTGTTCTGGGTACATACATTACTCTGGATGTTCCGCGGCTTTGTTGATAATCGGGAAAAAGCAGCCAAACTTTCTGCTGGTGAACACCATCATGTCATCCCGGATGCCCATAAACAATACCGTCGATTTACCCGCCGGCATATCTTCCTGCACATCCTGGTCATTACCAGCTTCCTGGGGCTCTCCCTGACCGGCCTGCCACTGAAGTTCAGCGACCAGTTCTGGGCTCTCAAGCTGATGGAACTGCTCGGCGGCTCGGCCAATGCGGGCCTGATTCACAGAATCTGCGCCGGCATAACCTTCGTATACTTTGCCTCGGCTCTGGCAATGAGCGTGCACTTCCTTTTCTTCAAAAAGGACATTCCAGGTAATTTCATTCAACGCCTGTTCGGTCCTGATTCATTATGCCCGAACCTGCGCGACATCACGGATGTCGTCAACATGGTCAAGTGGTTCTTCTTCAAAGGGCCTAAGCCGACCTTCGAGCGCTGGACCTACTGGGAAAAATTCGACTTCATCGCGGTCTTCTGGGGTATGTTCGCCATCGGCGGTTCAGGACTTATGCTCTGGTTCCCTGAATTGTTTGGCACCTTCCTGCCAGGATGGATGTTTAACGTCGCCACCATCATCCACTCTGACGAAGCGCTTCTGGCAACCGGCTTCATCTTCTCGGTCCACTTCTTCAATACCCACGGCCGACCCGAAAAGTTCCCGATGGACTTCGTCATCTTCAACGGCCAGATAGCCAAGGAAGAGATGATCGAGGAACGAGGCGACCAGTGGAAGCGTTACGAAGAGCTTGGCATAACCGAGAACTTTGCGGCAAAACGTACCAGCGGTGTGGTGTATGACTTCCTGGTCAAAGGATTCGGCTTCACAGCCCTCTTCATAGGACTCGCCCTGCTGCTGTTGATGATCCTGGCTTTTGCAGGCGGATCACACTGACAGATGTGCGCAGCTAGCTGATGAGCAACAGGGCCGCATCCATCCAGGATGCGGCCCTTTCACTTACGTATCAATGTATCCGAAAATATTCCTGTCCGCTTTTTTGATTGCAGACCGCAGGATGCTGGTAAAAACCACCTGTTACTATATAATAATTTGAAATATGCCGAGGAGGCCCCATGGAGCCACAGAAGGAAATCAAAGTCACCAGATATTTCATGAACAGTATCACCCTTATCGGTTCATTGATGGTGCTTATCGCCACAATTCTGATTATCGTGTTTATACTGTTAGAATCATTTACCGGGCTTGACAACCCTTACATCGGGATGTTTGTTTATTTCGCCTTCCCTGGAATGCTTATCTTTGGTCTGGTTCTGATTCCGGTCGGCGCGTGGCTGATAAGGGAACGTATCCGCAAACACCCCGAAGTCGCCATACCTGCTCTTCCACGGCTTGACCTGAATGATATGCATACTCTCAGGCTAACCATCTACTTTCTTGTCTCTTCGGTTCTTTTTGTTCTGGTGGTAGGTATCGCTGCTATCAAGGGGTATGAGTTCACCGAGTCAACAACCTTCTGCGGCGAACTGTGCCATGTGGTCATGGAGCCGGAACACACCGCCTGGAAAGAGTCGCCCCATGCCAATGTCAAGTGCGTCGAATGTCATGTAGGACCTGGAGCCGATTGGTATGTTAAGGCCAAGATTTCAGGCCTCCGGCAGGTTTGGGCCGTGTTGACCCACTCATGGCCAACTCCGATCAGCACGCCTATCGAACACCTGCGACCAGCAAGAAGCACATGTGAACATTGCCACTGGCCTGAGAAGTTCTATGCCGGACGCCAGAAAATTTTCTACCACTATGCCCCCAACGAGGAAAACACGCCGCGCGAGATCAACATGATGATCAAAATCGGCGGAACCCCCAAAACGCCCAATGCCATGGGTATCCACTGGCATGTTGGTCGCGAGGTCAAATTCATAGCCGGCGACAAGAAGCGACTGAGCATTCCTTATATTGCAGTCAAGGGACAGGATGGAAAGATCACCGAATACATGGATCCGGCCAAGCCGCTTTCCCGTGATGAAATCAACAAAGCAGAAAAGCGCCTGATGGACTGCACTGATTGCCACAACAAGCCGACCCATATCTACCATTCCCCAAGCGAGGAATTGGACAAGCATTTTGTCTCCGGCACCATTGACCGGGGCCTGCCATATTTCAAAAAGGTTGCGGTGGAATTGCTGGAAAAACCGTACAGTTCTTCCGAAGAAGCAACCAAGGCTATAGAAGCTGGTATCAATGAATACTATGCCAAGAACTATCCCGATGTTCCCAACAAGAAGGCAGCTGAACTCAGCCAGGCCATTCTGAAGACCCAGGCGATCTACAAGCGTAATTTTTTCCCGAAGATGAAGGTCTCCTGGAGTACCTATCCGAACCACGTCGGCCACTTCTATACTCCAGGTTGTTTCCGTTGCCATGACGGCAAGCATAAATCACCAGAAGGAAGGGTTATTTCCAAGGACTGCAAGATCTGCCATGATGTCCTGAGCCAGATTCAGGAAAACATCCCTGCCGGTAAACAGGTTACCGAGTTTGTTCACCCCGTCGATATTGGCGATGAACTATTCAAAACAAACTGTAGCGACTGTCACTCGGTCGGAGGACATGACGCCTCGGCCGGCTCTAAACACTAATCGCGTAAGCCTGAAACCCCCAAACACAAAAGCCCCTGAGAACGTCTCAGGGGCTTTTGTGTAATTTGATCTGTTATTTCATAAAAGAATTACAACTCCTCGAACTCGTCACCATCTTCTTCGGTTTTATCTTCACCAGCCTCGGGATCCACAACCACATCGATGGTCTCATCAACAAGTCCCAGCAGGAATTGCTGGTTATCTTTGATGGTTTTTCGGACAGCAGTGAGAAGTTCGTCCAGGTCATCAGCCTCCACAGGCATGTCGTAACCCCCTACCTCTTGAACGTGTCAAGATAACGCTCAGCATCCAGGGCTGCCATGCAGCCGGTACCTGCAGAGGTTATGGCCTGGCGGTAGATATAGTCCTGCACGTCACCGGCAGCAAAGACCCCCTCAACACTGGTTGCCGTGAGATTACCTTCGGTACTGCAGCGGGTACGGATATAGCCGTTTTCCATATCCAGCTGTCCATCGAAAATCGCAGTATTGGGTGAATGGCCGATGGCAATGAAGACACCATGAACCGGGATTACCTTGGTGGAGCCGCTCGAATGGCGTACGCGGATTCCGGTAACACCACTGGCATCACCCAACACTTCATCCAGAGTATGGTGCCACTCAATGGTAACGTTACCCGATTTGGTTTTCTCGATAAGCCGATCGGCCAGGATTTTTTCTGAGCGGAATTGATCACGACGATGGACGACCGTTACATGGCGGGCAATGTTGGACAGATAAAGCGCCTCTTCCACGGCGGTATTGCCACCACCGATCACAGCCACATCCTTGCCGCGGTAGAAGAAACCGTCACAGGTAGCGCAGGCCGAGACCCCCTTGCCCTTGAACGTCTGCTCCGATGGAATGCCCAGGTACTTGGCAGAGGCACCGGTAGCAATAATCAAGGCATCACAGGTATAGACAGCTGAATCGCCTTCGAGCACGAACGGACGTTGGCGCAGATCAGCGCCCTTGATCTGATCATAGATCATCTGCGTATTGAATCGTTCCGCATGCAGCCTCATACGCTCCATCAGTTCCGGCCCCTGGACACCCTCATGATCTCCCGGCCAATTGTCAACTTCGGTAGTGGTGGTAAGTTGACCTCCCGGTTGCAAGCCGGTGATAATCACAGGGTTCAGATTAGCCCGCGCAGCATAAATAGCCGCGGTATACCCTGCCGGCCCGGCGCCGAGAATGATCAACTGGTGATGAATTGCTCCCATGAAACCTCCAGCATTTTGTAATTACCTAGCTCTGATAACAGGATTAGTGCGTTAACGAAATCAATTTTATCTCAAAATCAGCAGAGAATGATTTAAAACTTACTAAATGTAACAGTAAATCGGTTTATTGCCAAGTATCAAACATCCTTCGAGTTTGACCCTGTCTGTCCCATCTGGTACTATTCGTGTGTTACAAAATATTTATTGTGCTGTTTTATTTGCCCGACGCACTATCCTGCTTATCTGGGATAACGCACATCATTATGGAGACCTCAAGTTTTATGCGACTTTACGATCTGATTCAGGAAGCACACGACCGCCTGAAAAAACGCGTCCGCCGGACAGAATTGATATATTCCCATTACTACACCGAGAAACTGGGGGTTCCATTGTATTTCAAATGTGAGAACCTGCAGCGAACAGGTTCTTTCAAGATCCGTGGAGCACTGAATTTCATGACCGCACAGTCGCGTGAGTCCCTTGCTAAAGGCGTAATCACAGCCTCTGCCGGAAATCATGCCCAAGGTGTTGCCTTTTCGGCAGATCTGCTGGGTGTCAAGGCAACGATCTACATGCCGGAAATTACCCCACCCCAAAAGGTTCAATCGACGCGCGACTACGGAGCCGAGGTAGTGCTGGTCGGAAGGAATTTTGATGAAGCCTGCCAGGCCGCATGGGATATGCAGAAGACTACAGGTGCCCTGTTTGTTCACCCCTTTGATGATGAACTGGTCATGGCAGGACAAGGTACTATCGCCCTGGAGATTCTCGATGAGCTGCCTGATCTTCGAAACCTGATCGTTCCGGTAGGGGGTGGCGGACTGATTTCAGGCATAGCCGCAGCAGTTCGAAAGATTGCTCCCCACGTCCGCATCATTGGCGTAGAATCGGTCGCCGCCCCCTCCATGTCGGCATCCTTTGCTGCAGGCAAACCTGTTGAAAAACCGGTCAGCGTCACCTTGGCCGACGGCATTGCCGTCAAGCTGCCCGGCGCAAAGACGGTTCCCGTCATCTGCAACTGTGTTGACGAAATCGTCATGGTGCAGGAGGAGGACATTGCGTTGGCTATTGTCTCTTTGCTGGAGAAGACCAAGCTTCTGGTAGAGGGCGCCGGTGCTGTAACGCTGGCCGCGGTGCTGCACAATAAGATTGAGGGTCTGAGCGGCAAAACTGTATGCCTGCTGTCCGGGGGAAATATAGACGTGAAAACAATAGCTACGGTTGTTGAAAGGGGGCTTTTAGCAGCTGGACGCTACCTGAAACTGAAGATCGAGCTTGACGATATGCCCGGTTCGCTGGCCGCACTCACAGCTGACATTTCGTCCGTAAAGGCCAACATATTCCTGATCAACCATGACAGGCGCTCAAAATCTCTTCCATTGGGCAAAACTGAGGTTTCACTTGAGCTGGAAACCCGGGGGTATGAACATATCCGTGAAGTTATCGAGTATCTCGAGAGAAAAGGATACTGCCTTACAGCAGTATAATTAATTTATCCCTGGTCGGGATTGGTGCGCAGGCCGGCAGCGATATTGAAGTTGATGTCAATGATAATGGAAAGTTTTTCTGGTTCAGGAAATGCCAGCATCTCAAAGAGACGTTTATCTATGAATATACTCAGATTGAGGATGTCTTCACGCAGTTTTTTTGGGAGCGGATTCTCAGGATCAGATAACTCAGCCTGAAAGAAGCTCCAGACCTTTTGATTAAATTTTATGGCTTCCAGCAACTTTTGCTCACGATCCGGAGCGCCCCAGTTTTCCTTGACACTTTTCAGCATGAGTCCTGCACGGGATAGAACCGAGGCCTCCAGCTCCCTGCCGCTCAAACTTTCCTTCTGAATTGCTGTATAGGCATTAACCGAGTTTTGTTGCATGATCCAATAACTCCTCTTCGTAGGAAATCAGTTTCTTGGCGACTTTCAGAGCAGGGTAAAATTTAGATTCAACAATATACGCGCTCATCTGTGAAATCAAGTCTTTTGTACTGGGTGCCGCTACAAGCACATCACGCACCATGTCCCAATACAGCTGGGCAAATTCAGAGGTCAAGCCGTCGCCGATATACATCAGTTGAACGACCAGATAGATCTTCTTACACGGTGTCGTTGCCTTAGCTTCGGTCAGAATATCCCTCTGCCTGAGAAGTGTCACCTGGTTTTCGATCTGCAGATGGGCAACAGTGTGACCGTTTTTTATTACCGCACCGGCCAGTATAACCCGCTCTCCCGGTTTCAAGGTCAATTGTAACGCCATATCTAGGCTCCCATAACCGAATTGGTCATGGTTTCCTGCACCAGACTTAATTGGCCGGAGATGGCATCAAGTTGCTTACTTGCAGCCTTGACATGGGAATCCGGGGCATCCTGCGGAAGGGCGGGGGTCTGGATGGTACTGCCAATACCGCTGGTCAGGCCTTCCCATAAATGTTTTACCTTTTCATATACCGGCTGTGGCGGAGGCGGGGTCATCAGGCTCAAGATCTGTTTCTGCAGGGATGAATAACTCATCAACTGCTCCATACGTTCCTTGCTTTCAATCGGATACGGCGGGAAGTTCTTGATGATCTTATCTAACGATGCCTTCATCTGATCAACAATAGCATTTGCAGCTTTCAGCCCCTCGTTGCTCTGCCGTAGATTAGTTGCCACGGAATTGAGAAAGTCAGAGATGTTGCCCATTTTCTGTAATGTATCGACGGTGTTTTTCGGTAGTTCGACCCTGATGGAGACCTTGTCTCCCCCCAAGGGTTGTACGGCATTATCTTTAATCGAGTTTGATGTGTCCTGTTGTTGTGGCGTCTTTGGTACCGCAGTCTTATCTGTTCCGGTATTCTGCATCTGTGCAGTCGTTACATGGGCCAGTCGCAGATCATTGCCTTCGATTCTCATAGCCAGCCACCTCCCCTGGGCTTGAATACGCAAACGGGGAGAGGTTGCCCTCTCCCCGCTCAGGTTTACTTCGACATCTTCAGTTATTACTAGAAGAGACGGAGGACGGACTGTGCTGCCTGTGAAGACATGCTCAGTGCTGTGGTGCCCAGGGATTGACGGGTCTGCAGCATCAGCATGTTGGCGCCTTCATTGTTCATGTCGGCCAATGTCAAGTTGTCGGACCCGGTCTGTAGAGTGTTGATCATCTGGTCGGTGAAGTTCTGACGGGTAGTGATGATGTTCAGGTTACCGGCCAAGGA